>NZ_KE387153.1:0-135325 GCF_000430505.1 Eisenibacter elegans DSM 3317 | reverse complement strand
ATTATCAGAGGTTTGTGTGTTTTTAGGTAAGCCTAAACTCGAGCCGATGTTGGGCTTTAAGCCTTGTTTGAGACTGTCTTTAGGGGGTTTTCCGAATTCATAACTCATTTGTAATGAGGGGTTTATAATTGAAAATCGAAGCGATAGAAATAAATTAGTGGGTGGTATTCGTGCGTATTATCGAACGCATATATTTCGGTAAGTGCAATTTAAACATTTTTTTCGATATTTGGTAGGTTTTGGAAAACTATTGTTGGCTATAATATCGCCAATGGCCTGTGCGGCTTTAGCAACCAATTTTTTGTCATTAGTTTTGATGGGCACCTCCACTAGCTTGTTTTGGCTTCTGGTATATACTAGAAACCCCTTCTCAACTTCGTACTCAAAATTATCCTCTATCAGCCAAGCATAGCAGTATAGTTGTGTGAGGTATGTATGGTATACCTTATCGTGGTATAGCGCAAACTTGTAATCTAAGGGAGCCATCGTGTGGTCAGCCAACAACAACACTTCGTCTACCCGTCCACGCACAAAGGCGTTGGTCAGGTATTGGTCGAGGTATTTGTCTATAGCACCAACTCTTTTTCGCAAGTATGCTTTGTTGTTTTCAAGCTTTTGGTCGTGTAGCGCTCTTCCGCGCATTACCTTGTAGTTTTTGGTTTCATACTGCGGAATCGCCAATACATATTCAAAATAAGTGAACCTTGGGCAGTATAAGTATTCTATGATGTGTGAGGGAGTCAGGCTGATAGTGGGGGTGTCTGAGGATTTCATAAGAAGAGTATCTTTATTTGGTCTGTAATCAGTTTTTTATCAAAAGCCTGTCCAAGCATCTGACACTGTTGTAGTTGCGTTTGATTCATAGCAAAGAGGTATACCTTATCTTTGTCTTCGTCTATGAGCGCCCTTATTTTGAGACCCAAAGTATCACGCATGTCGGCCTCTATTTCGCCCAAAAAGCAAGAATACTGTACTCTATGTAGCCCTGCTTGTTTGCAGGCTGTGGCTACCTTGGTACGGGCGCGGTCATTTTCAATATCATACAGAATCCATAAAATCATCGTTGGGATGTGTTTTGGGGTTCAAAATCAGTTGTCTCGAGTAGTATTTGTGCAAATCGGTGGGCTTCGAGCTGAATGATATTGCCACGTGTCTGGTTGCGGCCACGATAACGGATTGTATCTTGGTCGAGATATTCCCCAAAAGCTTGCATCAACAGCGCCTTCCCCTCCTTGTTGAGTGATACACCGTTGGTGATGTCATCGGTATGCGATTTATTGATTTTCTTAGCGGCCATAAGCCTGAAGACGGTTTTGTCGGCAAAGGTTCTGAACGGCTCAATAAAATCGAATACAAAACTGAGCTGATTGTAATCATCCCGATGCAAAAAGCCTACATATGGGTCAAGCCCGGCAATGATGAGCGCTCGCTCCACACGGGAATAGAGCACCCCATAGGCATAATTGAGCAAGGCATTGAAGGCATCTTTTGCAGGTCGGCTGCTTCGACCTTCAAACCGATAGGCTTTGGGCAACACAAAGCTCAGGGTTTCAAAATACAATCTTCCGGCTGTGCCCTCCAGCCCACGCAAGGTATCAGCTATATGGGCTACCATTGTGCCCTCTAGCGCCATTATGGCGGTTTTGAGTGCGCTGAGTTTGTCTATTTTTTCTTGTAGGTAAGGTAGATGTTGGGCGCGGTGTTTACCCAAACCCTTGACAAATAGCAACTGATTTTCGACTTTGTGCCCCACCCAGTGCTTTACAAAGTCGATAGCTCTAGGTGATAGGCTCGCCTCTAGTTGTTTCTTTCGGATTTTGGTGGTGCTGCCTAGCTTACTATGCCAAACACGCCCTAGCGGATGGCCATTGTGTTCCAAAAATACAATATCGATATTATGATACATCGCTAGTTTGATAGCATCTGTACTCAAGGCTGTGCCCACAGCCATCAATATACTCTTGACTTTGTGTACGGCAAAATGGTGTATCTGCGGCTGTGTTTCCCCTTTGGGCTTGAGCCTTACCTCAAACATCTGCTCTTTGACGTGCAGGTAAGCTCCATAAGAGTTGATGATGAGTTCCATAAGCCTTCTTTTTATACCTGTATCACCGCCCCATAGCCTCTGGATACTGCCTTGCCAATGCCCAAAAGCTTGGGAATTTGCATATTACAAATAAACTGCCCCGAAAAAGCCAGCATTTCTTCGCCTTTAAACTTGGTGCTTTTCTCCAAAAGTTGCGATTTGACCATAATTTTATCCTTGACCGTATAGCCCAGCCCTTTGGAAAGCGAGATAAGGTTGGCTGTCAGAATCTTTTCCAACAGCTTTTGCTTCTCTTTGTCGTCTTGTAGATTTTTGTAGATTTTATGGTTCTCCTGATTGAGTCCCAACCACAGTGTTTTGAACTTATACTGAAAAAGCTCTTCATTTTTTACTTCGAGGGGGCTTGTGAGCGCTTCAATATTTTTGCTTTGTATGAGGTATTTCCTGCCCGATAGGTCTATTTCTTTGATTTTCAGAAAAAGTTGTACCAATAGTTGCGCCCCCTCATTAATGCCCAGCAGCGTGGGCACTTTGTCTATCACCTTGTATTGTACCAAAGGATAGCGATAGATGCTTTTGCCATCTTCGTAGTGGTTGTGCAACAAAGGAGATTGCTCTTTGAACAAATTACCAAAATAACCTCTTAGCTGCTGCGCTGCCGAAGTCGGTAATTTGATTTCGGGAAACCGAATCAGGGTGGTGGAGATTTGGGTCATAGGATTGTACTTTGGTTACCTGCTTTTTTCTTAAATTTCAAACCTGTATGCTCATCATAATCACATTCAAAATATTTTATCCATTGATGCTCCGTGTCTTTTATTATTTTACCTGATAACATTCTTTTTCTTGTGATGGCAAGTTCATACCTTGACTTTTCAAATATTGATGCACCTACCAACTTTTCTTGGAATACATCAGGTATTATATTTTCACTATCCAAACCTTCACGAGTGTAAGATTCCTCCAAGCCTAGATTATCTTTGATAAAATGAAGATTATCTCTTTGAATTTTTTGATAAGCTTCCAAACCTTTTTTGTAATACTTATCTTCGTTGATATTGTAGTTTTCATAAACTTTTTCTACAAGCTCAATCAGTTGGGCTTCTGTGAGTTTTTTTCCGTGTAGTTTCTTTAGTTCATCAAAAGTACGACTCAAAAAGTTCTCCTTGTTATAGATAGCTTCCTCTGTAATACTTTGATGTTTGAATACGACTACCTTTGAATAATCCTTGAGTCTTTTCCTATTTACTCTACCTGCTCTTTGGATAATAGCATCTATGGGGGCGTTTTCGGTAAATAGAACATCAAAATCAATATCCAAAGAAACCTCTACAACTTGTGTAGCTATTAAAAGTACTTGCTCATTTGATTTTTCTAATTCAAGAATTCTTGCTTCCTTCTCCAAACGGTCTTTTTGTATGAAACGTGAGTGAAAACAAATTACATTTTCACACGAATTCTTATATTTTTCGTACAATCTAATAGCTTCATCAACCGTGTTTACTACCAGCAGCACTTTCTTTTTCTGTGACAACTCAGATTTTATTTCGCTATCCAATTCATCTATCAAAGCATCTCTAACCTCAAAAGTATTACGGGCTTGTTCAAGCAATTCTGAATCTTTGATTATTCCTTCATCTGAAATATCTAAAGTTTTTTGAAGCAAATTTTGAAGCTGTTTGGGCATTGTAGCCGTCATTATATAAAACTCTGTTTCAAACTCTTTCTTCAAGTATTTGATGGTGGCTATGAGCAAACCCAACGTATAAGGTTCGTACAAGTGTACTTCATCTATAATAACCTTTGCCTTCAATAAATGAAAGGTTTTTATTTCCCAAAAGCCTAAATTAAAGCCCTGTGTAAGCACTTGGTCGATGGTACAAACACTCACATTCTTAAAAAAAGTCTTATCTTTTAGATAATCCCCTTTACTAAAGCCATCTTCTAAATTTTTTCTGAATAGAAATGCTGACGAGTGAACGACAGCACAGTTGCTTTTGTGAAAGTAGCTAATCAATCTTTGATAGATAGCATTAGAAGTTACCCTTGTGGGAAGAAGGTAAATAATTTTCTCAAATTCTTTTTTTTGGGAAGCCCATAGTAAAGCTGCTTCGGTTTTTCCACTTCCAGTAGGGGCAATAGCTAATACAGAGCCTTGCCTAATGCTTTCTAGTTGAAATCGTCTAAAATTAAATTTATTGGCAATTTGTATCTTTCCATCCTCTCGTAATTTTTCAACAATTTTATCTCTTAGAAAATCTTGCGTAAATATTAATCCTTTTGGTAATTCTTGATGAGCCGATGCTGTCCAATCAGCAATATTAAGCAATGCTTTATATAAAATGTATTCTTTGCGAGTATGGAAAGCATTAATTCCTATATTTTTACGAAAATTATCAAAAAATTTTGTAAATTTATAGTACAGAAAATTGATTCCATCATCATTTTTTTGAAATTGCTTTAATATATTCTTTCCTAAATCCGCAGGTAATTCTTTTAAATGATGATTTTTTAGTTGCTGATTGAACCAAACAAATAGATTTTTCAGGTTGTTCTCATCAATACGTATATCTGCTTTACTATCTTGTTCTCTAAACAATTCGTCGGTCAAAGGCTTATGATGACTAAATACTGCAAACAAGCTATTAGGTTCTTTTTGATATTCAGAAATATTATATGCCAATAAAATCATTCCTGATAAAAACTCGTGGCGTATGTAGTTTGTATCGTATTTTTTTTTCGCATGCATTACATCTTGAAAGTTATCAGCTACTTTTCCAAAATCGTGAAAAAGAGCAGAAAGATACGACTTGCTCCAAAAATCATCGGATTGATTAAGTACTTTCTCATATCTTTTTTTTAAGTATTGCCACTGAACTACTACATTGGTAGTATGTTCTACCAAACTTTCTTTTGGGTCAGACTTTGCTAAAATATTATCCAGCATAATTTAGAGTTTTTAATGGAAATACAGGAATAAATTTGTCTTTATAAAAGATACCTTGCTTATCTATATTCAACTTCATAGCATTTCCTATAAAAGAAATTTGCTGGCGTGCAACTACTCTCCTTATACCATAATCAGTTTCATACATAAAGCTTGTTGGCAAATCAAATACGATAGGCTCAGAAGTTGAATAGATAGAGAAATTCATATCTTTTTCTACATTAGATAGTACTTCATCTATAATATCGCCTTCTATCAGGCAGTTTTCTATGAGTCTTGAAGTGGCAACTTCTTCGTAAAGTTGTGTCTTTATCACTTTAGCCACAGAGTCATTATTCCCCAAACTAAGGGCATATACAGGACTCAAAAAGGCTTGTTCTATTTCTTTTACCTTGTCTGCATTTTCACAACCATACACCAAGAAAAAGTGATTGTCATAAAGGATTTCCTTCAGGACAATACTACTTTCTTTACCTTCTTCATTCGACAAAGTTTTGTACTTCCATAAGTCTTTGGTTTGTCCTCTTGAAGTACCATATACACCTATCCAAAAAGTATCTTCTTCAAAATAAGCCTGAGCAGCTTTAGGACTAAAGCCTAATGCCGCCCCCGCCACACCAATCAGTGTTGTTGGCGGGGGCAGCAATAAAGATTTATGGAAATTCTGAAACTCTGGGTTTCTGAAGGTTGCTGTTTGTGTGTGAATTTCTATGACACAATATTGCATATCAAATTAGTTTATTTGTAATATTCTTTTATCCAGTTGGCAATCGTGGCAAAACCTTCTTTTAGATTTTTCACGTTTTCTCCTAACTCAAAGACTGCTTCTTGCCCTGCAAAGACAGCATCTTGAATAAATCTTTCGTAATCCGACAATACTGATTTTAGTTGCTCAAAGTTGATTCTCCCATCTTTTCCTATATTTACAGCTTCTAAAAAAATCGGATTTTTCACCTTCATACAAGCCGCTGCAATAAATTTAGGTGATATGTCAGCTAGGAAGCGTGTCTGTCTGCCGCTACTCCATAAGTTTTGGAAAGCATCTAAAAATGCCAATACCCTTCTGGCTTTTTCTTCGTTGGATAACTCACCTCCTTCAAAACCCTGTCCGCTTCCTATTCTGTCCAACTCTATCAAAATAGTACCTCTATAAACTCCAGAGTGTACTTCTGTTTCAAAGATGTTAGGCTGTATATCTTCTCCCTTATCAGTTTTATAGCCTTTACCCATAAAATTTGTGGCATAATCTAAATCTCCTTTGTAATCAGACAAAGCTACCAAAGCCTCTACTCGTATCGGAGAGGTACGCACTGTGGAAGTACCCTTTGTTTTTTCTTCTTTGGCTGGCGAAGCGTCCATATAACCAAACAAGTCGTCTTCAATATATTCAAAAGGTTTAATTTGTGTTTTTGGTGCTCCTTTTTTAGCACTCGCTTCCTGAATTTCAGATTTTGCAAATCCCATCTCTATTAAAATATCTCTTAAAGCACGTCTAAGAGCCTGTGAAGAAACATAGGGCAACTCTTGTCCGTTGCTCAAAGTTATTTTTTTAATCGGATTGATATTATCCACATCTTTGTCGGCTCCGTTGAGGCTTGCAAAGCTTACTTTTGAAAGGTAAGTGATAGTAATACTATTTGTTTTCATCTTTTTTATCGGATTTAGATTGTAAAATAGAATTAAGTATATTTAATGCACTAATAACAGCAAATTGCTTAATGAACTCGTAGGTTTCCTCATTCAAGCCTTCTAAAAGCTCATTACTCACTACTATACCATACTTGGTTTGTAGGCGAATAATTGCTTCTCTAAACTGCTCAGCATTACGAGCTTTGTGCAAGCCAATAATGTAAGTTCTTGCTTTTTTAGCATTGGCTGACTTATCGCCCCCATCGTAGTTAGAAATGCTAATACCAATACTTGAGCCTAATTTGATGGCTCTTTCTTGCAGGCGTTGGAGTTCTTCTTTTTCCATAGGTTGATACATTATGGGTTCGTACAAATTAACTAAATCTAAAAGCATTTTAAAGTTCTTAAAACCAATAGCATCCCCAGAATTTAAGTAGGTGAAGCAATTGTAGAATAGATTTTCTATATCAGTAAGAATAGATTTTTGCTTGAGTATTTTTTCAAGGATACTATTTCTGACTTGCCTTTCTAATCGGTAAGAATTTTTTGAATTCCTGTCTGAGGTTTTTATAAATTTCAGACTGCTCAATATTTGAGAAAAGACTATACCATTCTTTTCCAGATGAATAATTAGTCGAATCGTAAATTTGAATTGATTGAAGTTTTCAAAACTATTAGGTCTTAGTGTGGAGGCAAACTCATCAGCCTTGAATGAAACCAAGTTGAAAGACTCTTTTTGGGTGCTCAATGCTGCAAAGATGTCATCTGGGGCTATTTCTTCAGGCTTTGAAATTCCTTTGTTGTAGAGTATCTGATAATATATGGTATAAATCAGCATAAATAAAATTTCAAATTGCTCAGAGTAATCTTTGCTGCCCTCATCTCTTTTATCAGTATCTTTTGCAACTTGTTTGAAGCTGTGAAGCTTGAAATTAGCCATAAAGTTATTTTCTAACATTTCATAATCACTCCTAAAAATAGACTTGTAATTTTGATAAAAACTTTTCAAGCTTACTAAGCTATTTGAATCAATCAAATAACACACTAAAGACTTTAAACCAGCTATGTACATATAAAAGCAAAACTTTGGTGAGAATCGGCTTAGATACATAGCTTTCCAACTTATTTTTTTATCACTATCTTTCAAGAAAGAAGCAAAATTTAATAGTCCTGCAAAAAAAGGAGATATATTAGTTGTATCAACCAGTTTTTTAAAACGCTCTCCTGTCAGGTAGCAAATATCATTTCCCTCTTCAAAATACTTTTTATCTATATCAATTCTTGTTATTTTGACATAGGGCTCTTCAAAATAAAGTTGCTCTAACAGCTTCATACTGTTTTGCTCAAAGTAATCTACAAACTTTTGCACAAGTTCTGTTTCTCCTTGCTTTAGGAGGTATTTTCTTCTTTTTGTATTCTCAAATTTTATTGTTTTCCCAGCAGCATTATTAGTTATCAAAGCAGCCAAACCATACGTATTCATTGCAGGAAACCTTACAAATCTATTTTCTGATGAAATATAGTATGCGTTTGAATTCTCTTGCAGTGCCTTTTTATTTGCTGTATCATACACTTCTCTCCCCATCAAATAATACACCTGCTCCAAAATCTCAAGAAGGCGATTACTTCTGACCAATAGTTGGTCTTTATTCAGTTCATACCAAAGTTCCTCATCTGAGAGCTGCGTTTCTGCATCAGGAAATTTGTATCTTTCAAGATAGTGATGTAGAGCCACTATTCCTGTATTGAGAAACACATTAGAAGTCCTCTTAAAAACTATTTCATTCATATCTCTACCATTTTTATTTTTACAAAAAAAGTCAATCTCATTGACAGGGAATGTCAATGGGTTATAAATCCGTATTTTTAAGGCGTTGTTGGAGGTATGCCTTGAAGTGTGGTGGAGCAATAATTTTGATTTCGCCCAATAGCCCCAATACAAATCTACCTATGCCACGTTCGTCTTGGACTGGGATTTTCGCCAGGTATCCTTCAGGGTGATGGGCTATATAAATTTGGGTTTCGGGGTATTCTTCTATCATAAGACGGTAGGCGCGATCAGAAAGAGCCAGTACTACCTCAAAAGGGTTGCCTACCATTCCAAAAACATCTGGCGGCAGAGCCTCTCCGGTATAGCTTCGAGCAGTATCTAGTAATGTTACTTGTTGTAGGCGTGATGGTTTGAATACTTTTACGATACCGGCTTCAGGGTCGTATGCTGATAGGCGTTGATAGTTTGGGGTAAAGGCTAGAGGCTCTACTAGCTTGTTGCTAATGTGTTGGCTTTTTACAGAGTGGTAGTTTTTCAGGAGCACCTGTCGATGATGGGTGATAGCATCAATGAGGGTGTTGATGTTCCGTACAATTTGTTGGCTACGCAACAAGGTATTGGCCATAGGCCGAAATATAGAATGGTGATATAGTTTTTTGAGGATAGGCTCTTTGAGCGGGTGCTGAGCTTCTACAGCGCTTTTGATAAGCTCTTGCAAAAGCAATGCTTCTTGTGGGCTAAAACTACTTTTGACTGTGCCATCAAGGTCATCTACAATAAAATATCGATCATAGAAATCTTTTTCTATTGGGTAGCCCAATTCTTCGAGCAGTATTAAATCTCGGTAGATAGTGCGATAAGTGGCACTAAGGTTGGCCGCCAGTTGTTTAACCGTCTTAGGAGGTTTTTCAACCAACATCTGAATCAACTCAAAAACGCGCTTTATTCGCCATTGTTCACGGTTATCTCTTTGTATCATAGACTATAGGTAAAAGTAGCAGTACTGCTATAAATATAGCTATATGAGTCTTGAAATACAAAAAATTTTTGAAAAATAAATATAAATGGCTGAGGATGTGAAAAAACCGTCAGGTGTAAAAAACCAAAAGCGTATGAAGAAAGCACCCCCTCCTCTTCTTCCCGAAGCAGTCTATACTTTCTCCGCAAGTATGTCGATTACATCTATCCCATTGCCGATACTTATGTATACTGTTTGATGTCTAACTACTTTCACCTGATGATCAAAATAAGAAGCGAAGATGTTGTATTGGAGTTTTTGCAGTTAAAATAACCAACCCTTGGAGGGTTTTCGAACGCTATCAGCAAACAATTCTCTCACTTTTTTAATGGATATACACAGGCTTATAACAAAATGTATGGCCGAAAAGGCAGCTTATTTATACCCAACTTCAGCCGCAAAGCCATCACCGACGACCAATATTTCACCCCACGGCCTGTGCCCTTGTCTGTCGGCGTAAACTATGGTTGTTTGCGCAGGGACTGACTATAGAACACCACTCCGACCTGGTGTACGAAGGCCGCTTGATAGGCGAGACGAGCTACCCACAGCGGTCGGAGCGGCACCAAGAGTTTTGCTTTGCCGGAGAGGCGGAATGATAGGGGACATTTTTTAACAAAGTGTCTCGGAGCTCCAGCTCCGAGACAAGCTGCGGCTTCATTTTGGGAATACAACGAGACTTAGCGCCCACAGTTGTGGCTGTGGGATTTGAAAAATGTCCAGTGGTGTGAATTGTCAACAAGCGCTTAGCTATCCAACCACTGCTCAATCACGACTAAGTCTAGCTGTGGGGCAAACATCTTTTCGTACACCCCTTTATTGATTGAGATCAAGTCCCAGTTCCAGTGAGTTTCGAAGCGCAACAGTAGGGCTTCGTCCCAAGGCAGGGCGGGGTTGGCGCTGAGCTGCTCCCAGTCCCAGCGGTCTTGGTATTGGGCGATGAGCTCTATATCCCAGGGCAGGGCGGGATTACAGCTGAGCATTTCCCAGCTGAGGCGATGTTGGTATTTTTGGAGCAAGGTCTTCGACCAAGGCAGGCGGCTGTTGTCGCTGAGGCCGTCTTCGCCCCAGTCAAGCTGGTCGGCATATTTTTCGATCAAGTCCATACTCCAAGGGAAGCCTTCATTGGCACTAAGCGAATGCCAGTCAATATGTTGAGCGTGTTTTTGGATAAATTCAGCCCCCCAGGGCAGACTTTCGTTGTAGCAGAGCTGTGCCCAGTCGAGGCGCTCTTGGTAGCGTTGTAGGCGCTCATAAGTCCAGAGGATACCTTGGTTTTCGCAAAGCCTGTCCCAGTTCCAGCGGTGTTCAAAGAGCTGCAAGAGTTCTTCGTCCCAAGGCAGGCCGGGGTTGCTGCTGAGCTCTTCCCAGCGCCATTGTTTTTCGAAGCGCATGAGCATCTCGGGAGTCCAGTTGAGGTGTGGGTTTTCGCTCAGGTGCTCCCAATTCCATTTCTTGGCATAGCGTTCTAAAAGGTCGATGCTCCAAGGCAGGGCGGGGTTTTCGTTGAGGCCAAACTCTTGCCACTCCCAGCGGCCTTTGTATTTTTCGATAAGGGCTTCGCTCCAAGGCAGGGTGGGGTTTTCGCTGAGCAAGTCCCACTCCCAGTAAGGCTCAAACCGGCGCAACAGTGTCTCACTCCAGGGCAGGACTTCGTTTAGGCTCAGGCTTATCCAGTCCAGCTCTTCGAGGTAACGCTCTAGTTGTTCGGCGCTGAAAGCATAGTATTGCGACAACATCGCGTTTACATCCAGCCTGTTGGGCTGGTGTAGTGTCTCCAATAGAGACAGAATTCGTCTTTGACCCATAGGAATCGAGTTCGACTTGTAATAAAAGTATGATAAAAGGCTTAGCATCGTAAGTGCAAAAAAACAATCTTGCTTTCAATTGTACGCTAAGCCAGTAATATCAATGTGTTAAGTTTTATTCCCTAAAATCTATATTGATTTAGCAAATCTATCAGGCCTTGGTGGGCTTCTGTGGCGATGGCCGGGAAGTTGGCCACCCGCAGGGTATGGTGTTTCCAAGCGCCATAGCCATTGCCCAAGGTCATTCCGGCTGTGGCGGCCTTTTGATATAGTTGTGTCAGGACTTCGGGGGCGGCTTTGATGGCCAACACAGTAGGGGCACGCACAGCTACATTACTAACCAGTAAGGATAGCTGAGGGTGTGTTTCCAGACAAGCGGTATAAGCCTGGGCCTGTTGTTGGAGGCGTTGGTGGGTAGTGCCAATGGGCGGGTTGTCGGCCAGTGTGCGGGCGAGTAGGTAGATACCCAAGACATTGGGCGTATGGGTAGTTTGTTGTTTGCGGGTGTTTTCTACCTGTGCAATGAGCGAGTGGTAGTAGCGCGTTTCGCCTTGTTGGTAGGCATTCTGGATGGCCCTAGGCGACACAATGAGCAGCCCCATACCGGCAGGCAGTCCCAAGCATTTTTGTACAGAGGCATACCAGATATCTCCTAGGTGCCAGGGTAGGCGTACCCCACCCATTGCCGAGGTTGCGTCTACAGCCACTAGCGTGTGGGGGGCGTTCCGGCGCAGTACTGACCAGAGCTGCTCCGGCAGTTGGGTGGCGTTGGAGGTTTCGACATAAGTCAGGCAGAGCAAATCAGGCGGTCGGGTTTGTAGTTGGGCTTCGAGCAGGGGCGAGGGGTCTTCGTCGAGGCCAAAGGCCAAGTGCCTCACGACGGCCTCGGGGCGGAGAGCTTGGGTATACTGAGCCCATTTTTTTCCAAAATCCCCGCTGTAGAGGTGTAGGCTTTCGGAGAAAGCCAACGACAAGGCCAAGCTCTGCCAACATTCTGTGGCCGAAGACACACAAATCACCTCATATGCTTCGGGCACTTCGAGTTGCTGTTGGAGTAGCTGCTTGGTCTGAGCCCAGAGGCGCATAAAGGCTTCACTGCGGTGGTTGCTGCTTAGCAGGCCTTCTTGGTAAGCCTCTTGCACGTACTCGGGGATACGGGGATATACTTCTGAAGGGCCGGGGTAAAACGAAACAGGCATAACAAATCGGACTGGGTGTGTGGGTGTTTTGTGTCAAATACCAAAACAACAACAGCCCTCGCCGTTGGGCAAGGGCCGTTAGTCAACAGATGATCTGAAGAGCGCAAGCGCGGCTTAGTTCATTGCGTCTAGCTCGGCGGTTACTTCTTCGAACTTATCGTTCATTTTGAGTCTGCTGTAGATACCTTGCAAGGCAATGAGTACACCTTGGCGAACATTAGCATCTTGTACGTTTTCGGCACGGAGGGCTTCAAACAAGGTCAATGACTCACGGAATTTGTCTTCTACTTCCTTTTCCTTTGCTTTACCATTCTTGGCATATTCTTTATCATCCATATTGCGTACTTCTTTCAGAATAGCCGCAGCTTGGTTATAAGGAAGTGCTGCCAAGTTGTAGCGAGCGTTTACGTGCTTGCTGTCTATGCTGATGGCTTTGCGGTAACATTCTTTGGCTTTGTCAGTATTGCCTGATTTTTCGTAGATGATGCCTAGGTTGTATACCAAGTCAGCATCATTGGGGCTGTCAGCCACTGATTTTTCCAAGTCGCTAATGGCTTGCTCTAGCTTGTTTGTACGGATATAGTACTCTACAGTGAGGTTGCGTATATCCTTGTTGCTAGGGAATTCGGCTAAGCCTTCTTCCAAAGTTTTTCCGGCAGACTCGTTGTCTTCTTTATCTTGGAAATAGAACATAGCCAAGTTGATGTAGTAGTTGGCCTTTTCGGTTCCCAAAGCTTGGAAATCAGCGGGGGCATAGCCCAGTGATTTTCGCATCAACTGCTCGTATTCGGCTGTTTTATCGAGGCGATAAGCCACATCAGCCGCATATACTACAGGAGTGAGGCTGTCGGGAGCTACTTCAGAAGCCAAGCGGAAAGCTTGATAAGCGGGCTCAAACTCGTCTTCTTGATAAGAGATAGCCCCTGCGCGAAGCGCAGGATAGTATAGGCCGGCAAGGTCAGCAGTAGCTGACTTGGAGCCTAGCTCGTTCGATTTTTTGTAAGCTTCATAAGCAATAAAAACCGCGTCGGGTACTTCGTTGAAGAAGATACCGGTTTGATCATTGGCAATGTCGCGGTGAATGTCTCCACGGCGTTTCCAAGTCGCGGCTTTGATGTTCTTTTTAGCGTTAAGGATGTCCTTGTCAGATTTGTCTTTCATAGCCAACAAATTGCCTTCTTGTGCTTGGATGCTCAAGCTTAAAAACAAAGCGGCTACAAACATAAGCGCGGTTTGTGCTGTTTTTTTCATAGTTTTAAGAGTTATTGTCCAATGGGGTAACCTATGGCAAAGGTATAAATAAAACCTTGTTTGAATCAAACAAAGGACTGTTTTTGTTTAAAACTCGGCTCCGTTGGGGTATCGTGGGAAGGGAATCACATCACGGATGTTGCCCATTCCGGTTACGAACTGCACCAAACGCTCGAAGCCCAGCCCAAAGCCACTGTGGGGTACGGTTCCGTATTTGCGTGTTTCCAAGTACCACCATAGTTCTTCTTCGGGGATATGCATGGCCTGCATCCGCTCGCGGAGCTTGTCGTAGCGTTCTTCGCGCTGTGAGCCACCGATGATTTCGCCAATACCCGGGAAGAGTACGTCCATTGCGGCGACGGTTTTGCCGTCGTCGTTTTGGCGCATATAAAAGGCCTTGATGTCCTTGGGGTAGTCAGATACGATGACCGGCTTTTGGAAGTGTTTTTCGACCAGATAGCGTTCGTGTTCCGACTGTAAGTCAATCCCCCACTGTATAGGATACTGAAACTTCTTCTTTTTGTGGGGCGTAGAGTTGAGCAGTATCTCAATGGCCTCTGTGTAGGTTACGCGGGCAAAGGCGTTTTCGGCTACAAATTGCAGGCGCTCCAACAAGCCCATGGTGCTGCGTTCGGCTTGGGGTTTTTGGTTGTTTTCTTCTGCGGCACGCGCATCGAGGAAGGCCAAGTCTTCAGTACAGTGTCGCAATACCCCCTTGACCAAGGAGCGGATAAAGTCCTCGGCCAGCTCCATATTGTCTTGTAAGTCGTAGAAAGCCATCTCAGGCTCTATCATCCAAAACTCTGCCAAGTGGCGGGTTGTGTTGGAGTTTTCGGCTCTGAACGTAGGCCCGAAGGTATAAATCAAGCCCAGCCCCATAGCCCCAAGCTCTCCTTCGAGCTGCCCCGAAACAGTCAGATTGGTGGGCTTGCCAAAGAAGTCTTCACGGAAATCGATGCGTCCTTCTTCATCACGGGGTGGGTTATCAAAAGGTAGGGTAGTTACCTTAAACATCTCGCCTGCGCCTTCGGCATCCGAACCAGTGATGATGGGGGTATGGAGGTAGAAAAACCCATGTTGGTGGAAGTACTGATGAACGGCAAAGGCCAAGGCATGACGGATGCGGAATACTGCCCCGAAGGTATTGGTACGGAAGCGCATATGTGCCTTTTCGCGCAAAAACTCTAGGCTGTGTTTCTTGGGCTGTATGGCGTAGTCTTGGGGCGATTCGCCCAAAAGTACAATCTTGGCAGCTTCCATTTCTACTGCTTGGCCGGAGCCTTGCGAAGGCACAAGCTTACCTTCGATAGCCAAGCTAGCCCCTACCGTAATTTTACGGAACAGCTCGTCGTCGTGCTGTGTAGGGTCGGCCACGATTTGAATATTCTTGAGCGTAGAGCCGTCATTGAGATTGATAAAGACAACATTCTTGTTTTCTCGTTTTGTACGTACCCAGCCGCGAAGGGTCAGGGTCTGCCCTACCAAAGAACTGTCTTCGAGAGCTTTGCGCACATTGGGGCGCTCAAAAATAGGCAATCGTGTGTCCATAAATTGTTTGATTCAACCAAATAGATTCAAGACAGACCTCTTGTTGAGACCTGTTCAGACGACAAATTTAATGTTTTTTGACAAAAGCACAATTACCACAGAGGTACACCACTGGACATTTTGGGGAAAGCTGCCTAGGGTGTGCGACTGTAGTGGCTTTTTTGAACAAATACCCTTTTTCTACCTAGGGCACACAACTATGGCGCTAAAAAAGCGCCGTAGGGGCATTCTGTGGCCAGATTTTTCTTGAGTCTTCCCTTATATTTTTAGCGTTTGGGTATAGGCAAATACTTTTTGGAGGCATTTGGCCGTCAAGATGGCATCTTCTAGGGCATTGTGTGTTTCGCCTTCACGCTCAAAGCCAAAAAATTTTGCCACAGCCCCCAGGCTGAGCGAGCGTGGCGTGTCGATGCCATTGTTTTTGAGGATTTCAAACAAGAAGAAAGAGAGGTTGTGCAAGTCCAGTTGTTTGTAAGCAAACTCCCAAGAGCGCTTTTCCTTTTTATAGGCGTGGCGCAAGAAATTGACATCATACATCACACTTTGCCCGCCTATCACAATGCTGCGCAGGCGCTTACGGTCCTGGGAACTGCGCCCTTGAATACCCATTTTTTCCAATATCCAATCCTCAAAGTCTTCCAATACTTCGTGAAGCATAGGAGCATCTTGTAGTTCGTCCCAAGTGAGGTCGTGTATACGTTGGGCAGGGATGGAAAAACTTTCTTCATTTTCGGGATAAACATCACTGAGGTACTCACCCTGTATGTTCCAGTTCTCATCACACAAAACAGCGCCTAGCTGTATAATTTCGTTCCAACCTGGCTCTGGGCCGGTCATCTCAAGGTCAAAAACAAGGTATTTTATCATTGTGTCAGGTTTTGTATTGAGCCGGCAATACTACGCACAAAGGGGGATATTTTGCAAAAAAGCCCCGATTTATTGGCTCTGTCGGTGAATATATTCGATGAGTTTGCGGGCGATACGCCGGCGGATTTTGATTTCGATGTCTCTGTCAGTGCTTTGGCTGTTGTATTGAAAGCGTAACAGGGCGTGGTCTTTGTAAATCTGTACTGTTTTGAGGTTGTAGCTATTAGGCTCTATATAGGCACGGTAACGCGGCTCTGTCTCTATGGCCGCGATAAGGAACTGTTCTAGGTGTTTTACGTCGTGAATGTATGGATAAGCAATTTCGAACTCAAAGTTTATTTTCTTGATGGCTCTCTTGGTATAGTTGATGATATTGGCATTGAGCACGGTGGTGTTGGGAATATAAATCAGCTCATCATCGTCTGTAGCCAGGTGCACATTCAGCAGCGTGATGTCAATGATTCGCCCTCGGAGCTGATCTATTTCGATATAGTCGTTGAGCGATATCTGGTCGGCAAACATAATGATTAAGCCATTGATAACATTGTTGATATAGTCTTTGAGGGTGATGGCCAAGGCTGCCGCCACAATACTCAAGGAGGTAAACAACTGCCGTACATCGACCTCAAAAAGCAACAGGGAGGTCAGAAAAATCATCACATAAAACAACAACGACGCAATGCGGTTGATACCCAAGACAAAATTGCTCCGAAGCCCTACCCGTTGGTTGCCTTGCACATAAAACTGCAAGATGGCCAAGCGGCTAAAGTTGATAATAAGCCCCGAAATAAGAAAGAAAGCCAGCGCTTGCAAAAACTTCTCGGGAACGTGGAGATAGGTTTTGATAAAATTATTGAATCGGTTGTTCAATAACAAAACCCCAATAAGAAAGCTGCTTTCGAGAACGAATATCAATCGAGAGCGCCAAGTAGGTTTATAGAAGGCTTGTGCACGAAATAGGTTGAGCATAAAGTAAGGTCATCTGAGGTGCGAAAATATTCAGGTTTGGTGTGGCTCTTTGGGGATGATGCTGATGTGGGGCATGATGATATCCGCTTTTTGCAAAACCGCTTCTGCTGATTGGTAGAGCTGCCGATGGTTTTCGGCTGATAGGGGAGCCTGAGTCTCTAGGCTCAGGATGGCCGCGTGATGCTCCCCATCGAAGCTCCAAAGTTGGAGCTTGCTAACCGACAACACATTGGGCAGGGAGGCCAGTTGCTGGCGCAATAGCGTTGTATCTACCTGAGTAGGAGCAGCCTGCATCATCAAGAGCAAGCTCTTGTAGGCTGTCCGGGCAGCATTACGCAAAATATACAAAGCCAAACCGATAGAGAGCAGCGGGTCGAGCCAAGGCAAACCCCAGACCCACATAGCCAAGCTGCCAAGCAAGACAATCACCCAGCCCAGCGCGTCTTCTAGTAAATGTAGCCTGACGGCCTGCTGGTTGAGCGAATGTTTGTGGCCGCGCTTGAGGCGCAATACCGCCACACCATTGACTACAATGCCCAATACCGCCAAGGCTGCCATTCCTGGGGCGTGTACAGCTTCGGGCTGCCACAGACGAGGGATAGCCACCCACAAAATGCCGATACTGCCCACCAAGAGCACCCCGGCTGTCAAAAAAGCTGACAAGACCGACAAACGCCGGTATCCAAAATGGAAGCGCTCGTCGGCAGGGGCTTGCGCACGTCTTTCCAAAAATAAGGCCAAGCCAATGCTGAGTGTGTCGCCTAGGTCGTGTAGTGCATCAGACAGAATGGCGATGGAGTTGGTCCACAAGCCCCCCACAAGTTCTATCAGCGTAAAGCTGAGGTTGAGCAAAAAAGCCACCCAAAGGTTATCACTGACGCTATGCTGATGCCCACACGCGCTATGGATGTGTGTAGGGGCTTTGTGTGTTAGGGGAGAATGTGTTCCCTCCGAAGAGTGATGATGGTGGCAACATTCCGTTGGAGATGTTGTGTTGCCCGAGTGTGCGTGAGCCATTGTGTAGGCGAGCCAATGATAAAAAACGAGGTCTAAAAGAGCCTAATCTCAAAAGGCTAATGCTAGCCCTGTATCTACTTCAACGAAGCCAGAGAGCTTGCATTGATGTTTGTAGAGCAAGAAAGTACATTTTTGATAAAGCTCTAAGGCCAAAAATAACAAAACTTTACCAAGGCGCAAAACAGTAACAAACGCCACCGAACATTTTTGAAAAAGTAGCGACAACCGCACAGCTGCGCACAATCCAACCGTCAAAACTCGGAAGACGCGCAGGGATATTTGCCACTAAAAACAACGGTGTTTACAAGGGTAACAGTGTAGACATTATTGATTTACAAGGACTTTAGATTTTTTGAGGTGAATTTTTCCTTGACTTCGGATACGCTTCCGCGCATTGAACTGTAAGTCGGTATGGTATACATATTCTCCCAAGAGCCAAGCACCGACCGCAGTAGCAGTATGCCATAGCCAGTGAGTACCCATAGGCATCCAAGAAATATGCACATATACATCAATGTAGCGGAAAACCAAGGCTAAGATAAAGCTCCCGATAGCAAACAGGAGGTAGGGCGCGTGTCTGAATTTGGATTGGTACATCAACATCACAGCAGGTAAGAACATTACCGTTCCCCGCAAAAAATAACTAATATTAGTGGCAGTATGCCCCCCAATGTAAGTGCTATTGAGGTATTGTACTATCAGAAAGACTGTGATGATACCGGCAGCATATTCCCACCGCTTGGTTACATTGAGCCAAAAATACACACTCAGAGCCATCGTCAATACCAAGATAGGCGCTACATCGAGCCAAAGCAGCCAAGGTGATACACGGAAGGCGTGAAACAGGGCGCTGCCTATACCGCCCAAGAACAAGAGAGGCAAGGCCAAACTCAAAAACCAGTGTTGGTGATAACGACCGCGCAATTTATAAGCCCAATACACCACCGGTATCAGAAAAAGGAGGGAAGAAATAGCATTCCAAGGCTCTGCTATAGTTTGAGAGAGGTCTGTTTCGCGGTAAGGATACCCCCCGTCGGATAGGGGTTGCATCGCGTGTAGCAATACCGATAAATACATAAAAACGGTGAATTGGAGGTAAGTAGTCAAGTTCTACAGACACACAATTTAATTGTTTGAAACAACAACTAAACCGAATGTTTTTTGTCAATAGTCTACTAAGTTACTAATTGTTATGTCAAGACAACAGTCTTTGCTATGGAATTGTTCTCAAAATACAGCCTTTACCCTATTGTGGCTAGGGTGGTTTGTGTGTTTGTCTTTAGGGTATATGCCTGATTATCAAACTTTGCGGTAATCTGCCTGAACTGGTAGTTCAGCCCTGGATAGAGCGTAGTGTTTTGCCCGGCTTGGTTGAGATACCAGCTCTTACATCCTGATAGCCACACGGTTTGTTGCATTTTTTGCTGTAGCTCGACATTATAGGCGGCTTGTGCTTCGGCTTTTAGGTCAAGATATGCGCCGTTGGGTTGCTGTCGCAAGTATTCGAGGTAGGACATTGCATAGGCCACCTGTGATTCGGCGATATGGACGATAGAGTTGTGCCCACCGCCAGTATTAGGTCCTACCAAAAACAACCAGTTGGGATATCCGCTCACCGTAGCGCCTTTGTAGGCCTGTGCACCAGTGCGCAGCCATTCGTCAAATAGGTTCTGGCCATCTAGCCCACGAATCTTCATATCTACCACAAAGTCAGCAGCGACAAAGCCCGTGCCCAAAATAATGGCATCGACAGCGAGGCGTTCCCCAGCCTTGGTACAGACCGCATCGGCAGTGATGCGCTCAATACCCTCTGTATGTACTTGTACTTGAGGGAGCTGTAGAGCCGGATAATAATCATTAGAAATCAAAATACGTTTACAACCTATGGCATAGTCGGGAGTCAGTTTTTGGCGTAATTCAGGGTCAGAAACGGATTTTTGCAGGTATTTAAGCGCTTTTTTCTGCCCCCATTGTTGGATAGTCTTATTCCCCATAAATAAAAGTCCGCGTAGCTCATTGGCCCAATAGATGGCGTGGCGCAAAAGCCGTTGTGTCAACGGAAAACGCCGGAAGAGGCGTTGCTCCCAAGCCCGCACAGCACGGTCGGGCTTGGGCATAATCCAAGGAGCGCTGCGCTGAAACAGGTGTAAGGCCGATACCTTAGGCGCTATCTGAGGCACAAACTGGATGGCACTGGCTCCAGTGCCAATTACAGCGATGCGTTTGCCCTCCAAGTCATATGTGTGGTTCCATTTGGCAGAATGAAACACTTCCCCCTGAAAATCAGCTAACCCTGGTATATCAGGGTAGTGTGGGCGATTGAGCGGACCCAAGGCTGCTACAACAGTTCGAGCCGTGAAAATCTGCCCATCAGCAGCCTGTAGCTTCCAGTAGCCCCCGTCTTGTTCAAAATGAGCAGCAAGCAAGCTTGTCCCAAGGCGCAGGTGTTGGCGCAAACTGTAGTGATCCGTAAACCTTTTGAGATACGCCAGTATTTCGGGTTGTTGGGGGTACATACGCGACCAATGGGGGTTGGGCGCAAACGAAAACGAGTAGAGGTGCGACATAATATCGCAGGCGCAGCCAGGGTAGGTATTGTCGCGCCAAGTACCCCCTACTTCGTTGGCGCGTTCCAAAATCACGAAAGAGCGTTGCCCTGCCTCTTGGAGGCGAGCCGCCATCGCCAAACCCGAAAAACCAGCGCCAATAATGGCGACTTCGTATTGATAAGGAGGGGAAGAAACAGCCATAACTAGAGACTGGGGGGGGAGTAGTATGATGCTTGGCAAGTTCTTATTTTTGAAACAGCTTTCCAAATAAAAATGGGTGAAAAAACATAATACACTATCTTATTTGTGATGAAGTGTGTTGCGAATAAGGGGGGTATTCAAAAAAAGCCACCCAGAGTTAGCTAATTGTGTTTTTTGTAAACGGAGGATAGCTTATTTATTTTGGGTAGTCAGTCTCCAACGGTATTACCCCCTTCGGGGATTTGTTAGCAACGCAGTTGCGGTAACATAGGTAGAAAACAACATTTTTAAAAAAAGCAACGTATTTGCGAGACTATGAGAAGCCAAGGGTATGGCCGCACCACTGGTCGGTTTCCAAACCTCACTGAGGCTTATGTCTCATCCACGCCACTGGATATTTTTCAAACTCCATAGTTAAGAGCTTCTCTAAAAATTCTCCTCATCGACACCAAAACACTGCTTTTTGGCTGCTAATTCATTAAAAATGCTCGCCGTAGCCTTCCCACGATTAAAATCGTGGGCTAAACACAAGGCCTACGCTTTTTGCCTAGTATCAGCACAAAAAGCAGTGTTTTTGAGCGCCACGCTGAAAATTTAGACAAGCGCTAAAACTATGGGCTAAGTCTCATTGTATTCCCAAAATGAGGCCTCACTTGTCTCGGAGCTGGAGCTCCGAGCTACTTTCTCCAAAATGTTCATTGGCGTATAAATTTGGTATAATTTGGATAAGAACCTGAAATTCAGTTTCTTGCTTGTAATCATTATGGGCTAAATAACAATACCGTATGTTTAGAAGCACCATCTTTATACATCTTTGTAGTGTACTATTGGGCTTAGATGTGGTTGCCAGTGCGGCTACCCTAACTTTATCACCCCCAGACTCCTTGGTAGGTATCAGGCAGATAACCAAACACACTCCTGTTGCTTGGACAGACCTGCATCCCCAACCCAATACTGAGTCTGTAAAACAGTTACAGCAGCCTAAGAAAGATATCAAAAGAACAGGCAAGGGTAAAAAACTATTGCAACATAAGTTCTGGTTTAGGGCGCTAATTCTTTGTGGGTTTTTTGGAATGTTTGGATTCCATCGTTATTATCTCGGATATACTTGGCAAGGAGTCGTGCAGACCTTGACCTTTGGGGGTTTACTTATTTGGACGATGATTGACTTTGTCCATATCTTATTCGGCAGATTACATCCCAAAAACGGCGCATATGTGGAGAGTACTTTGAAAAAACTTTTGAAGGAATATAAGGACAGTAGGCAGCACCGACCTTAGATGCCGATGATGAAGGGCAGGCGCAAAGAGCCCTATAAGAACACATCAAACCCACAATGTTTGCGTTCTTTGCTTCAATAACAAAGGGGGAAAATGAGTACAACAACGACGAAAGTCAAAAATGCCCAGCGGCATACAAGAATATTAAATTCTATCCATCTTCAAACCAAGTAAATCGTAAATCTTGATATAAATGTATATCGAGAATCCTGTGCGTCAAAACAAGTACATTAGTGGCAAAAACCAGAAATGCCCCGATGGATGCACCAATTGGCCTCGATTCTTGTTTTGCCTCCACACCTTGAGTTGATTTTATGGCAAAAAGAGAAAAAGTACGTCCTGAGCAGCCCGCTACCGATGCACCCAACTGGCGAGAGAGCCTCGAAGCCTTGCGGCTGATTGTTCCGTTTTTGAAAATGGTATGGCAGGCCTCACCTAGTTTGGCAGGGGCGCATATGTTCCTGCGTTTGTGCAAGTCGGGTTTGCCCTTGGCCATTTTGTGGGTGGGCAAGTTGATTATTGACGAAGTGGTGCGGCTCAGCCCACAAGCCGACTGGACACAAGCCACGGCGCTGTGGCAGTGGGTAATACTGGAAGCCGTATTGGTCGCTTGCTCGGAGTTGCTCAACCGCGCCATTACCCTCACCGATGCCCTGCTGGGCGATTTATTTGCCAATCAAAGTTCAGTACAGCTGATGGAGCACAGCGGCAGGCTAGACTTGGCGCAGCTTGAAGATGCGGTTTTTTATGACAAATTGGAGCGTGCCCGTCGTCAAACTGTTGGGCGGACAGTCTTAATGGGCCAAGTTTTTGGGCAGGTACAGGAGTTGGTTACAGTCGTTTTTCTGTTGGGAGGGCTTTGGGCTTTCAGCCCTTGGTTGGTAGGCCTACTATTACTGGCCGTAATGCCGGCTTTTTGGAACGAAAACTACTTCAACCGTTATGGCTACTCACTGGCCCGCAGCTGGACACCGGAGCGCCGTGAGCTGGACTATCTGCGCTATATCGGTGCAAGCGACGAAACGGCCAAAGAGGTCAAAAACTTCGGCCTATCGGAGTTTATCACGGCGCGTTTCCAGCACCTAGCACATAACTATTACCTCGCCAACCGCGCCCTCGCCATCCGTAGGGCAGCATGGGGGATGCTCTTTAGCTTGCTAACCTTGTTGGCCTACTATGGAGCCTACCTTGTGATTCTGATTGCGGCCTTGGGGGGGAGTATCAGTATCGGCACACTGACTTTTTTGGCGGGGGCTTTCAGCCAAATGCAAACCTTGCTACAGGGTATTTTGAGCCGCTTTTCGGCGATGACCCAAAGCGCTCTATACCTACAAGATTTATTTGATTTTTTGGCCATCGCTCCTACAATGCCTGCTGAAGGAGATTTTTTACCCCTACCACAGCAGATTGACGAAGGGTTTGTGTTCGAAAACGTGGGCTTTTGTTATCCCAACAGTGATATTTGGGCGCTCCGAGGGGTGTCGTTTACACTCAAAGCTGGTGAAAAGCTGGCGTTGGTAGGGGAGAACGGAGCCGGCAAAACAACCCTCATCAAGCTACTCACACGCCTCTATGACCCCAGCGAAGGGCGTATCTTGCTCGATGGGATAGACATACGGCGCTATCAGCCCGATGCATACAGGGCGCTGATAGGGGTTATTTTTCAGGACTTTGTCCGCTTTCAGCTTAACGCTGCCGAAAATATTGCCGTTGGGAAGATTGAGGCGCGTACCGAACAGCCGCGCATCGAAAATGCCGCCCAGCGCAGCCTTGCCGACGAGGTCATCGAGCACTTGCCACAAGGCTATAGCCAGCGGCTGGGCAAACGCTTTGACCAAGGGGTAGATCTCTCAGGGGGGCAGTGGCAAAAGATAGCCCTCGCACGTGCCTATATGCGTGATGCGCCTGTATTGGTGCTCGACGAGCCTACTGCCGCTCTCGATGCTAGAGCTGAGTATGAGGTGTTTGTGAGATTTACTGAGTTAACCAAAGGAAAGACAGCTGTACTGATTTCGCACCGCTTTTCGACGGTTCGGATGGCAGACCGCATTCTTGTTTTGAGAAAGGGAAGTCCGGTAGAACTTGGCTCACACGAAGCCTTGTTGGCACAAAATGGATTATATGCCGAGCTATTTCAGATGCAGGCGCAAGGCTATCAGTAGGGTTCAAGGAGGGCGTAGTGCCTACCATTAGTTGAGAACGCAAAATGGAACAGGCGCTGTGATTTGCCCCCTTCTAAAACAATCAGACTGGCTAGATTCCCCCTGATGCGTGGTTAGGCAAGTAAACACTGACACGTGTACCCTCAAAAAGCTTGCTTTCAATATGAAGCGTGCCGCCTAGCTTTTCGAGTGCCACACCGCTCAGGTAGAGGCCCAGCCCCGCGCCTTTGGAGCGCTCATTGCCCCTATAAAACATATCCGTAACCTTGGGTAGGTGTGCAGGGTCTATTCCCAAGCCGTTGTCTGTGATGGTGATGTGGGCTTGCTCGCTATGCACCCGTAGTTGGATGCGGATATGGCTTTCGTTTTTGTTGAAATCTTGGTATTGGATACTGTTGGCGATAACGCTTCGTAGCGCTATTTCGAGCCGGAAAACATCGCTGTAAAGAGGTAAGGATTGTGGGTCTTCTATCAGCTCTACCCGTATGCGGGTGGCGTAGGGCAGGTATTGCAAGTCATTGACCACACGTTGGACTAGCTCGGCAAAATCAATAGTTTGGTAATGAAGTTTTTTATTCAAGGACTGGGAGTAGGCCAAAATAGTACGGATAAACTTGTCAAGGTTTTGGGCACTCTCCGTGATCATTTTGAGGTATTGGGCGATGCCGGGCTGCTCGTTCTCTTCGCGGGCCAACTCCAGCAGGCCAATGATAGATGCCAGCGGCGCACGCAAGTCGTGGGAGACTTTATATACGAAGTTGTCTAGCTCAAAATTGCGCGATTTAAGCGACTGTAAGGTACGGTTGAGTTTGGCCTCCGACTCGTGTCGTTCGCTTACGTCGCGACTCACCATAATGATGAGGTCTTGGTCATTGAATTTTTCGTGTTTGAGCGATATTTCTGTTGGCAGGCGGCTGTCATCTTTGCGGCGGTGTATGCCATCTACGACCCAGATAAAATTGTTGAGTCTTTTGATATGAGCGACCTCTTGCTGCCATTGTTCGGGGCTTTGGATGGGGTAGGAGACCTCTATTAGGCCGATGGGCTGGTCTAACAGCTCTTCGTGCAAGTAGCCTAAAACTTGGCAGGCGGTTGCGTTGGCATCAAGGATACGGCCAGTTTCTCCATCAATGACCAAAAGCATTTCCCCGATATTGTCCATCACCTTTCGGAAGCGGGAGAGGTTTTGCTCGCTGGCGTGTCTTTGAGAGACATCACGCATAAAAATCAAGGCTTCGCTAAGGTGTTCTTCTTGCATTTCGAGGCAAACCCCACTCAACTCTACATATTTTACATCGCCTTGGGGCAGGCAAAGCCGCGCAAGGTGTACAGGAATTGCTTGACCGGTTTGTTTGATTTCTTGGCAGTGTTGGAGCAGGTTTTGTTGTGATTCGGGGCAGAGCAAATCCAAAAAGAGTTGCCCTGTTCCCGGCAATGGAAATATTAGTTGGTCGAAATAAGGATTACTGCTTTTGATGTAACCTTGGGCTACGTGCAAGATACCGATAGGGGCGTGTTGATGGAGGTAATGCAGAGGCGGCGGGGCTTCCTGAAGTTGTTCGAGCTGCTCCGAGAGGTCTTGGCAAGACACAAACACCCAACGTTGTAGCGGTGTGAGCACACTAGCGGCTTGATACGAGGCGTGTACGAGTACTTGGGTCTTGCCTATCAAGGCGATATGTTGCGGGGTTGTCTCGGCGTTTTCGGGATAGTTTTGTAGGGCTTCGAGGTGGAGCTGTGTCATACTGCGCCCTTGGGGGTGTACAATCTCGCGCCAAGCGCAACCCATTATCTCTAATTCGTGGCTATAACAAAGCAACTTGAGCGCGGCTTCGTTGAGGTATTGAATAACGCCATATCGGATTCCAAAAACAGGGTGTTGCGCAACATCTGCTTTTTGTATTTGTTGCTGAATGGCTGGAGGGATATGGGTCATTGGCTCAAAGCGCAACAACAAAAATCCTTCGGGGGTGGGCTCGCAATGGAAGTATACTTGTAACCAAGCCCCTTGTTTTTGGCGCAGCAAGCCCCGCTTTAGCGCCAATAGAAAGGCTGTGCTTCGTGCTGTGGGCATCCAATAGTGCCAAGCTGTCCCTAGCAGTGCTTCGGCTCCCAGATATGCTTTGGCCAAGGCATTGGCATACACCACCCGGTGCGCTTCTAGCGCTACCACGGCCTCCGTGGCCTGGTCATAATCCGTAAAATAAGGAGGGGTGGGGCTTATCAAGGTCATCGAACACAACGTAAAAAAAGAAAAGCGATAAATCTAGGGGTATGTCTTACCAGCGATGCGGCCAAATTACGCACAAAAAAAGAAATATACTTGCTTGTACTTGCATTTTGTGTGCCGAAAAGTTTCAAATACCTTACTTTTGCAAAGGGATAGACAAAAAATATTTGGACTATACCGACAGCAAGCCTGAGCCCAAAATCAGGGCAAATTCTCATAAAAGACCTTTTTCGTTAGAAAAATGCACAGCAACTCCGCCCTCAAATCACTTGTCGAAGCAGAGCAAAAAGCCGCCCTGCTTTTTACCGAAATCGAAACACGCGGCCTGCTCAGCCCCGGCTTGAGCGAGAAAGAACTCAACACGGCCATCTACTCATTGGCTGATGAGATGTTTGGTATCCAGAAATATTGGCATAAACGCATTGTACGAGCCGGAGTCAATACCCTATGTCCGTACGACGAAAACCCTCCTAATCTTACACTGCAAGATGACGACCTTGTTTTCCTTGATTTTGGCCCTATTTTCGATGAATGGGAGGCCGACTTTGGGCGTACTTATGTATTGGGAGATGACCCTTACAAGTACTGGATTAGCCAAGCGGTGGAGGATATGTGGTATCAACTGCGCGATTTTGTCCATCAACAAGAGCAACTTACCGGCGCGGCCTTGTATGCGCAAGCCCTCACTATGGCCAAAGACTACGGCTTGGAGTTTGGAGGTGAAATAGCCGGACATATCATTGGCCACTTTCCCCACGAGAAACTGCCCCCGGAGCTCAAAAATCATTATATCCATCCCGATAACCACCAAGATATTTTTGAACCCGACAGCAAGGGGCAAACACGCCATTGGATTTTGGAAATTCATTTAGTAGACCGCCAACGACAAATCGGGGGCTTTTTTGAACAGTTGCTGCTCCCACACGGCTTTATGGCCTGAACACAGGCGTAAGGTTGTTGGAAAAGAGCGCCTCCACAAAAGCAAAGCCCTGGCTAGAGGAGAAAATGTTACATCAAAAATAATTTTGTCGTGACCTTTTTGCGTTCTTTGTTGTTTACTTCAAAACTGTAAGGATGTATTCATCCCCAAAAGACACTGTATCAAATTTTATCACACCAAAATTAATGCAACCTATGGCACTGTTTGCGAATATTTTATTTCTCTTTGCGGTTATTATCGGCATTTTGGTGATGCTGCCTACCGTTCCCAAAGCTGTCAAAACTTCTGCCGAAGGTATCAAAGAAGCAGGTGAGAAAATCAAAGAAGTAAAACAACAACTCGACAAAATCAAAATCAAGCGTTAGGCTATCGACTAAAACATCTAACGTTTAGAGGCGTAAACAAGGTTTTGCGTCTCTTTTTTTATGTGCAAAATATACTACCTTTGTCAGCCTAACATTGTCTGAGCGAATTTATGAAACGCATCATTAGCTGGGTCATCCGCTTTATCCCCCGCAAATACCTACAACTCATCAGCCCGCTAGCCTTGCGCATTTTGGGGCTTTTTTATAGAGGCAAAGGCGTACAATGCCCTGTATGTGAGACAGAGTTCCGCAAATTTTTACCCTACGGGCGTGGCAAGGCTGCCCGCGAGCAAGCGCTATGCCCCAGTTGCCAAGCGCTAGAGCGCCATCGGCTGATGTGGCTTTTTTTGAAACAAGAGACCCCATTTTTTGAAAAACCACTGCGTGTACTACATATCGCGCCAGAAGTCTGCTTTATTCACCGATTTGAGCGAATGAAAAACTTAGACTACATCACCGCTGATTTGGAGTCGCCGCTGGCGCAAATCCATATGGATATTCATCAGATGCCTTTTGAAGCAGGGGCTTTTGATGTCGTATTTTGCAATCACGTTATGGAGCACGTAACCGACGACCTACAGGCTATGGGTGAAATTTTGCGTGTGTTGCGTCCACAAGGCTGGGCAATCATCCAATCGCCTATGGACTATAGTCTTGTTACTACTTTCGAAGACCCTGCTATCCAGAGTGCCCAAGCGCGTTTTGAGGCTTATGGCCAAGAAGACCACGTCCGGCTTTATGGGCTAGACTACCCCGAGCGCCTCCGAAAGGCTGGCTTTGAGGTTACCGAAAGGCAATATGCCCAAGAGCTACCCCCCGACCAAGTACAGCAGTATGCCTTGCCTAAGGATGAAATCCTGTATTTTTGTCGCAAACCGGCGTAATGCAGCGCTCACATTCCACTGAGCATTTTCTAACTCGGCTGGCACTTTATCAATAATAAGGAAGGGTATATGACTTTAGCGACAAAATCGCGAAAGCGTCAAAAGGTATACCAAGACTCACAAGATTTGAGATTGACAGGATTTGATTTTCAGTGGATATATTCCCCAAACCAATTTTGTTTGGGTATAATAATTTGATAATCAGGTAGTTAATCAAAATTTATTTTTACTACAAAAACCCTATTGTGGGCGTATCAAGGCCGAGAGCGAAAAAATGCCTACCTTTGTAGGCTTATTGCTGCCCGACCAACCCCCAAGGTCAAGCGCCCGCGTGTATATTCTTGATATTCCCACCCTTATAGTCGATGTTAAACAGAAGATATTTGCGCATCAAAGTGATGCAAGCCTTGTATGCCCTCGCCCAAGCCCGTAAAGCCGATTATCAGATGGCTGCCGATTTGATTGCCCAAAACCTTACTCCTGATTGGGACGAAGATCGCAAGGATGCCGAACAGCTCAAGGCCGAGATAGCAGCGGCTACAACACTTTTTGCCGAAAATTTTGAAAAATCGCAACTCCAACTTGCCCCAGATACCCCACCGGCCATACGCGCCGCAGCTATCGAGGCAATGCAGTTTTATAAGGCTGAACACCGTCAAGGCATCAGCCATTTTGAAAAGCATCTCTCCCGACAAATAGAGCAAATCTACGATATCTACTTGCTTTTATTGCAGCTACCTTTGGAAATTGCCAACTTGGTAAGCGCAGAGGGCGAACGCAATCAAAACAATACGCTGCTCTATACCTACAATCCCAGCGATTTTAAGTTCCAACACAACCCGGTGGTGGCAGCCTTGGCCAAACACAAGCTCCTCAAAACAGAAATCGAACGCCGCCAAGTTACTTGGAAAGCTCAGATGGAGTTTGTCAAGGATTTTTACCGTGTGGCCTTCAAAACCGACGAAGAATACAAAAAATACCAAGCTCTGATACAACCCAGCTTTGAAGAAGAGCTCAATATTGTGTTACACCTGCTGCGCAAGATTGCCTTCAAAAGCGATATAGCGGCCAAGTTTTTCGAGGAAAAAGACCTCTACTGGAGCGAAAACGAAAAAGTGATTCAGAGTATGGTCATCAAGACGCTCAAAACACTTACTCCCGAAGATTTAGAAGATTTCGCCCTGCAACCCTTATCCAAAAACTGGGACGAAGACCAGTTTTTTTATCAAGACCTCTACCGACAGTGCATTAGCCTAGAGAAAGAAATAGACCAGAGTATCAGTGCCCACGCTGCCAACTGGGATTTGGATCGCTTAGCGATGATAGACCGGATTATTGTGCAAATGGCTGTGTGTGAGATGATTCAATTTCAGAGTGTACCCATTAAGGTCAGCATTAACGAGTATATCGAGCTCTCCAAAATGTATAGTACGCCCAAAAGCAAGCAGTTTGTCAATGGACTTTTAGATGCCATCGCCCAAACCTTACAACAGGAGGGGAGAATCAAAAAAAGCGGTCGAGGCTTGATTGACAACAAATAAATCGTTATCTATCTGCTGCAAAAGCAACAAAACCTATACCTCATACCCATCAGTACTTTTCTCTTACAGATATGAAAAAAGCAACTGCTATCATTACCGCATTTCTGGCCGGTACGGCTACCGGAGCTGTGCTCGGTATTTTATATGCTCCTGACAAGGGTCGACAAACCCGCGACAAGCTGAGCTTTCAGCTCTCTAAATCACGGGATAAATTGGCCGACTTTATCGAAGACCTACTCCGCGACAAGGAGGAGGTTATGAACGAAGCCAAGACCGAAGGGCAGAAAATCATTGACGAAACCCGAGAGCAGGCCGAACGCCTGATAGAGGATATCGACGTGTTTATGGATAAAATCAAACAAGGGAAACCCCAAGTCTAGAATCCTTGACAAGAGCCGCCTCTCATACAGGCGGCCTAACTTATCAAAGGCTTGCAAAAGACGGTTGTAACAGCTAAATTTGTCTGTCATCAATAAGTACTTGACAGCACTCTTTGTGGCAACCCAATGTCCAGACCTTATCGTTTATCGTTATTAGATCCTCTTATGAAGAAGTCCTTTGTATATGCCTTGGCCTTGGCCGCCCTGTCCTTTACTTGGCAAGCTTGCGGCAGCGAAGCCCAAAGTGGCGATAACACCCAAGCAGTTGCTAACTCAGAAGCAGCTGATACACAGTCGCCTGCCAACGGAGTAGCAGCTATCAGCTTTGCCGAAAGCAGCCACGACTTTGGCATGATTGGTGCTCAAGACGTAGTCAAACATGTTTTTGTGTTTACTAACAGCGGTGATGCTCCCTTGATTATCAACAATGCGCAAGCCGACTGTGGCTGTACCGTGCCCAAGTGGCCACGTGAGCCAATTGCACCCGGTGCTAGCGGAGAAATAGAGGTAGAGTTTAGCGCCGTAGGCAAGAGTGGCAATCAGATGAAGCGTATCACACTCTATGCCAACACAGACCCTGCCACTACCCAACTGACCATCAAGGCCAACATCAACACTACTGCCGATATGAAAGGCCCTATCAAGGTGGAGTAGTATCTTGTGTAGACCAATTTGATACCCCAAGACCTAAAACCCTGCCCCATATAGCGGCAGGGCTGGTCGTTTGTTCATACTTCATCATTCACTCTTAAAAAATATGACCCTTACTTCTTTACTACTTCAGGCGGCTCCCAATGCCACTCAAAGCCTCATTACCAATTTCGTTTTTATTGGTGGCATCATCTTGGTGTTTTACTTCTTTATGATTCGCCCGCAATCTCAAAAACAAAAAGCACAACAAAAATTCTTGAGTGAATTGACCAAGGGCACTATGGTGATTACCATTGGGGGGGTTCATGGCAAGATTGTAGAGTTGGCAGAAAACACCCTCACCCTAGAAGTAGACAAGGGTACGCGACTGACTATCGAGCGCTCGGCTGTGTCGATGGAAGCCACCCAAAAACTCAATACAGAGAAAAAATAACGTTGCCTATGCGCCAAGTGCTTGTCTTTCATATTACAGATAGGCAAGCACCAGCCTTTTGGAAGGCAGCAAGGCATTTTGGCTGCGTGCCACATCGAGGAGCTTTATGGATAGCGGCGGTTAGTTTATAGCCCATCAGACTTGATTTCGTATGAAGCAATTTTTCAAAAATACCGGCCAACTGCTGGCCTTGTTGCTTCCACTCAAAAACGTGGATTACAGGGCCTTGAGCATCTCCATCTTGGTGGCGGCAGCTCTTTGGATGCTCAATGAGTTGAACAAAAAGCGCGACCTGACCATCCGGTTCCCGATAGAAATCAGCTTCAACAACAATAAGTTTGTGCCTCTACAGGACCTCCCCACCAACTTCGAGGTGCGGGTACAGAGTAGCGGCTGGGCTTTTTTGCGCTATCAAGCAGGGTTATACCTCAACCAAGCAGCCTTGGAAGCTACCATAGACTTAGAAAACTATGGCAAAAAACCTAACAATCACCAACACTACCACCTTTCGCGCAACCCCAAAACAGGGCACTACTTGGTCAAGTTAGACAAGGCAGAGCTCAATGCTGCAATGCTTGGGGGAATGCCCAAGGATATGGTTGTGCAGGATATTCTGAATTTTTCAAGCGTAGAACTACTGACCTTTGACCGGAAAGCACGCAAGTCCCTAGAAATCAAGCTAAACCCCGCTTCTTTACGCCTGTCTTCTAACTATGACATCACCTCCAGTATCCAGATAGACCCCAAGGAAATCACGCTGAGCGGCCCGGCTTCGCTGGTGGGGCAGTATCCCGATGAGCTGTATGTCAACCTGCCCAAACGCAAGATTGACTCTGTCTTTAATGAAGAAGTACCGCTGGAGATATTGTTTGATAACGACAAGAAAAGTTTGCTCCAACTAGAGCAGCAAAGTGTCAAAATCTACTTTGAAGTCGACGAGTTTATTGTAGGGCAGTATACCGTGCCGGTAGTCAAAAATGCCGTCCCTCCCAATGCTACCTTCGAGCTTGAGCGCAACGAACTGCCTGTGATATTTGAATACCGCAAAAAGAATAAAGATAAGATAGATTATGCGGCCTTCAGAGCTGTAGCAGACTTTGAGCGCTACGACCCTGAAAACAAGCAAGTCGAGATCAAACTTCAAGTGCCCTATGGTGTGCGCAACCCGCGCAGCGCTACCTTTATCAAAGTAACAGCTTATGACAAGCGTTAAGAAAATAGGCATCACCGGCGGTATAGGTGCCGGCAAGAGTATCGTTTGTAAGGTATTTGCCGCTCTAGGTATCCCTATCTATAGCGCCGATGAGCGTGCCAAATGGTTGATGAGCCACGACGCAACCTTAGTAGAAGGGGTCAAAGCAGCCTTTGGCACAGAGAGTTACTTCCCTGATGGCACGCTCAACCGTGCATATCTGGCCAAAACGGTTTTTGTAGACACCCAGCACATTGCCACACTCAATGCGCTTGTACACCCAAGGGTAGGGGAAGATTATCGGGCTTGGGTGCAAACCCAAAACAAGGCTCCATATACCCTCAACGAAGCTGCTTTGATGTTTGAGTCGGGGCGCTATCAAGACCTCGACAAGGTCATTACGGTATTTGCTCCCGAAGCGTTACGGATTCGCCGTATTCGCCACCGAGACCCACAGCGCAGCGAAGCCGAAATAGCAGGAATCATTGCCAAGCAGATGAACGAAGCCGATAAGTGTGCGCGTGCGGATTGGATCATCCACAATGACGACCAGCAACTGGTCATTCCTCAGGTACTGGCTATACATCAAGCAATCCTTGCCCTATGATGACGGAACTGCAAGTGCTCTTTGCCAATCACTTGATGGCCACCTTGTTCACGGGGTTTATCTGGTATATCCAAGTAGTACATTATCCTATTTTCCTCAAAATCAGTCCCAAAGATTTCCCCAATTTCCACGCCTTTCATACCCAAGGCACGGGCTATGTCGTAGCCGTTCCGATGGTGATAGAGCTAGGGCTTTCGTTGTTGTTGGTATGGCTGGCAGGCGCTCAGGTGTCTTTAGTTGCGGCACTAGCCTTGTTGGCGCTTACTCTGTTTATTTGGGGTGTTACTTTTTTCTGGGCTATTCCAATACACAACCTACTGGAGACTGAAGGCTTTCACGAAGGGCGCATTCGGGAGTTGATTCGCGCAAATGCTTACCGGACAGCTGCTTGGACTATACGATTTCTGATGCTAAGTGTATTGTTGTACCATTGTCTGCGCTGACCTAAGAGCTTGTCTAAACTTTCAGCGCGGCACTCTCAAAACAGCTGGTTTTTGCGCTGATACTAGGGCAAAAAGCGCAGGCGCGTTATATATAGCCCACGATTTTAATCGTGGGATGGCTACGACGAGTATTTTTAACGAAGTAGCAGCCAAAAAGCGGCGTTTTGGTGTCGATGAAGAGAATTTTAGACAAGCTCTAAAGGCGTACTCAAAAAAGGCTGTATCCCAAGGAAAATACCTTTTATCGGTACAGTGCGTGGATAAGGGCTTCCCGAAAGTTTTCTAAAGCCTGAATTTGTTGGGAAGCGGCTTCATTAAACATAATAATTATTCCAAAGCCCTCATCGGGATACAAATAGGTTTGGCAGAAAAAAGTACCGGCACTACCATTATGAAAACTTACACGGCTGTCGTGTTCGAGCAAAAAGTTGGCCCATCCGAGGCTGTAGGGGCTTAGGCCATAATGTTGATAGGTATAATGTGCTCTGCTGAGGTAGTCATCTTTGTCGTCAAGGCCTAACAGGTTTTGCTGTATAAATCGGGCATAATCGGCGAGGGGCATTGCCAAGTCTCCAGCAGGAGCTACTACCGGAAGTAGGGCATAAAGATGGTCGGGGGCGGTAGGGTTGCCATCGGCAGGCCAATGCCCCCAAGGGTGTACTTGCGAATCGAGCTTGTTGGGAAACCCCCACGTATACCGCCAATTCAGGGTGTTGAATGTGTGCGCTAGCAGTGCTTCATAGTTCATTCCGGAGGCTTTTTCGAGCATCAAAGCCGCCAAAGCGTAGCCTGCGTTGGAGTAAGTATCGGGAGCAGCAGGAGGCTCTTGTAGTACGAAAGCTGCAAAAGCTTGGCGCGTTTGTCGAGCCTCCTCGGGGAGTTTCAAAAACGCCAACCCAGCGGTGTAGGGTTGTATGCGGGCCTTGTGTGCAAGCAAATCCTGTAGGCTGATGTGATGGTAGGCCGTATCGGCGGTGGACATCATTTCGGGGAAAAGCGACAAAAAGCGTGTGTCGAGGTTTATCTTTTGTGTTTCTACTAGTTTGAGTGCCAGCCAAGCCGTGATGGCCTTGGTATTAGAGCCTAAGTGAAACATAGAGGCATCGGTGAGCGGCTGCACGCTTCCTTTGTACAATACGCCGCTTTGGTGCAGTACCAAGTTATTCTCCGTAACCCAAGCGACGGCTAGAGCCGGAATCTGATGCGCTTGGCGAAATTGCTCGCAGAGGCTGTCAAGACTGGCCTTGGGTGTTTGGGCAAAGAGGCCATTCCCCAAAAGCAGCACAACAGCCAGACAGAAGGGAGTAAAATGAAACGGGTAGGCAGTTTTCATAAGCAATGAACACAGATTTGTTGTGAGAGACATATGATGAGAGGTTCTAGAGTGGTGTCGCCTTTGTCAAAAGTAGGCTTTTGGCAGGGCAAAACCAAACAAACACAGCCTGTCGAACGAGGTGCGAAAACCCCGTGTGCTCAGGACATTTATTTTTGCTTGGATGTTACTTTTGCCCTTTAGAGGCTTTTGGTTATCTTTGACTTCGACCGATAGAGAGGCGCTAATACAGCCCACCTCGTCAATTAGGTTGGTAACACTGACTTCTTTGTCATTTCACATAAAACGCGAGATATTTTGACTTTTACAGATTTAGCCCTTCACTCTGAGCTGCTACAAGGACTGGAGGCCATTGGCTTCAAAGAAGCGACTCCTATTCAGGCCGAAGCCATTCCGGTAGTGCTAGCCAAGCACGATTTGGTGGCCTGTGCCCAAACCGGCACAGGCAAAACGGCAGCCTTCTTGCTGCCCATCCTTCATAAGATTGTTACTGGGCGCGACCAACGGCCACAAGGCGGCATCAATACGCTCATCATTGTACCAACGCGGGAGCTGGTCATTCAGATAGACCAAATGCTCGAAGGCTTGTCGTATTTTACCCCTGTCAGTACCATTGCAATGTATGGCGGGAGCGATTCGGCTTCCTTTAGCCAACAGAAAAAAGCTCTTAGCGAAGGGGTTGATATTGTGGTTGCTACGCCGGGTAAGCTCATCTCTCACCTCAACCTAGGCTATGCCCGCTTCGATACCCTAGAGCACCTCGTCTTGGATGAGGCCGACAAGATGCTCGATATGGGTTTTTATGAGGATATTGTCCGCATTATCTCGTTTTTGCCCAAAAATCGCCAGACTTTGCTCTTCTCGGCGACGATGCCCCCAAAAATTCGCACGCTGGCCAACGAAATCCTACAAACACCTCAAGAAATCAGCCTAGCCATCGCCAAGCCTGCGGAGAGTATCACACAGGCCAGCTATTGGGTATATGACCAACAGAAAACCCCGCTGTTGCATCATATCCTGCGGGTACACGAGCACTTCAAGGCCGTCATTGTGTTTAGCAAACGCAAAGAACAAGTCAAGGCCTTGGCTTCGGCCTTGGCTAATCTTGGGCATAGCGTGCGCGGCATTCAGTCCGATTTGGAGCAAAGCGAGCGCGAAGACATTATCCGTGAGTTTAAGAACAAACAGTTTCGGGTATTGGTCGGAACAGACATCATCGCTCGGGGGCTCGATGTGCAGGGCATCGACTTGGTCATCAATTATGAAGTGCCTACCAATATCGACGACTACGTCCATCGTGTAGGGCGTACGGCTCGTGCAGAATCAGAGGGCTATGCCTTTACCTTTGTGGGAGAGCGTGAGCAGCAAGACTTTTATGCCATTGAGGCTTTCCTTGGTAAGGAAATCACCCGCTTCGATTTGCCTGAGTACATTGGTGAGGCGCCGCCTGTACAAGCTCCGGGAGAGCGCCGTAGGGGAGGCAATAAAGGGCATTTTAAGAAAAAGCGCTCAGGCTCGAACGGGAAAAAACCTGGCAATTACCCTCGAAAAAGCAGCTGATGATGCGTAGTATACACCGGCAGACACTCCAGAGAACCAAGCTCGGCACGATGGACTGGTTTCGAGACAGGATAATGGATTGGGGTGCTGCCGGCACAGCCTATGCGCCCGATGGTGCTTCGGAGCAACTACAAAAGTACCACTTTGCTTTTGGCTTCGATAGCGCCATCAGTACGACGGCAGGCAAGTACGTTTTTTTGTACAAAAAACTCGGCACCAAAGGGCTGCTGCTCAAAGAAGGAGAGGTGTTGCGCGAAATCAACCGGAGCTACTACCAAGCCGAGGTATATGAATATCCGGCGGCTTTTATTACAACGGATACTGGGCAGGTGCTGCTCGCACATTGCCCTAAGGACTATAACCGCCTCGATTTTGAGGATGTAGAAACAGGTGAAATCCTGACGGATAGCGTGGAGCGCCAGCCACAAGATATTTTCCACTCACGACTAGAACTAAGCCCCAATGGACGTTACCTCCTCAGCAAGGCTTGGGTATGGCAACCTTGGGATGTAGTAGAAGCTTTTGAGGTGGCGGCCTGCTTGGCCAACCCCTGCCTGCTCGACCAAGGGTTGTTTGTTCCCAACAGCTTTGGCTCCGAAATTTGTACCGCCAGCTTTATCGATGATGAACGTGTGGTGTTGTATGCCTCCGCAGAGGAGGGTTTTGATGATGAGCAACTGCCCACAGTACCGCCTGACCATCTCGCTATCTGGCATTTGCCTACCAATACGGTGAGTGGTGCTGTGCCCGCAGCCTGCCAATTAGGAACACTTTATGCCATCAACGAGCGTTATTGTTGGGATGTATTTGGGTATCCCAAAGTGATAGACCTACACACAGGTGAGGTGGTGGCCAAGGTTGAAGATATTTTCAGTGGCCAACAATGCTCGGCCATCATCCATTATATTGAGCACACGCTTCCGCTCTTGGCCTATAGCCGCCCATTGGGCAAGCTAGCAGTGCAGGGGCCTGACGGATTGGAGATTTTATCGTTTGTTTGAGTACACCTTATTCCATCATATTTTATGATTCGCATCCCCCTTCATATGGTCGCTGTCTTGTGGTGTTGTTGGGCCTTGGGGCTTCAGAGCGCCTGCCAACCATCAGGCCGACAGTCAACACAAGATGATTTTGAACAAGTTGCTTTTCAAGTATTGGAAGCTTTCCGCAACAAAGATACGGTGGCCATTCAATCTTTGGTTGCTGCGGATCAGGGAGTGTATTTGCTTTTCAGGGCGGGGGTATTTGATGAATATACCAAGATGGTCAGCCTCGACTGGGAGAATGTATACCTGCGTGCGGTGTTGTCTTATGAGCTAACCGATGATTTTACCCTACGCTACGAAAGCCTTCCTGCCTTCGACTGTGATAGCCTGTTGTGGAGCAAACAAGGGTTTTATTGTGACACTACTGCTGTCGACAGACTGCTTTCTACCACTACCCGTAATTTGGTAACTTATCGCGAGGACCCTATTAAGCCCAAAACCATAGAGGCGCTCGCCGCTACCGAAAAAAGCGCACGACGCTTGGTATGGGCCTCTAAAAAAGGGCATAGCTTGGTGTTTTACCTAATCAAACATCAGCAAAAATGGTATTTATGGATGATTGATACCGTTACGACAGATTGTAGTGCGTGATGTTATGTTCCAAGCCTTGGGATTGATTATCAAAGAGACATAGAGTTTTTGATTAGGGATAATAAAACCCGTGGCAAGCAACCATTGGCAACCTAAAAGACAGGCTTAGAGGTGTGAAACAAATGCCAAAACGTATAAAAAGCCCCATTTTGGGGTGAGCCCTTGCCTTCGATGGGTCTTGGCAATAGCTTTACGGGTCAAAACTATTTTCCTTAAATCATACTATAATGTCTGAAACTAAGATTTTTTTTGCCGATGGCGAGCATCCAAAAATGTTGGCAGCCTTCCAACAAGCCCAAGATACGTTCAAATATTTTTGGAGAGAGCTGTCGTGGGAGTATCGCCGAATTGTACCAGGGCTGACGATAGCCTGTGTGAAAGTAGCCTTTCAACAAATCCTTGACGACCCCACACCTACTGTAGAGCATATGTGGATTAATGAGATAGATTTTGATGGATTCAATATCAGCGGAACGCTGATTAACGAGCCACAATCTATCGACAATGTCCGATTAGGTGACCGAGTGGCGATACCGCTGACACAAATCAGCGATTGGTTGTTTGCGATTGGCAACCAAACATATGGCGGTTTCAGCATTCACGCAATGCGCTCGGAAATGGATGAAGCAGAGCGAATAACCCACGACGAGGCTTGGGGGTTTGAATTTGGGGATTATGACAATGTCTTGGTGGTGTCTGGGCAAGATATCAATCCCGAAAATCTAGTAGAGCATCCTATGAGCATCAATATGCGTGAGTCCTTGGTGGAGTTTATCCAAAACTATCCTACCGAGCTGACCGCCCGCGATGACTTGGGTTACACTTTGTTGCATCGGGAGACCATCGCCGGCAACAGAACCTCTATAGAGGTATTGTTGGCAATGGGAGCAGACAAACATGCTCAGACTAACAGCGGCCATACCGCCCGTGATTTTGCCGCCCTGCTGGGGTGGAATCATTTGTTGCCTTTGTTGTAAACAGGCATAGCCCACACCAAATACTAAAAAGCATCTCATTGTTCCGAAACTAGGACAATGGGATGCCTTTTTGTTATATACTTGTGTTATTGAACTAAGCTTTATGTTTATCAGAAAGACGGTCTGGGTCATACTGTACATCTCCGAAGATATAAAGCATCAGCGTGCGGGAGTAGCGCAGCGAAAAACGAGACCAAAACAAGGTCGCCATCGTTACAACCAACATATACACCCAAACGGGTGGGTTGGTGCCAAATATGACCATCCCGATGATATATGTAGCCAAGCTAAAGCTAACAAAAGTGGCTACCGAAAAAGCATAACTTATATACATAGCTCCATCAAAAAAGCGAGGTTCTCGCTCATAACGCAATCCGCATTCGCTACAGTGGGTGTGCATCTTCGCAAAATGCGTAAAACTCCAACCGGTATGGGTAAACATATTGCCTTGGCGACAGCGCGGGCATTTTTGTTGCCATAAGGCCGGCAACAAGCCTACACGAGGAGGGTTGTTCATAGTATTTTGGGGAATGAGGTAAATCGGCGTGTAAAGGTACAAAGAAAGCGGTTTTACCAAGGATGTTTGTAACAATACGCACATAAAAGTAGCCCACCCTACAAATTTTGGGTAGTAGGGTGAGCAAATGGGTTTACAAAGCCTCTTGTTTGAAGTTTTGATGAATCCAGCCGCCGCCAACGAGGTCATCGCCTTCATAAAACACTGCAGCTTGTCCCGGAGCAATGGCCTCTACGGGTTCGTGGAAGAGCACGGTCATCTCGTCTTCATCGGTTTGGCTGATGATGGCTGGCGTGCCGTCATCGTTGTAGCGTACCTTGGTGATGGTTTCGAGCTGTCGGCCTTTGAGGTCTGCATATTTGACCAAATTGAGCTGCCGAGCCACCAAACCATCGCGTTCTAGCCCTTGGCGTGTCCCCAATACCACGCGGTTGTGCACCTTGTCAATGGCCGTTACGAATACGGGGTAGCCTAGGGCAATACCCAAACCCTTGCGCTGACCAACAGTGTAGAAGGGATACCCTTCGTGTTTGCCTACGACAGTGCCATCTTCGAGTACAAAATCGCCTCCGGCCACTTCGCGTTCTAAGTTAGGTAGGCGGCGCTTGAGAAAGCCCCGGTAGTCGTTGTCGGGCACAAAACAGATTTCGTAAGATTCCGGCTTATTGACCAATTCCATAAAGCCATGGTCGGCAGCCATTTGGCGGATTTCGGTCTTGCGAAACTTACCCAGAGGCAGTATAGTACGGGCGAGGCTTTCTTGCGAAACACCCCAGAGCGCATAAGACTGATCTTTGTTTTCGTCCAACCCTTTGGAGATAACATAGCGTCCGTTTTCTTGGCGCAGATTGGCATAGTGCCCTGTGGCAATCCATTGGCAATCGAGCTTGTCTGCTCGGCGCAAGAGCGCATCCCACTTGATATGGGTATTACACAATACGCAGGGATTGGGCGTGCGCCCGTCGAGATACTCGTTGGTGAAGTGGTCGATGACATAGTCGCCAAACTCATTCCGAATATCCAAGATATAGTGTGGAAAACCGAGCGAGACCGATACGTTGCGTGCATCGTTGATTGAATCGAGGCTACAGCAACCTGTTTCTTTCTTTGTCCCCCCTGAGGAGGCATAATCCCAAGTTTTCATCGTCATCCCGATGACTTCGTAGCCTTGTTCGTGCAACATTACGGCTGCTAGGGAGCTGTCGATACCGCCGCTCATGGCTACCAACACTCTTCCGTGTTTGCTCATAAGAGAATGTGGTAAAATGATGTGTAAAGAGAATTTGGGGAAATAAAAAAGGGTTCCAAAAGCCCTCGCACATTCCCGTGCTGCTTTGACTTTTCGCCAAAGCTTATCTCTTAGAACAAGTATCGGACTGCTAGGGTTCGTTAGAAATGTCTTTTTTTATCAAGTGTCTGTGGGCATACAGACACAGGCGTGTGTAGGCGTTGGCAAGTGGTCTGGAGCTCAGGTCTCAGGCAGCCAACAGAGAGGAGCTTTGCAAAGGTAATCAGAAGTTTGTAAGTTTGGCCTAGCTAACCTATGCCGTTTCTTTATGTTTCAAACCGAACTACACCACGCCCTACAAACCTTGGCTCATCCTTTTGTGGTGGCTTTTGCCAATGGCATCAATGCTCTAGGCTACAAGACCTTTTATCTACTGATACTTTTTGTGTTGATTTTTGGGGTAGATTTCAAACGAGGCTTTGTGCTCCTACACGTAGTTGTTTGGAATGCCACCATTACGGTATGGCTCAAAGATTGGCTGCGTTTGCCCCGCCCGATAGATGTAGACTACAGCTTGAAAGTACTCGAAACAAACTACAACAATCCCAACACCCAGTTTCTGCGTTCGGGTGCTCCTAGTTTTTGGGCACCGCTCCCTCCCGAGGTTTTGGCGTATTACCAAGCACAAAAGATGGCCTCCTACGGTTTTCCGTCGGGGCACGTCAGTGGCGCTACTGCTTTCTTTGGCGCTTGGGCCTTGGCTTTTAGACAATGGCGTTGGCTGATTTGGCTGGCATTAGGTGTGATTGTACTGATGCCTTGGGCGCGGATGTTTGTTGGGCAACATTTTCTGGCCGATGTATTAGGTGGTTTGGCCATTGGAAGCCTCATTGTGGCCTTGGCTTATACCTTATGCCTTCATCCCAAGGCACAGGAAAGATTGAGTCTTTGGGATAGAGTCAATGCGCTCAAAATCAGTGATATATGGGTTTTGTATCTGCTACTATCTCCTCTAGCGATTGCGCTTTTGGGTCAGGTGGTTATTGGCGGGCAGTTGATGGGAGCCAATTTGGTGTTTTTGTGGTTATCTCATCGAGGGTTTCCGCAAGACAATGCTACTTGGGTACAACGCCTGTTGCGGGTGCTGCTGGCGCTGCTATTGTATGGAGCTTTGGCGCAAATATTCAAGCGCTTAGATGGCCTTGACTGGCTTCAACATCCAGTATGGCAATTTAGCCTCCATGGGTTAAGCTTCGGGCTCCTGTGTGGGCTGGGGGTAGCGTTGGCGCAACAATGGGGGCTATATGGCTACGTAAAAACCACACACGCAAATTAAAACAAGCAATGAACAACACCACCTATACACCTGATACACTAGCTCAAGAGGGGTTTGAGCTCATCGACAAACTCTCGCATATGGATATGCTCCCCTTTATCCAAACGTATATGCGCCAGCCTACTTGGTATGCACGTAGTTTTACGGCGCTCAATATTGGTGCGATTGCTCTTTGGGGAGTGGCGATTGGTTGGAGCGCGGTATCCCTTCACTGGAGTATTATTTTGCTCCATATCGGCTATGGTATTGGCCTATGCTTTATCCCGATTATCCCCATACACGAATACATCCACGCCCTAGCCTATAAAAGCCAAGGCGCACGACACACCTCTTTTGATGTGGATTGGAAAAACTTCATTTTTATGGCGCTAGCCGATAAGTTTGTCATCAATGGAAGGGCATTTCGGGTTGTTGCACTTGCACCTTTCGTATGTATCAGCATCGCTTTACTCCTGTTGTTGCCTTGGGTCAGTGGGCCGTGGGTTTTGACCCTGATTACCATCTTGGCAGCCCATACTTCTTGTTGTGCTGGCGATTTTGGCCTACTCAGCTACTTCGAATACCAACAAAAACAAGGTTACGAAATAGTAACTTATGATGACAAGATACTGAAAGAATCGTACTTTCTAGGGCGCAAACAAGGATAGGACTGCCAAGCTGTTTTTTTGAAAAATAAAATTTCACAAAAACGGCACTTCGCTTGATGTTTGTGTATATTTGCATGCTAATCATACATCTGTATGAGCAATACACGCATATATGAGCAATACACGCATCGTTATTTTGGGAGGTGGAGTTGCAGGGATGAGTGCCGCGCACGAACTGATAGAACGCGGCTTTGAAGTGCTTGTTTATGAAAAACAAGCCCAATATGTAGGCGGTAAAGCTCGCAGTGTCGATTATTTTGGAGAGGGCTCCAGTCCATATGCGTTACCCCTGCCAGGGGAGCACGGATTTCGCTTCTTCCCAGGGTTTTACAAACACATTACAGACACGATGCAACGTACACCTACTGGCAGAGGGGGGCATTGTGCAGATAATTTGGTGTTCTCCCAAACAGCTATGATGGCCAGCTTTGGCAAACCTCCCTTACTAACCTTGGTCAATTTCCCCAAGTCCTTGAAAGACTTGGAGCTGATGCTCTTTGCTTTTGTAGAAGCCCCAGAGGTTACAGGGCTTACACATGAAGATGCTAGCTTTTTTGCCTCCAAACTGTGGCAACTGATGAGCAGCAGCTTTGAGCGTAGAGCTGATGAGTATGAACGCATTTCTTGGTGGGAGTTTACAGAAGCCGCTGCGCGCAGTAAAGCATATCAACAATACTTTGTGGGTGGGCTTACACGCACATTGGTAGCCGCTAAGGCCGAGGAAGTCAGCACCAAAACAGGCGGTAATATCCTGTTACAGTTGTTATTTTTAATGGCCAATCCTAAAGCTCATGCGGACAGGGTGCTCAACCAACCTACCAACGAAGCTTGGCTTTATCCTTGGAGAGACTACCTGCTACAAAAAGGGGTACAGTACCATCACGGCTGTGAAGTAGTTGGGTTGAAATACCAAGATGGCCAGATTCGCTCAGCAACCATCCAAGATAGTGAGGGAGTCAAAGAGGAGATAACCGCCGATTTTTTTATTTCAGCTATGCCCGTAGAGCGCATAGCTGCGCTTCTGAATGAAGACCTGCTGCAAGCTGATCCTAGCCTAGGGCAATTGACACAACTGGCGCAAGATGTAGCTTGGATGACTGGAATACAGTTTTTTTTGAACAAAGACCTGCCTCTCAATAGAGGACATACTATCTATACAGATTCTCCTTGGGCGCTGACTTCTATCTCTCAGTTGCAGTTTTGGCCTAGTTATGACATTAGCAATCGAGGAAATGGACGAGTACGTGGTATTCTTTCTGTCGATATTTCTGATTGGTTTACTCCAGGGTTGAATGGTAAAAAAGCCGCAGATTGCAGCAGTAAAGAAGAGGTTAAGCAGGAGGTGTGGAATGAGCTGAAACTCAGCCTTAATGTAGAAGGTAAAACCCTATTGAGTGATGACATGCTTGAAGACTATTATCTTGACCGAGACATAGGCTTTAATCAAAATAATAGTGTGGCTATGGGTACAACCAACGAAGAACCACTACTAGTCAATAAAATCAATACTTGGGGCTTGCGCCCAGAGGCATATACTGCTATAAAAAACTTTATGTTAGCCTCGGATTATGTGCGCACACATACAGACCTCGCTACTATGGAAGGGGCTAATGAAGCTGCCCGCCGTGCTGTAAATGCAATTTTGAGCCGTCTCAATTACAAAGGGACATATTGTGGGGTATGGCCTCTTCAAGAGCCAGATGTTTTGCGTGTGTATCGTTGGTACGACTATAAACAATACCAAAAAGGCCGTCCATGGGCTGGAGGAAAGCTGCCCTTTCCGTATAATGTGCTTAATTGGGCGAATTTTGTTTGGGATTTTTTAAGAAGTATTTTTAAGCCTAGAAAATCAAAATAACTATTATGTTGCTAAATATTTGGTTTAACCTTCTAGATTACACGCTTACAGAGCACATATTCTTTGCTATTGGTTGTATCGGCTGGGTCGTTGTATATGCCATTGTCATTAGCAATATCCAAAAACATCGATTTGTCGAAGTGCCTTTTATAGCCATTACGGCCAATTTTGCGTGGGAGTTCTTGTGGAGTTTCGTCTTTATGACAAATATGGGGCTAGCCTATGTATGGGGGTATCGTATTTGGTTTTTTATGGACTGTTGGATTGTATATGGAGCATTTAGGTATGGTGCTTCGCAAATGTCTATTGAGCGCTGGAAGCCCTATTTTCATTACATATTCTTAGGCGCATTAGCTGCGTGGTTTGTAATGTTATATGGTTATATCAAAGTGTATGATGCGCCTGTTACCCAAATGGGTGCCAACTCGGGCTATATCCTCAATGTAATGATGTCAGCCTTGTATATTCCCTTGATGTGGCGTTTATTCGGCACGGAGCGCTTCTCTATTCCTGCGGCCTGGGCCAAAGGCTTGGGCACCTTGCTTATCAGCGTGTTTTGTTTTTTAAAATTTTTCGATTTGTTCTTACTCAGTATGTGTGTAGTTACGGCCATACTTGACGGCATCTACATCTGGCTGATTACCCAAAAGCAGCAAAACTAAGACCTATGAAACCAAGCCCAAACCTCCGCTCTTGGCACCCTTTAGGAAGCGCAGGGCTTTTTCGTAAAGACCCTGTGGCGTTTTTCAAAAAACTGGAGGCACTTGATATGCCTTTGGTGGAGTTTCGGCTGGCCATTCTCCGCTGTACCTATCTCAACAGTGCCTCAGCTATAAAGTATGCCATGCAGACCAATCTTCAAAACTTCAGCAAGGGAGGTATTTTTTACCAAACCGCTCAGGAGATTGTAGGAGATGGGTTGGTTTTTTTGAATGGGGAGGTCTGGAAAAATAGGCGTATGGCACTTAATCCGCTGTTTTATAAACAAAGTATCGAAAGCTATTTTGAGGTGATGTGCCAACAAGCCAGCGCATTGTGTCAAAAATGGGATACCGCAGCAGCGCAAAATCAGCCTGTCAACGCAGTAGAAGACATCCACTACAGTGCTTTTAGTATCGGCGCTCAGACATTGTTTGGCACAGGACTATATGAACAAGAGATACAGACTCTTATCCGCGAAATGGATTTCATGTTGGTGGAGGTCAAACGACGAACAGAACAAGGTATCTCGCTGCCCTTATTTGTTCCTACGCCCAAAAATATACGGCTAAAACGCAGTATGCGAACCTTTGATAGCCTAGTAACGGAGCTTATTGCTAGGCAGTCCTCTGAAAATCAACAATATACACTTATATCTTTACTGCAACACATCAAAGATGAAGCAACCGGAAAGCCGGCCTTGTCAGAAAAAAATATCAAGGACGAAATCAAAGTTTTCTTTGTGGCTGGTACCGATACAAGCACTCATTCTTTGGCTTGGACGCTTTACCTTCTGGCCAAACATCCAGTGGTCTTGCGCAAACTACAACAAGAAATAGATACCGTCGTAGGCGCAGAATCCCTTACTTTGGCGCATACGGAGGCTTTGGAGTATACCGAACAGGTACTTCAAGAGGCGATGAGGCTCTACCCACCGGCTTGGTTGATTAGCAGGTCTGTCGAAACCGATGACCAAGTAGAAGGTTTTAGTATTCGTAAACACACCAATGTCTTTATTTCTCCTTATATGCTGCATCGGCATCCCAACTATTGGGTAAACCCCGACGCATTTGAGCCAGAGAGGTTTGCCGCCGAGCAAAAAGCCTCGATACCCAAAGACGCATATATTCCTTTTGGTATCGGCGGGCGTAAATGTATTGGATTTCGGTTTGCAATGTTAGAGATGAAGACTATCTTAACGCTCCTTGTGCAGAGGTTTGAGTGGCAAATCCCTTTGCCTGACCAAGTAAAGGCAGAGTTTTCATCTACATTAAAACCTCAAAACTTACAATTATTGATTCAGTCTAGATTATGAAGCTAAGTATTTCCAAAATATTTCGACTAAATACACTTGACTCCGAAGAACGTATACAGCGGGTTAGCCTGATTAGGATCATCCTGCTTACTTGTTTTTTTGGCATCCCTTATTCTATTATATACATTACAGCTTTTGGTATTTGGGCTGGTTCCTTAGTAGTGGGTACTTACATTACGCTTTCCTTCCTTAACCTCGGTTATTTTTATTTCACCAATCAGTACAATACCTTCCGCACGATACAGTTGGTACTTATTCTACTACTGCCTCTTAGCACACAAGTAGCCTTGGGAGGGTTTATGAGTTCGAGTGCTGTAGGAATCACTTCTTTGCTTGCGCCAGTAGGAGCACTGATGTTTCATCGTGTCCGTGTTGCAAGGATAATGTTTTACCTATACCTTATTTGTTTGATAACTGCGGGGTTGATAGAATACTTCTTGTTGAGTCAGCAAACGTTGGTGAGCAGGGAAATACAGATTATGTTTTTCGTATTCATTATGCTGGCAGCCAGCATCATTATTTATTTTTTGCTAGAATATGTAGTTAGTCAAAAAAACCAGAGTCAGGCAATCGTATTAGCGCAAAATAAAGATTTACTCATCAAGCAAGATGAAATATCGGCTAGCAATGAAGAGCTACAACAACAACGCGAAGAAATGCAGGCCTTGCTTGATGTAGTACAGGGTCAAAACGAGGTTATCAAGCGTAATAATGAAGACCTAACGGCTAGCATCACCTACGCAAGCCGCATACAAGGAGTTTTGCTACCCACCGAGCAAAAAATGCTAGACTTGTTCCAACAACAGTTTTTTGTACTTTACCATCCTCGCGATATCGTTTCTGGAGACTTTTACTGGTGTGAGCAAGTCGAAGATAAAATTATTCTGGCTGTAGGAGACTGCACCGGCCACGGAGTACCAGGCGCATTTATGTCTATGCTTGCCATTGCAGGACTTAACAGTGTGATATTTCAAGAAAAAATAACTTCGCCAGAGTTGATACTCAATGCCCTACACCGATATATCTACCAGTCTTTGCGCCAAGACAATAAGATGAATGTTGATGGGATGGACATCTTGCTAGTATCTATCGAGCCAGAGCAGATTTCGTTTGCAGGAGCGATGAATAGCTTGTTTTATTTGCAAAAAGGGGTTATTTCAGAGATAAAAGGAGATAAAAAACCTATCGGTGGTGAGCAGTATGGCAAAGTCCGCGAGTATACCAAACATCATATTCCCAAACTTGATAGCCCTACCATCTTGTACCTTAGCACAGATGGCTATCGCGATCAATTTGGAGGCCCTCAGGGCAAAAAACTAATGAAAAGTACTTTTGTGGAGTTGCTCGCAAAGCATCATACGCATCCTTTTGATACACAAAAAATCATTCTAGATACTACTATTCAAGAATGGATGAAGGAATCTAACGAGTCTCAGGTGGATGATATCTTGGTGGTTGGCTTATGTGTTTGAGGGCTTTCAAAAAGACTTCCCCCGCCACAAAATCCCGCAAATATTCCAGACACTTAGCTGGTTATGTGGCCAGTGGTGAAGGGTAGATAAAGACTCTTTGAGAAGAGGTTTTTTAAAAGCTTGTGTTTCAGTTGATTACAAAGGAGTACCGCTAACAATATTTTTTTTGCCCTAACACCGCCCAACGCCCGAAAAGTTTGTATAATTGCAGCCTGAAAGCACAGCCAAAAACGCTTATTCCCCTTAATATTCTAACACTTTTCAATTTACCATGAAGTACAGCAATCATCTTGTGCAGCAGTATTATGTCGCAGCCTTGCAAGCCGTGTATATGCGCTTGGTCGTGATGGGCTTGGACGATGAGTTTGAGGACGAGGACTTCGACGATGCCTACGAAGATGCCTATGACCTAGACGACGAGTTTGACTTTGACGACAGCAGCTTTGACCCAGAAGACCTTGAGTCCGAATTTATCAATGATATGGACGAAGATGAGTTGCTGGGCGAGTTTGAGGATGAGTTTGAAGATGAGGACTTCGACGAAAGCTTCAACGACTGGTAAGACTTTTTGCGGAGCATAGGGAATTTCCCTAGCTCCAGCTCTTGTGGTTATTGTCCTATCCGAGCGGCTTCTTCAAATAGAGTGAGCGCTTTTTTGAAAATCTCATCTCGCTCCAACCAAATCGGGAAAAAGCCTTCTTCTTTCCAAACACTGCGGGCTATCCAAGCCTTGAGGTGTTGGGCTATCAGAGTTTGGCTTTGCCGATATTCTCCTGCATCAATCTTGATTCCAGCATCCAAAGCCATTTTTTGTAAAGCTTGGTGCATTTTCTCATTCACAACAAAGCCCTCATAATAAGCGCTATAAGTCTGTGTGCTGAGTGCCTGTTGGTGGTCTTCATAATAGCTCAAGGCGTAGGCCCTGATGATATTAAACTCATAGAGTTGGTTGAGCAGGCGGGTATCTTGGGTGGTATCTAGTGGCACAAACACATCCGGCATAATACCACCGCCGCCATACACTGTGCGGCCTGCTTTGGTGGTATATTGGAGGCCTGGGTCAAACTTGATGCTATCGGCAGTAAACAGCTCGCCGTGGTTGTAGCGCTCGCGCAAGTCGTTTTTGTATTGGGAGCCGTCGGGGTCGTTTTGGTAGGGCTTCTGGATACTTCGCCCACTGGGTGTATAGTACCGAGAAATGGTCAGGCGTAGCTCTGAGCCATCGTTTAGCTCCATTGGAACTTGCACGAGGCCTTTGCCAAAGGAGCGGCGACCGACAATCAGTGCACGGTCATTGTCTTGCAAAGCGCCGGCCATAATCTCGGAAGCAGAGGCACTTCCTTCGTTAATCAGTACTACGATTGCACCGCTTTCAAAAAGCCCCTTGATGTGCGCACGAGACTCTACATCATACTTTGAATTTTTGCCCTTGGTGTATACAATCTTGGCATTGCCCGGTATCAACTCATCGGCCATATCTACAGCCCTATCGAGATAGCCGCCGGGGTTGTCTCTGAGGTCGAGCATCAAGCGTGTCATCCCTTGTTTTTTAAGCTTGCTGAGTGCATCGCGAAATTCCTTATAGGTATTGGCCGAAAAGCGGCTGACTTTGATATAGCCCGTTTGTGCATCAATCATATAACTGACATCAACAGAGTAGCTAGGTATTTTGCCTCTCGTAACAATCACTTTGAAGATCTCGGAGCGTCCTTTGCGGCGAATGTCGAGGGTTACTTTGCTACCTTTCTTGCCGCGCAGATAGCGATATACGGTGGCGTTGTCAAGTGTATGGCCCGAGATACTCTGCCCATCGACGGCGACAATCTTATCGCCGGCGCGCAACCCGGCTGTTTCGGATGGCCCCCCGGGGATGGTAGCCACAACAACCAAGGTATCGCGGTAGATATTGAACTCTATCCCAATACCCTCAAAATCACCTTCTAGCTGTGCGTTGGCCATCTGAACATCCTTAACAGGGATGTAAGAGGTGTGTGGATCCAGCTTTTCGAGCATCTTGGTAATCGAATAGTCTACCAATTGCTCCGTATTGACGGTATCGACGTAGTCGCGATCAATATAAGTCAGAATTTGTTTGAGCTTGGCGTGGCCATTGAGCAAATCTTTTACTTGTTGGCTTCCACCAAACATCGTAGCACCCAAAAGCAATCCACAAGCCAAGGTGATGCCGATAAAAAATGGCAATCGGACTTGTGAGGGGCTGTTCTTAATTTCGGGTTTAGGCTCAATAGGTTCTTCGTGAGGAGGGGGTAGGGCGTTGGGTTCCATTAATCTTTCAGCAAGGCTTGGGTCATTTGGGGTGTTATTGTGCGTAAAAGTTTACAATTTTACAATCTTATGTGCTGACTGACAAATATAATTGGTTTTTTTTGTGTTTTTCTTACTTCAGCACCGCAGATACGCCATAGCTTGGTAAGAAAAGCCGACGCTGCCAAGTCTTCGATAGCGCTGGCAGTGTTGGCGACAACTTTGTGGCTGCCAATGCACAAATGTTGCGTGTATTCGTACATCAAGTGGCTGATTTTGATGGAGACCAAAATTTTTGAGCATCAAAGGTTGTCGAAAAAAAATTAGGCACGATGACCTAAGTATAAGACAAAAAAGTTATATTTGTACAAAACTAACCTGTCAAGCCGCTCCCGAGGCGGCTATCTAGCCACTACAATTCATTATCTGTATGAAATCACAGTATTTTACCGAAGAACACGAGCTGTTTCGCCAGAGTGTTCGTCAGTTTTTTGACAAAGAGGTTGTTCCCAATGCTGACAAATGGGAGCAAGAGCGCCGTATCCCTAAAGAGATTTTTCAGAAAATGGGAGAGCAGGGCTATCTGGGTATCAACTTTTCGGAAGAGTTTGGGGGAATCAATGCTGATTTTTGGTATTCGGTCGTTTTTCTCGAAGAGCTTGGGCGTACCAACCTCGCCGGCTTTACGACTGCCGTCAGCGTACACCAATATATGGCCATCAACCACATAGCCGAAGTTGGTAGCTATGAGCTTAAACAACAATATCTCGCCCCGGCTATCCGAGGGGAGAAGGTGGCCGCTCTCGGCATTACTGAGCCGGGCACAGGCTCTGATGTAGCCAATATCACCACCAAGGCTGAGCGCGACGGCGACCACTACGTCATCAATGGTTCTAAAACCTTTATCAGCAATGGTACCTATGGCGACTTTATCACCTTGGCCTGTAAAACAGCCCCACAAATGGGGATGGGAGGCATCAGCCTTATTGTGGTAGACCTTGACGCACCAGGCGTAACCCGCACTAAGCTCAATAAAATGGGCTGGCATTCTTCTGATACTGCCGAAATCAGTTTTGACAATGTTCGCGTACCCCTCAGCAATATCATCGGGCAAGAGAATATGGGCTTCTACTACCTGATGGGCAGCCTGCAATTAGAGCGCCTTGTGGCGGCTATTATGGCGGTTCCCGGAGCACAAGGCATCGTAGACCATACCCTGCAATACCTCCACGAGCGCCAAGCTTTCAACCGCCCGTTGGCCAAATTTCAGGTCATTCGCCATACCATTGCAGAGCTCAGCACCGAAATCGAAATGGCTCGCCAGATGGTATACAACAGCTGCTGGCTCCATAGCGAGGGTGAGGTGATTGTAAAAGAAGCTTCTATGGCCAAACTCTATGCCTCAGAATTGGTAAACCGCACAGTAGACCGCTGCTTGCAGTTCTTTGGCGGCTATGGATATATGGAAGATTACCCTATATGCCGTATGTACCGCGACGCACGCGTGGGCACAATCGCCGGCGGAACTTCCGAGATTATGAAGGAAATCATCTCCAAAGTCGTAATCGACGGGGTCAAGTTTGGCGCTGTTTACCAAGGCAACAACAAAAAAAGTACAGCCAAATAATCTATACCAAGATTTACAAGCTTTGAGGATTCATAGAATCTGACATTCTTGATTATCGAGGATTTTCAGCACTTATGCTTTCCCAAACCAATCTGAATGTATAGTGCCTTTCTCGCCAAACAAGGCTACACGGGAGCCCTGAAACATTACAATGGTATCAGGGCTTCTGAGTTTTTTCTATAACCCAAAGCTGCTTCAGAAGCTCACCGCGCCTAGGCGGTATCCCATACCAAACTCAAGGTTGTCCACACTGCCGCCCTGTGTGCGCAGGGCAAATAGCCCAAACCAACGCTTATGCCAATAATACTTCCAGCCAAACCGCTGATAAAGCCTAGAGTCGAAGGGCTGGGGTTTGTATATATATAGCCCGAGCGCAATGGTAGTGCTGAACCGCCCCATCACCACATCGATGCCTTGCGTAATGCTTACCCGCCAAGGGCTGTGTCGGCTCTGCTGAAAATCTTCTTGATAAAACAAAAAGCGCTCGTTATACATCCAATCAAGGCCCGAATGCCAAGCCAGTTTCTCGTTGAGGCGGCGCGCTACTATCCAGTGTAAGTTCCATACCGGATATTTGTCTCCTTCGGTAGGATATTGCTCTGTCCAAGCGGCAGCACTATACAGCTCCTGATACCAATAAGGCAAGGTTTTTTCTGCTGCACCAAGGCTGGCGTTGGTCTCCTCCGAGGGCTTGGGGCGATACTGTAGCCCTGCGCCCAGCTGTACGACATTGATACCCCAGTTGGGGAGTTGTGTAGCGCCATTTGAGAAGTGCCTTAGCCCTATACTCAAAGAAGCCTCCCATTGAGAATCCAGCCGGTAGTGGTAGCTTAAGGTACTGATAGACACAGCATTGAGTGAGCTTCCGGTCATCAGGTTTTTGTGATTGCCTACCCTGCGGTATGGGTTACTCACCCATCCCAAACCCATTCCCAGCTCTGTATGAATAGCTTGCTTGCGCCCTCGATATATCACAAAATCACCGGTATAGGTCATAGACAAGCCCTGCCCAAGAGCCTCTGTCTGAAAATCAGTATAGGCCAGCATCAGACCATAGCGTGGTAGGCCATACGCCTGTTCCCAAGCCTTAGCGCCAGCAGTTTGTCGGAGTATTTTCCCCGTGATAGTCCAAGGCGTAGCTTCTGTCAAGTGTGGAGTCAAGACTTTGTCAGGAATCATAGGGCCTATTCCCCATTTCAACCCATAGACCCAATGAGGGCGTGCTTGAGCAAGACCCATAACAGGATAGGCAAGAAAACTCCACAATAAACAAAGCCCCAACAAATGCTGTATTTTGGGGCAAAAGGATGAGTGATATAACGATTTTTTCAAAATATGGCGTGTTTTGTTGTGGGTTTTGCTCCACAAACACTGCAAATATACGCTTTAGTTTGAAACTAGCACCTTATAGTAAGCCCTTCTGTTGGGAAGCAAAAGCAACGCCTGCCAACACAAAGCGCGGCAGGCGTATGCAACCCTACATCAGCAAAAAACAAAGGTTAAGCACGGCGAGCGTCAGGCGGACTTGGAGGGAGTAAGCCCTGAGCGGCTTTGAGCTTTCCACTGCGCCAGCGTGCTTTGAAGGCGTTTAATTCGGCGTTGATGTTGCTTAACTCGGCGTGGAAGTCGCCAAAGATAGTGTTCATCCTCTGTTCCAAGGCGAGCAGTTGATTCGGGGTGAGTGGTGGGTTCATAAGCAGACATAACTTGAGCAATTAAGCAAGGTGATTAAATAATAGGTTTAGTAGGTCAAAAAGCCTTTAGGCCTCTGTTTGTTGGATTTGGTAGTAGTCTAGCAAATCATAGATTTTTTTGTCCAGCCTTTGAACCCGAGCCAAGCGTTGTTGTTGGCGTTGGGTCGTTTTCTGGCTGCGAAGGTGTTTGCTATAATGGAGTAGTGCGTCTGAGATGTGTTCCAAGTCGGCCAAGGTGATGCGTAGTTTCTGCATAGCCAGCGCTTGTGTCTCATCTGAAGTAGTGGACTGATGCGCAATAAGCTCTTCTGGTTCTGGCTCGATTACTTGTGTTGGGTGGCGATCAATGGCCGGAGAATGTGCCCATTCTTGTGCGACCTGATAAAGTACGGTACTTAGTCCTTTCCAATTCAATGTGATTCCGTTCATCTTAGTATATGGTTTAAGAAGTGAATAACAATGCCTGTCTTTACTGCTGTTTTGTTGATACAAAGTAAAGCAAGAGACTGCTAATTTCCTAAACAATTTGCTAAAAATTTTAGCAATCATAACTAAATAGCTGATTTACAAGTAGTTTTTCTTTAATTAAAAATGACTTTGCTCAAAAAATTAACAAACTACTCGTATCACTGAATACTTTCAACCTGCTGGACATTTTTGGAAAAATAGCTCGGAGCTTCAGCTCCGAGACAAGTTGAGGCCTCATTTTGGGGGTACCCTAAGACTTAGCCCATAGTTTTAACTGTGGGAGTTAAAAAGTGTGTAGCGGTGTGATTTCCAACAATACCCATCCTTGAGGCTATTGTTAAGACAGACTGTCTCTGAATTCTTGATCGGAATCAGACATAAAGGCAACGTAATTAATAGCCTCACTTAAATCTTGGTTGGTATCATAATCCCACTTTCCGCACCCCTTAATTTCGGATTACGGAATTAAGATAAAAATAAATTAAATTGATTTTTAATTGTGTTTTCAAATACAGCCCTACAGATGAGTATTTTTTAAAAATAGGTTTTATTATGATGAAACACTGAAAAATACTAATTTACTTGACAATACTTAATCTTGAAAAACAGGGTGCGGAAAGTGGAATAGGTATTAGCCTATCTCCAATTTCAAGTAGTCTCATTTAATACGTTATTTTAAAATTATTGCTACGACACACTCATACCTTCTCCACATTCAGCAATTATTTATTTTTAAACATAAAATAATAAATAAATATTATCAGGTATCCAAACTCTAGCAAGTTTTTTACCTGTTGAAGGTTCGGGGTAGGGTAGGCATCCAACAAAAAACCGCTCCCTGTTAAAAGGAGAGCGGCTCAATCAGTGGGGAAGGCTATTTTTGAGTTGGGGTAGTTGCTTAGGGCTTCTGGTTGCGGGCCTGCAATACTGCGATGATATCTTGCAACCTCATTTCTTGACTTTGGAGCAGTACCAATAGATGGTACAGCAGGTCGGCGGCCTCCTCACGCAGGCGTTCGGGCGTGCCGTTGGTTGCTTCAATAACGGTTTCTACAGCTTCTTCGCCTACTTTTTGGGCAATCTTATTGACTCCCTTTCTAAAAAGCTCTACTGTATAAGACTTGGAGTCTAGGCCTTGGGCGGCCTCTAGGGCGCGGCTGGCGATGAGACCTTGGAGTGATTCGAGAAACCAGAGGTTTTCTTGGTTACTTTCTTTGAAGCAGGTGTCTGTCCCTGTGTGGCATACCGGCCCTACGGGGCGCGCCAAGACAAGCAGGGTGTCCTCGTCGCAGTCGAGCATCATATCGACTACGTGTAGGTAATTGCCAGAGGTTTCGCCTTTTACCCAAAGTCGTTGTTTACTACGACTGAAGAAGGTAATAATACCAGTGGCCTTGGTTTGAGCATAGGCCTCTGCGTTCATATAGCCCAACATCAAGACCTTGCGTGTTTGAGCATCTTGGATGATGGCTGGAATCAGCCCATCCGCATTTTTATCAAAGTTCATATAATCCGTTAATTTTTGTACATCATCCAATACCTCCTGTATTGGGCTTTATCAATTGGCCGGGGGGTAGTTATAGACCAGGGTATAGTCAATCAGCTTGCCCATATCGGCCATCCATCCGCTGATGATGCGGGTATGTTGGGGGGGAACTTGTTGGCGTTCGGCCAGCCCATCCAAAAACTCTTGGTACTTGGGAGCATCAAAAATAAGCACTGTTTTCTGAGGGCGCGCATATAGGTCAAATACTTGGGCAAAGTCTGCGTGTGCTAACCCACGATAATGGCGCGGCACTTGGGTAAGGTAAAAAGGCAAGCTCGGATAAAACGGGCGAGCCATTACTACTTCTGTATCCTTTGTGCTTTCGCTGGCGATGCTCTGAGCGATGCGCTTGGTAGCGCCGCGTGGCTGCTCAAACGAAGGTACTATCAAGAGCCAAGCAAAAAAGACAAACAAGAGCACCTGTAGGGCCGAGGCTTTGATGCCGCGTTCTAAGGCACCACGACGGTATGCTTGCCAAGCGACCAAGCCCAGCCCTGTCCAGAAAACAGCCGTAATGACAGCCATCCCAATGCCCCAAGCATCGAGCAGAAGGCTTGCCCCTACAATCAGACCAACCCCTATCAAGAGGGTGAAGATAAGCAGCAACCATTGCCCCACACGCAAGTCTGTGGTTTGGACAAACCCTTCGGACTCTGTGTCGAGTATCGTCTGAGACAACAAAAGGGCAAAGCCTGCATAGGCTCCCATAGCATAAGAGGGCAGCTTGCTCGGAATAAGCTCATACAAAAACCAACCTGCTACAAACCACACACCTAGGTAGAGGTAGGTTGGCTCGGGCTGCCAACGCACCGCACGGCGGAAAAAACGCCCGATGGCCTTGGGGAAAAATACCGCCCAAGGAAGGAAGGAAATGAAAAACACCAATAAGAAATATCCCGGAGGACCCCATTGCCCAAAAGCAACGCCACCTGAAGCGCGTTTGAGGATATACCAATCAATCATCCAACGGATGTAGACTCCGCCATCGCTGAGCCAAGCCGCCCGCCCCCAAAGCCAAAGCGGCAGAAGGGCCAAGGGCAAGCCTAGCCAAGGGTGTAGTGAAACAAAACGCCAGCGTTTGGGATGAAACAAGACCAACAAGCCCATCATCCCAAAGGTCAAAATCAGAATAGGAGGGCCTTTGACCAGCACTCCCAGCGCTACGGCTGCCCACAACAGCCCTGCCCAGCGCCAACTGGGACGCTCGTAGTGCCGAATGATGGCCAACGCCGCTACGGTCTCAAAAAAGGTCAACAATGCGTCGGTTACGGAGATTTTCCCCAAGTTGGGCAATAAGATAGAGCAGGCCATCAGAAGGGCGGCTCCAAGGGTTACTTCGCGACCAAAAACCTCACGCCCAAGCCAGTAAAGTGTCAGACAGGTCAAAACTACTGACAAAGCGCTGGGAAAACGCACTGCAAATTCGTTTTCGCCAAAAAGCCAATAACTGCCCGCAATCGCCCAAAAATGTAGTGGTGTCTTGCGGTGGGGTTCTGACCACAAAAAGTCAGGAACAACCCAGTTGCCTGTAGTCCGCATCACGTGGGCAAAGCCAGCATAGGCGGCCTCGTCTTCGTCCCAAAGGGAAGTATTGTGATTGTTGAGGAAGACATTGAAAAGGGCTAATCCAAAAAAGACCCACAGAAGGGTGCGGTTGCGCAAAATGGCCTGCATAAATGATGTCGATAGCGTAGTATTTGTTTTGGAATGCAAGTAAGCAATTTTTGACCAAAAAGCCTTTTCAGATTAACGATTTCAGAGTTACGAGTTTGGATTGACGATTTCAGAGCTATGATTCGTGAATCGCAAATTGTCAATCCCAAATCAATATCTCGGCATAGAGTGGTCTATTTGGCTTGCCCAAGCCTCAATACCGCCCGTGAGATTGAGCAATTGCCTAAAGTCCCCTTGTTGGCGGAGGTATTGCAGAGCCTGCATACTGCGGATGCCGTGGTGGCAAATCAAGACTGTGGGCAACTGTGGGTCGAGCGAAGGATGGCGGCTGGGTAACTGCCCAAGAGGCAGGTGTATGCTGCCCGCGAGGTGGCAGATGTCCCATTCAAAAGCCTCCCGCACATCGACCAGCTGTAGCCTCACACCAGCTTCCAATTGAGCTTGGAGCTGTGTAGGGCTGATTTGGACACCATCGGGTAGGGCAGGAGCTAGCCCACAGACGGCGGCATAGTCTGCTTCGAGAGCTTGGCGCTGGAAGTTGTCCTCGTTGCGGCGGATGGAAAAGCTGCGTTGCTGGCCGCTGAGGAGGTCGATGCTGAGTAGCTGGCCGCTAAGTACTTGGCCGATACCCAAAATCATCTTGAGACACTCCGCCGCCATCAGCGTGCCCACCAAGCCCGGCAACACACCCATCACACCGGCTTGAGCGCAGTTGGGCGCTTCTTCGGGCGGGGGTGCTTGGGGGAAGAGGCAGCGGTAGCTAGGCCCTCCCTGATAGTGAAATACGGCCACCTGCCCCTCAAACCGATGGATAGCCCCAAAGACCAAGGGTTTTTGGAGAAGTGTGCAGGCATCGTTGATGAGGTAGCGCGTGGGGAAATTGTCTGTCCCGTCGATGATCCAGTCGTAGTCTTCCATCAAGGGCAGGATGTTGTGTGTGTTGAGGCGCTGCACAATAGGTACTAGGCATATCTCAGGGTTGAGCGCCGACAACCTAGCAGCAGCGACGGCGGCCTTGGGCTGTCCGATGTCGGCAACTTGGTAGAGGACTTGGCGCTGGAGGTTGCTCAGCGCCACGGTGTCGTCGTCTACGATGCCGACAGTGCCCACGCCGGCGGCAGCCAAGTACTGCAATATGGGGCAGCCCAGCCCTCCGGCACCTACTACAAGCACCCGGGCTTGTTTGAGTTGGAGCTGTCCGGCCATCCCTACTTCTGCTAGGGAGAGATGACGGGCATAACGAGTTTGTTCTGAGGAGTTTAACAAGGTATTGCGTAGTTATGGGTTTGGAGTCTGAGTTTGTTAGTGCAATGGGCAATCACATTAACCACAAAGGTCGCAAAGTAGACGCAAAGCACGCAAACTGGAGCTTCGCCTACACCACTCTGGACATTGTTGGAAAAGTAGCTTGGAGTTCCAGCTCCGAGACAAGCTGAGCCCTCATTTAGGGGGTAAAATGAGACTTAACCCACAGCTTTAACTGTGGGATTTGGAAAATGTCTAGGGGTGTGAGCTTCGTCTATGTGAGGACACCGAGCGAAGAGGCTCAGAAATCCCCAATACCTACAGCATTTTTAAAGACCGGCTCATAGCCTTGACGGCGGATGCTTGCGACCACTTCGGTGGTGGGGCGCTTGTCGTCTATTTCAAACTGTTCGAGCGCCATATTGGGATTGGCATAGCCTCCGGGGTCTGTTTTGGAGTCGGCACTCATCGAGGTAATGCCCAGCTTGAGGACATGATCACGGAAATGGGGCGATTCGCGGGTCGAAAGCGACAACTCTACCGTATCGCTCAGCAGGCGGTAAGCACAGATTAACTGCACCAGTTCGCGGTCGCTGAGCTGTACCTTGGGGTTCAGCCCTCCGGCACAAGGCCGCAGGCGGGGAAACGAAATCGAGTACTTGCTTTGCCAGTAGGTCTTTTCGAGGTACTGCAAGTGGGCCGCACAGAAGAAGCTGTCTGTACGCCAGTCTTCTAAACCCAGCAGTACTCCCAGCCCCATTTTTTGGATACCGGCACGCCCCAGACGGTCGTGGGTATCGAGGCGGTAGTCGAAATTAGATTTTTTGCCCTTGGGGTGGTGGGTTTTGTACTCCTCTCGGTGGTAGGTCTCTTGGTATACCAACACGGTATGCAGTCCTTCGCGCCTGAGCAGCGCGTACTCGGCCTGTTCGAGGGGCTGCACCTCCATCGCAATATGGGCAAAGTGTGGCCTGAGTAGGCGGATAGCACACTGTAAGTACTCCACCCCCACAGTTTTGTTAGCCTCACCCGTTACGAGCAGCACGTGCTCGTAACCCATTTGTTTGATGACGGACATCTCGGCCAAAATCTCCTCTTCGCTCAAGGTTTTGCGGGCTATCGGCACATCCAAGCTAAAGCCGCAATAAGTACAGATATTCTGACACTCATTGCTCAAGTACAGGGGGATGTACATCTGTATGGTTTTGCCAAAGCGCTGTTGTGTTTGTTGGTGGCTGCGCTGTGCCATTGGCTCCAGATAAGCCGCCGCCGCAGGCGATACCAAGGCCTTGAAATCTTCCAAATCGAGCCTGCCTGGTTTGGCCAGCGCTCGCACTACATCAGCAGCACTTTTGCGGTAAATATCGTCTTGTATCGCCTGCCACTCATAGTTTGCAATCAAGTCTTTAAAGCTTTGCATAAGGCATTGAGGGGTTTTGAGGGGGTATCATTACAAAAAAGCCGTCAGGGGGCTGCTAGCCACGGCGTGAGCCGTGGGCTGCGCCAGCTGTGCTTCGTAGGCTGTGCGCCCGGCCTGTACAGCTTGGGCAAAAGCCGTGGCCATCGCCACAGGGTCTCCGGCTACGGCGATGGCCGTATTGACCAGCACTGCATCAGCGCCCAGCTCCATCGCCTGGGCGGCGTGCGAAGGCGCTCCCAAGCCTGCATCGATGATGACCGGAACGCGGCTCTGCTCTATGATGATTTCGAGAAAATCGAGTGTACGCAGCCCTTTGTTGCTGCCAATGGGTGCACCCAGAGGCATTACTGCCGCCGTGCCGGCCTCTTCGAGACGCTTACAGAGTACAGGGTCGGCGTGGATATAGGGCAAGACCACAAAGCCTCGTTTGGCCAGCGCTTCGGTAGCCCGCAGCGTTTCGATGGGGTCGGGCATCAGGTACTTGGGGTCGGGGTGGATTTCGAGCTTCACCCAGTTGGTCTGTAGTGCCTCACGCGCCAACTCTGCCGCCAATACGGCCTCTTGAGCATTGCGCACTCCCGAGGTGTTGGGCAGCAGTCGCCACTGGGGGTGTTGGAGATGGGTGAGCAGGTCGTCGCCTTGCTGTTGATGCACATCTACACGCTTGAGGGCTACTGTTACCAGCTCCGTGCCCGAGGCCTGGAGGGCTTCGCGCATGAGCGGGGAGGCACTAAACTTGCCCGTACCAGTGAACAGACGTGAGTGAAATGTGGTATCGGCGATGGTTAGTGGATTTGTTTTCATAGATTGAGTGTGGTGATGATTTTTGATACAAGGTGCTGTTTATCGGGGGGGTGGGTCAGCAGACTCGATACGGCAATGCCATACACTCCTGCTTGTAGCAAGGGAGCAATATCAGCCAGCTGAATGCCCCCAATAGCAATCAGTGGAATGTCCAACCCTTCTTGCTTTAGCGCCTGACTTATTTGGGCATAGCCCTCAACGCCCAGCAAGGGGCTGAGCTTTTCCTTGGTGGTGGTAAAACGCAAAGGGCCTAGCCCTACATAGTCTACCCCGTTGGCGATGTGTCGGCGCACTTGTGCGAGGGTATTGGCCGTTCCGCCGATGATAAAACCGGGCGGAGCCAGCCTTCGGGCCTCTGCCGTGCAGAGGTCGTCTTGCCCAAGGTGTACGCCATCGGCCTGCGCACCAAGGGCGACCTCCAGTTGGTCGTTGATGATGAGCTTTGCGCCATAGTGTTGCGTAATTTCGCGACAGCGCTGCGCCTCCGCCAAGTAGTCGGTGGTGGAGACTTGCTTCATCCGCAATTGTACCCAAGGCACTCCGGCCTTACAAAGCTCCTCACAGTGTTGGGCAGGGCGGTGGTGCGGATGGGCTTGGGTGATGTATTGTAGTCGGGCTATCATTGTTAAGGTTGTAAGACGTGTGATGGGTCGATGGTATACACCACTCCCACAGTTAAAACTGTGGGTTAAGTCTCATTTTGTCCCCAAACAAAAATGGTTTAGGAAATGTATCTACCGAAGAGCCTTGAGAATCAAGAAAATCAAATCCTGTGAATCCTCAAATCTTGTGAACCTTGGTATAAATCCAACAGTGCTTTTAGCGGGTTGGGGCTTTGCCAAACGGCCCCGAGTACGGCTACGCCGTCGAAGCCTAAGGCGGCGCATTGGGCGATGTTTTGCGCATTGATTCCCCCCAAGGCCAGTAGCGGCGTTTGGCGCGGCTGTGCCAAAAAGTGGCGCAGGTCTTGATGGGCAAACCCGGCGGGGTAGCCCTCTTTGGAGATGGAATCAAACACAGGGCTGAGCATCAGGTACTCAAAGCCTTGGCTGTCAAAAGAGCGTACCTCCTCGAAACTATGGCAGCCCGTGCTGACAAAACCCTTGCTGCGTCGGTCTCTGTCGCTGCGGGCGTGGATGCCCCTGAGTGCAAAGTACTGTGTGAGGGCATCGTGGCTGTGCAGCACTATCCGGGGGTGGTACTCTGCCGGAATGTGGGCAAGGTATGCAGCCAGCTGTGCGACTGTCCAGTGGGGTTTGCGCAGATGGAAGCGCTCCAGCCCAAGGGCAAACATTTGTGTCAGGTGCTGCTGCTCTTGGGGCAGCGCCTGCTCCGGCGATATCAGAATCAGTTGCATAGGTTTGTTTGGGTTTGGCGCTTGTCTAAAATTCTCTTCATCGATACCAAAACGTTGCTTTTTGGCTGCTACGTTGTTGAAAATGCTCGCCGTAGTCTTCCTATGATTAAAATCGTGGGCTAAGCATCAGGTCTGCGCTTTTTGCCTAGTATCGGCACAAAAACCGGCTGGTTTGAGTGTCGTGCTGAAAATTTAGACAAGCGTTTAGGGGTTTTTGCGTGCGTAAGCGGCTTAGGGACAGAGCCAAGTAGCTCCCCGCGCCCGCCTGCACGATGAGAAAGCCTACATCGTTGTTCGGGCGCGGGGACTACAGGTGATGGCCCGACCCCGCGCTTGCGCGGGGGAAGCCCCTCCTCTCAGGTCTGACAGGGCTAAAGGTCTTGGGGGTCGAGGTATATCTGCGTACCCTTTTCGACAAACTCCCGCGCCTTGTCGGCCATTCCCTTGCTCAGGGCTTCGGCGGCGGTTAGTCCTTGGGCTTTGGCGTACTCCCGCAAATCTTGGGTGATGCGCATAGAGCAGAAGTTGGGGCCGCACATAGAGCAGAAGTGCGCCACCTTGGCATTGTCGGCGGGGAGGGTTTCGTCGTGAAATTCCCGGGCGGTGTCGGGGTCGAGGGAGAGGTTGAACTGGTCTTCCCATCGGAATTCAAACCGCGCCTTGCTCAGCGCATCGTCGCGGTACTGGGCGCCGGGGTGCCCCTTGGCTAGGTCGGCGGCGTGGGCGGCCAGCTTGTAGGTAATGACCCCTGTTTTTACGTCGTCGCGGTTGGGCAGGCCTAGGTGTTCCTTGGGCGTTACGTAGCAGAGCATCGCACAGCCATACCAGCCTATCATAGCCGCCCCGATGCCCGAGGTGATGTGGTCGTATCCGGGGGCGATGTCGGTCGTGAGCGGCCCGAGGGTGTAGAAGGGTGCTTCGCCACAACTTTGGAGCTGCTTGTCCATATTGACCTTGATGAGGTGCATAGGTACGTGCCCGGGGCCTTCGACCATCACCTGCACGTCGTGCTGCCAGGCGATTTTGGTTAGCTCGCCCAAGGTCTCTAGCTCTGCAAACTGTGCTGCATCGTTGGCATCGGCGATGGAGCCGGGGCGCAGGCCGTCGCCAAGGGAGAAGGACACGTCGTAGGCCTTCATAATCTCACAAATCTCCTCAAAATGGGTATAGAGGAAGTTTTCGCGGTGGTGTGCTAGACACCATTTGGCCATAATAGACCCGCCGCGAGAGACAATACCCGTTACGCGCTTGGCCGTGAGGGGGATATAGCGCAACAACACGCCGGCGTGGATGGTAAAATAATCGACTCCCTGCTCGGCCTGCTCAATGAGCGTATCGCGGAATAGCTCCCAGGTCAGCGCTTCGGCCTTGCCGCCTACCTTTTCGAGGGCTTGGTAAATGGGCACTGTACCGATGGGCACAGGGGAGTTGCGGATAATCCACTCGCGGGTTTCGTGGATATTCTTGCCCGTAGACAGGTCCATCACCGTATCAGCGCCCCAGCGGGTAGCCCAGACCATCTTCTCTACCTCCTCTTCGATGGTAGAGCTGACGGCAGAGTTGCCGATGTTGGCGTTGATTTTAACCAAGAAATTGCGCCCGATTATCATCGGCTCGCTCTCGGGGTGATTGATATTGGCCGGGATGATGGCTCGTCCGGCGGCGACCTCCTGCCGTACAAACTCCGGTGTAATCAGGGGTGGAGTGTTGGCACCGAAGCTTTGGCCGGGGTGCTGTGGAGCGATGGCCTGTTGTGCCTCCAGCCGTTGGTTTTCGCGAATGGCGATGTACTCCATCTCGGGCGTGATGATGCCCTTGCGGGCGTAGTGCAGCTGCGTAACGTTGTGGCCAGCCTTGGCGCGTAGGGGCTGCTGTAGGTGCTCAAAGCGGAGGTGGTCGAGGCTGCGGTCGTGGAGGCGCTGCTGCCCATAGCTAGAGCTGATTTGTGGCAATGCGGCTACATCGGCCCTGTCCATAATCCACTGTTGGCGCAACTTGGGCAGCCCCTTGCGCACATCGATGGCTACGGCAGGGTCGGTATAGGGCCCCGAGGTGTCATAAACGGTAATGGGCGGATTTTCGGACTGCTGCAACGCCCCTTCGGCAAAGATGGGCTTCGAAGCCGTTTGGCTTATCTGACGCATCGCTACGCGGATGTTTGGGTGCAATGTGCCGGGCACATAGACCTTCTGCGAGGCCGGAAAAGGCTCCCGCGTAATGCGCGAAGCTTGGGTGGGGATGTGTTCGTGTTTGGCCATAAGTCTGAAAAATAGTGGGTTTGAGGAAGCTTTGTAGGAGATAGACGGTTTTGTGGGGCTTACCCTGCGCCTTTTCAAGGGGGCTTGCATCAGGAAAACTGGAAAGCGTGGGGGAGAGAAGTATCAGCCGCCCTGTGTGGCCGTAATGACCAAGACCTCGGCATTGGGAGGTAGGGGCGTGTGTGGCCAGTCCTTTTTGGGGATGACCTGCTCATTGAGCGCCACGGCGATGCCCCGCTTGTCGGTCAAGTGCTGCTGACGGAGTAGGGCTTCGAGCGTAGACGCAGCCGTAACCAGCGCCACACCGTTGAAGTGTATCGTCGTCGTTGTCATAAAAAAACTAAGTTGTGGGAATGCCGGCGCAGCAGGAAAAAATGGCCTCAAAGGCTTTTATAGGCAACTACAAACGGGACAAAGCCCTTACCCAAAAATAGCATCGCGGCGTACTTTTCCCTCCGCCCGCATTACCGGGTTCAGGTTCAAAGGGTAATATCTCAGCCCCGGGCCAATAGCCCAAGACACCCCTAAAGTGTGGTACAAATTTAATAAAAATAAATCAAACCCCACAAACACCCAACCGCTTTTCGAAGCCAAACCCACGGAAAAGACGTATTTTTGGGTACTGACAACTAGTAGCTAGGTTAAATGGATGATTACTCGATACAAAATTAGACAATCATATCGGGGCTATCAAGTACTTCGTTTGCCATTATGACCTCCTGAGAAAAACATTATATTTGTAGGACTACCCAAAATTGGTTTGGGGAATATGTCTGCTGAAAATCCTTAATAATCAAAAAAATCAAATCCTGTAAATTTTAGCATAAAAATACCTACTGAGGTAGTGTGCGGCAAAGAACCATTCGTGTTTGACGGTTTTCATTGGCCAGCCTAGAGCGACAGGTACAGTGCCTGTCGCATGTGCTAGGGAGGTTGGTGATTATTTGGGGGGTGATTTTTGGATATTTTTGAGGACGTGGTCTTGGAGTGGCCCAGCTTCGGCAGCGGCTTCGGGGTCTGCCACTATTTTTTTAGACTCTAATTGACTGATGAGCACATCAATGGAGCGTTTTTGTTGTTCGAGGTTTTTGGCCGCGTGGAGCTCTGTTTTTAGGGCTTCCAGAAATTGGTTGTACAAGCGTACTCTTTGGTTGAAGCGCAGTATCTCTTGGTCTTCTATTTCTTTCCCTAGCGAATCCATAGGCAGGTTGCGCTCAGCACGGGGGGTACGGTTGGCATAGAGTGTCTGCATTTGGTTGTAGCTGGGGTTTTCGAGTACAAGCTCATCGTCGAAGCCTTTGAGGAGGGCGAAGTTTTCGGTGATGCGTGTTTGAGCATCTTTAAACTGCTGCTCTAGGGCCGTGCGTTGGCGTTGTAAGGCGGTACGTTGTTGTTGGGTAACCCGCTTTTCGTACTCATTCATCAGGAGTAGTGTCAGGTCTAAGACCTCAAAGCCGATGTACAAATCCTTGAAGCTATCCAGCTCTTCGAAGCTGCTGGTACTATAAAATCGGTTTCCGGCTCCTACTTCTATAAATGGCACTCCTTTGGTAACCATTTGAAAGTCGTTGTTGAACTGTCGGAAGACCCGTCGTCGGAGCAACACGCTGTCTGCCATTATTTTAGAGGTTACAAAATAAAGCCTGTACTGAGGGATACGCTCCGTATTTTTGTCCATCAGAGCATAAATAGCGTCAAGCCAGCGGTCGTTTTTGTTGTCAAAGATGGCCGAGGGGGGCTTGAGGTAATTCTTGATGCGGCGTTTGCTCAAGCCTTTGATGGAGATGCTATATTCCATAAAGCTGGTATTATTGACATCGAGCTTGGCCGCTACCCCTCTGAGGAAGGCTCCTAGTTTGGCATCTGCTTCGGCGTTGAAGCCTTTTTCGATGCGCACCAAATCTTGTATAAGATAATTCTGGACATTGAACTCCTCTTCTTGCCCATCTACAATCCCAAAAGAGGGATTATAATAGGAGGCATTACCATCAAAGAAAATCAGTGTACCCACAGCGAGTTCATTGTCTACTGTCAGCTCGTTGCGGTTGTCTTTGAGTAGGCTTTGCGCATATTTTTCTACCCTTAGGCGTTCTACCATCTGTCCGATGGTTTGGTAGTCATTTTCGTCTTTTTTGTCATAAAATACAAGCTCTATCTCATTGACTCCCTTTCTGTTGAGGTCTCGGATATTGCGTTGTACCATCATCGAAACACGTTTGTCATTGTTTCGGTATTCGGCACGGAAGGCGACGTTTTGGTTCTTATCCAGATTGACACTGATGGCGGCGTTGCTGTTGAGTGTTGTTACGCCATAAGTATTGCCTCTGAAGCCCATCGGTTCTTGGAGGTATACTTCGTAATGGACGACGACCTCGACCCTGTCATCTTCGTTTTTGGCTCTAAAAACAAACTGATAGGGGCGGGGCTTGGCTTCTGTAGCCGTGCTATAGTGGTAGGCTGCGGTAGATAAGGCGGCCTTGGTAGTATCATCGCCTCCCAACCAAAAGGTCAGCAGGCTTAGCAGGGAGAGTAAACATACATTCATACCGTGTGTGATGTGTGGGGGTTTGAGTGCTAAAGAAGTAAAAATACAAAAATGCGCTCAAAAACAAGCGCATTTATGAATTAGTTGATGCCCTCGCTAAAACCTTGGATATTAGCCTTGTTTGAGGGCTGCGATGGTGGCCTTGGGATCAATAGCATTGAACACAAAGCTGCCGGCGACGAGCACGTCAGCACCTGCTTCGATAAGCTTGGGTGCATTCTGTGCGTTTACGCCTCCATCTATCTCGATGAGGGTGTTTGTTTTTTCTACTTGAGAGATGATGTTGCGCAAGGCGGCCACTCTGTCATAGGTTCGTTCGATAAACTGTTGCCCTCCAAACCCTGGATTGACAGACATCATACAAACCACATCGGTCAAGTACAATACATCGGCCAAGGCTTCTACGGGGGTATGGGGGTTGATGGCTACGCCGGCCTTACAGCCTAAGTCTCTGATTTGCTGTAGGGTACGGTGGAGGTGTGGGCAGGCTTCATAGTGTACTGAAATCACCTCTGCGCCTAGTTGTTTGAAGGTTTCGAGGTAGCGCTCTGGCTGTACAATCATCAGGTGTACATCCAAGGGTTTTTGTGCGTGCTTTTGAATGCTGGCTATCACAGGCATCCCAAAGGAGATATTAGGTACAAACACGCCGTCCATTACATCAATATGAATCCAGTCTGCGGCGCTGTTATTGAGCATCTCAACAGCGGGTTGTAAGTTGCCAAAGTCTGCGGCCAAAATCGAAGGGGCAATAATGGGAGTTTTCATCATCAAGGGTTGGTTACCAAATACAGCGTAAAGCTACACAAAAAGCTTTTCTGCTCCGAAAAAGCACGAGAAAGATACACTCTGTGAATATTGTTATACCCTAGCCAAATTGGTGTGGGCAATATATGTGTGCTAAAAAAGCTTGATAATCAAGGCATCTAACCCTGTGAATTCTCAATCCTTGGTAAAAAGTACCCGGCGCTGTATCGAGCCAACCAGCGCACAGAAGCCTCTGTATTGTTTTTCTAGGGCGAAGGTGGTGATGTCATTACGGGTAGGCCAATCAAAATTAACTGTCAACTTCATCGTTTTCTTCTTCGGGCACTGCTGCACGAACGCTGGCCCAGTTTTCATTCCGTTTGATACGGGTGATTTGCATTTCGCTTACACAAAACATATACGCGATTTTGTTTTGCGGGACACCTCGGCGCAGCATCTTACGGATGTGGGACACATCTTCTATACTCAGCTTGGCGTTGGCTGTGGTATTCTCTACAAAGCCTTCTTGCATTTTTTCGGAGTGAGATAGTTGGTGTTCAAAGGCTTCTTTGGTAGTTACCCACTTGAGGTTATCGGCTCGGTTGTTGTGTTTGTCATTATCCAGATGAATGACAATTTTATGTTTGTTGGAGGGTTGTTCACAAAATATCGCTGCTACCAGCTTATGGATGTAGTAGCTTTTGCGCTTACCATCAACACGCAAATCGAGGGCGCGGTATTCGTTGCTGAGCCTACCCTTGATGAGCTCTCCTTTTTCTTTGTTGTGATAAAAGCTCTTGACACGCCCCCAGTTACTGACCTCATAGTGGCGGTCAGTAAAATCGATACGCTTCCAAACTTCGTCTGATGGGTCATGACTCATTTCCATAATTCTTGTGGCGGGTAAGAATGAAAAATGCTTTTTTGTATGAGCGTTTTTTATCTAAATCATCCTATATGTACGCAATATCGAGACAATGGTTGGCTTTAGGAAGAAATTTGTATGTGAATTTTTTGTGTAGTGTATATGTAGGGGAGCCGCAGCCCCTACAACAAAGCTTGGTATATCAAAATGCTATCCATCTGCAAATACTAATCCGCTGAGCACTTTGGGGAAGAAGTAAGTCGATTTTTCTGGCATTAGGTGGCCGCTTTCGCATACTTGGGCTATTTGTGTGAGTGGGATGGGGTGTGTGAGGATAGCTATTTGTGCTTCACGTCGTTTGACTCTTGCGATACAGTCGCCGGAATATTGGGCAAAGTCAAGGTGTTCAAACTTTTGTGTACCTTCCAAACCCAATACTTTTTCGATGATGAAATGATGCATCACCGATATATCCAAGCGTTTGAGAGGTAGGGGCAGCGCCCAAGCGGGGTTTTGTGCTTCGTTATCAAAAGCCAATGGTTTGAGGCGTAAGTAGTAAGCTTGTGCTTCAAACACGAGGCCGAAATTCCAGGGCTCGGTATAGGTGATATCGAAGATAGCTTCGTGTGAGGGCAATGGCTCAAGGTCAAAATACTTGGCCAAGCGGGCAAGCACCCGGCCTTGCTCAAAGTAGGGCAGGCCTTGGATGAGGCGGTGTGTGGCGAGGATGCCGGGGTCGCCTTGGGCGGCGTTGCTGAGCCACATTAGGTGATAGTTGTAAGGCTCATCGCCTTGGTGGTTGGGGTTATGGTGTCGATGCCAGCGCTTATGGTTGAGGGAGGCTGTATAGCGGTGGTGTCCGTCGGCAATGATGATGCTCTTGTCTGCCAAGGTTTGGGCAAATAGTGCTATCACTTGACGGTCGTGGATCACCCCTAGTACGTGGCGCGTGCCATCAGGGTCAGTTACTTCATACAAAGGTGCTTGCATAGCCTCATCCATATAGGCTTCTAGCACCTCTTGGGGAGCAAAATAGAGACCGTGGGTAGGGGTAGTCATCAACTCGGCATGTTTGAGGACATTTGTTCGATACTCTACAGCTTGGCTAAAGGTCTTTTCGTGAGGCAAAATTACCTTAGCTGCCCATTCGCAAGTTTGTACCAAACTGATAAAGCCTTTTCGACACAATTCTTCGGGCTGCTGTGGTAGTCGAAAATATTGATAATAAACATACAACCCTTGCAAGGGGTCTTGCTCTATCACACGGTCGAGCTTCCAATTTTGCACCCTACGTGCTACGTTTTCATAGGGAGGCACGTCGCTAGGGGAGGCAATGTGGAAGTTATGGAACGGCTCTTGGTACAGGGCTGCTTGTTTTTGGCGGAACTTGGTCTCTGATAGGGGCGCGGTCAGATCATACAGTTTTTCGCGCAAAAAATGATTGTACTTCCAAGCTTTAAAGGGTTTGATTTCTGCCATTATTGGGATAGTATGGTATTATTGGAGGGCAAATGTACGTAATCAAGGTAACTTCAGCCTACACCCAAACGGCAAAAATCTCCTTTTCTTGGTGCTGGGGTTGATTGTGTTCGTTGACAGGTCTTTTTTTACAAAGATATGAAATTCTTAGACCTCTGTATACTTTCAAGAAACAGGCTCTGATTGCGAAATAGTGCCCAAGGTTTCTAGTTTTGAGAGCACAGAAGGCTTTATTTTGGCATAAAATGAAAAGCTTGGCGAGTCTAGGTGTATTGCTTTAGTTTGCGAATTATTGAATTCAATAAATCTTTGTTTTATTATATTAATTTTTATAAAAATTATGAAAAATAATGTATAGTACTGATATAAAAAGACTTTCCCAGCTTTAGCTAGGAAAGTCCAGATAGCGATGCTTTATTTTGGTTGTAGAAGCTATTTTGCCTTACGTGCAATAGCCTTTTTAGCAGCTTCTACGATACTGGCAGCGTTGAGACCATATTTTTCCATCAGGGCTTCAGGTGTTCCACTTTCACCGAAGCTATCTTTCACACCTACGAGCTCTAGGGGAGCGGGAGCATTGGCCGAAAGCACGTGAGCGATACTTTCCCCCAATCCACCGTAGATTTGATGTTCTTCGGCACTAACAGCGCAACCAGTTTTGGCTACAGAGGCCAATATGGCAGCTGTGTCGAGAGGTTTGATGGTATGGATATTGATGATTTCGGCGCTGATGCCTTGTTCTTCAAGGATTTGGCAAGCTTCGAGGGCTTTCCAAACCAAGTGCCCGGTAGCGAAGATGCTGACATCTGTTCCTTCGCTGAGCATCAGGGCTTTGCCAATTTCAAAAGGCAGGTCTTCAGGGATGAAGATAGGCACTTTTGGGCGACCAAAACGCAGGTATACCGGGCCATAGTGTTTGGCAATGGCAATCGTAGCTGCTTTGGTTTGGTTATAATCGGCAGGGTTGATGACCGTCATTCCGGGTAGCATTTTCATCAAGCCTATGTCTTCGAGGATTTGGTGGGTAGCGCCATCCTCGCCAAGCGTGAGCCCGGCGTGCGAAGCGCATATTTTGACATTCTTGTGCGAGTAAGCCACCGACTGACGGATTTGGTCGTAGACTCTACCGGTAGAGAAGTTGGCAAAAGTACCAGTGAAGGGAATCAGGCCGTTGATACTCATTCCGGCAGCCACACCAATCATATTCGCCTCAGCAATGCCGACTTGGAAGAAGCGTTCGGGGAATTGTTTTTGGAAGGCATCCATTTTCAGCGAGCCGGTCAAGTCAGCACAGAGGGCTACAACGTTGGGGTTTTGCTCGCCTAGCGCTAGCAGCCCGGCGCCGAATCCGGAGCGGGTATCTTGGTTACCTAACACGGGGTATTGTTTCATAATTTTAGAAAAAGTCAGACCGAGGGTTGGCTCAAACAAAAGGGGGCAGCCCATAGGGGCTGTTTTGCAAAATTAATCAATCTTGTAAAACATTGGTGATAAAAGTGCTTTTTAGCGCCAGCCAAGCTAAGAAAAACAGCAAGGCCCAGCGTAAGTAGACGTGGTAGTGGTCTTGGGTAGCTTTGAAACGTGTTTCGATGATTTCGCTTTTTTCGAGTTGGTCTATTTCTTCGAATACTTTCTCCATTGCCTTGTTGTCTTGGGCGTGGTAAAAGTTTCCTTGTCCTATGCGGGCTATTTCGCGCAGTGTCTCTTCGTCGATGGTATTATCCTCATAGATTATGTTGCCCTCTTTATCTTTGCCAACAGGCACACGGCCTTCTTGCCCTACGATAATGGTATAGAGCTTGATTCCATAGCCATAGGCCAGCTGCGCTGCCGTAATGGGGTCAATATTGCCTGCATTGCTATCCCCATCGCTAATCAGTACCAATACCTTGCTGCGGCTATCAAGCTCACGCATACGATTGGTAGCTACGGCCAAAGCGCTGCCGATAGCGGTGCCGCCTTGCTGAATCATTTCCCAATGGATGTCTTGGATATAGCTACGGAGCATGGCATAGTCATTGGTTAGGGGGGAGAGTGAGTAGGCCTCACCCGAAAAAATGACCATCCCGATGCGGTCAAACTTCCGCCCCTCAATAAAGTTGATAGCAATACGTTTGGTGGCTTCTAGGCGATTAGGTTTGAAATCTTCTATCAGCATCGATTCTGATATATCGAGTACAAGCATAATATCGATACCCTCAGAGTTTTGCTCTACATACTCATTGGTACGCTGTGGGCGGGCGGCGGCTATTAGGAGCAGCATCAAGAAGATACTAAACAACAACGAGGGTAGGTAGCGTAAGCGCGTGAGTGGGTCACTTTGAAGCTGTTCTTCCATAAAGGCTACTTCTATCTGAGAGCTAAAGCGAGCCGCAAAAAGCCAACGAATAAGGGCCATCAGGGGTACTAGTAGCAGAAAATAAAGAAAAACAGGGTTTTCCCATTCAAAATCAGCTAACACAAAGGGCGAAAACCATACCGGCGAGTACCACACAGTCAAAAATACATGGGGCAATAAGTTAAGCATGTTGCAGGCGGGTTTGTTGGTGGCTGAAGCGCTCGACAGAAAAATTGCGCAACACCTCTAGTGCATCGGCCAGCTCTTCGGTAAACTCTTGGCCATAGATAGCACGGTCAATGCGCTTGAGGGATGCAGCCAAGGTTTCGTTGGGGACTTTCTCCCGGATTTCTTTGGAGGTATAGGTGCTGAATGGCTCTGATTCGAGGTGTTCTAGGTGTTTTTTCCAAAGAACGAGGGCTTTTTCCAAGTCTTCGGGTGATTGTTTGATACGGATACGGGTGCTGATGCGGCTGAAGTCTTTGACAAACTTACTATGCTGGGTGCGGAACTGATATAGCCGATAACGCTTCAAAATCCCCTGCCCGAATATGCGCCAACCTCCCCACAACAGCAGCACAACACCCAAGGTGGCAGCGATAAGGTAGGGGTAGTTGAATTGTTCTTCGAGGGTTTGGATATCGGTATAGGCTTTGTATTGCAAGCTATCAAGGTGGCCATACACTAGGGGTTTGAGTTTGACTTCTACTGTATTGGAATACACCTGAGTACAATCAATGGTATTGACCATAAAAACAGGCAAGGCAAGCGCCTGCGATGCGTCCAATTCATAGGTGGTCAGCTGATAGACTACACTATCACGGCTGATTTGTCCTTGGGTTTGGGTAACAAAATACTGCCTGCTGACCCAAGTAAAGGGGCTGAAATTGTAGCTAGAGTCAGGGAAGAGCACGGCTTTATCGGCTTCGTGGCAATAGCTTAACGACACACGCAGGACACTACCGATGCTGATGCTGTCGTGGTGAAAGTAAAGACGAGGGTAGTCGTCGAGGCGCAGCTCTTGTGCGGAGAGTGCTTGGCCGGCCAACAAGATGCCGCCGAGCAAGACAACACCAACAAAGCGCCTCAAAATAAAAAAGGCATAGATAACCTGTATGATGTATTTAGGAAGCATTGGCATTGCTGCGCACTTTTTTGTTGCGTACTTTAAATAGTTTGATAAGCTTGGGCACAAAATCCTCACCTGTTTGGAGGCTCAGGTAGTTGGCGCTATATTGCACACACAGCGCCTCTAGCTCGCGTTTTTTGTGGTTGAATCGCTCTTGCACTTGTGCTTGGAAGCTTGCCGAAGAGGTATTCATCCAAACGGTACGCTGTAGCTCCTTGTCAAATACGGGTACAATACCAAGCCTAGGCAAGTGTGTTTCTTTTTCATCCAAAAGGTGAATCAAAATCAGGTCGTGTTTGCGTGCCAATGCTTTGAGGCTTTGCTCATAGTCTTGGTCAATGAAATCACTGATGACAATGACAATACTGCGGCGTTTGATAAGGTTGAGGGCAAATTTAAAAAATTTGTCTAAATCGGTACGCAAGGAGCGAGGTTGGAGCTTGAAGAGGTTGAAAATAATTTCATACGCCTTTTTTACCCCCTTGTCTGGTTTGATATAGCGCTCCTTCTGGTCGCTAAAGCAAATCAAGCCAATCTGGCTGTCTTCTTTGGCTGCTGATAGCGCCAAAACGCCACACACCTCCTTGCCTAGTTCGAGCTTGGTGTCGTTGCCGCTGCCGATGTCTTGGGAGTGGCTCACATCGAGCAAGAAAAACACGGTTTGCTCTTTTTCTTCTTTGAATATTTTTACAAAAGTACCTGAGCCTTTGGCGCTTACGTTCCAGTCTATGCGCCGTACATCATCTCCATACTGATACAGCCGTACTTCGTCAAACTCCAACCCTGCCCCTTTGAAAATAGAGTTGTAATTGCCCCGCATCTGGCCGTGAACAGCCTTGCGGATACGAATTTCGTAGTTACGGATTTTGGCTAATATTTTTTTCATTGATGATAACCCAAATACGATTTATGCCAAGGGTTACTTGGCCTGATTTTTTTGATTCTCAAGGGGTTTTAGAAAACCAATTTTCCCCAACTAACTTCCATTGAGTGTAGTAAGAAAGCAACACAAGCCGCATCATTCAGTTGATAGTTTTGGTATAGTTGATAAGGTCTAAGAGGAGGTCTATGAGCGTTTCTGGTTTTATTCCTTGGTATTCAGCAAATCGGAAGCTGATAACTTGCTCGTTGTGAGGATAAAAAGAGATTTGGCCTTTGAGTTTATTCGATTGATATTCATAAAACAAAATATTGTAAACCATACAGCCGTGGCTTTCTTCAAATTCGCCTTTGATTTGCCAACGCAGTCGTGGCTGCTCAGCACACAACTTGACGAGTAAGTTGAGTATGGTGATGGAGATTTTCATTGTGCGCACTTGATTTGGGGAGTGCGCATTTTGGGGTAAGCAGTTTGGCCTACATTGATGAGGGGGCAGCACACGCGCTCCGTAGATAATTCTTGATTTTATGAGTTCAAGATACACATAAATCAACAACCTTGCAAACGTAATAGCTTGCAAGGTTGCCTATTTAAGTGCTAGAAGCGAAGTACTGTGTTGGCGGAGAGCTAATCACGCTCTTCGTCCTGTACTTGCGCGAGTTGAGTGCGAAGCTCGTCTAGTTGTTGGTATTTTTCCTCCACCTGTTTTTCAAAGCTTTCCTTGAAGCTGTTGGCTTTTTTGGTGTTGGCAAAAAACTCCAAGTTGTTGCGCAAGATGGCGATGTCATTCTCGATATCTTTGATGCGTTTTTTGAGCTTTGCGCTACGGTCTTGCACTCGTTTGCCGGCTTGGGGATTGCTACCCGTGCGGGCAGACTGCTTGTCCAATGACAAGCGCAAGCGTTGTTTCTCATCATCGGAGACCGGCATACGCAAAATGGTCTCGTTGAGTATGGTTTGAAAACGCTTTTCGATATACTTTTTCTTGTTTTTAGGTACAAAGCCAATCTCATTCCATTGAGCTACAGCCTCACGCACAAGCGCCTCATCGGCGAGTTGCTCGGCGGTATAGGCGGCTAGCTGGTCACAGATAGATTCTTTGGCCTTGAGGTTTTCTTCATAAGAGCGCTCGGCAGAGGCATATTGTTTGCGTCGTTGTTCAAAGAAAGAATCACAAGTAGCTTTGAACCGGTCATAAATACTTTGTCTTTGTTTGGAAGGAGCCGGTCCTATTTCCTTCCACTCCTGCTGTAGGGTTTTGAGCTCGGCAGCGATTTGTTGTGGTTCGGCATCACTATTAACGATTGCCTCGGCGCGTTCGCAGAGTGCTTCTTTGGCTTTGAGGTTTTCTTCTCGTTGGCGCTCTATTTCTTTGAAAAACAAGTTTTTGTTTTGGAAGAAAGTCTTAAAAGCTGTCCAAAACTGCTTGCTAACCTCTTTTACCTTTTCTTTGGGAATCATTCGAATGGCCTCCCATTGGTTTTGGAGTTCGAGTATTTCCTTGGTTTTGGCGTTCCAAGCCGTGATACGGTCAGATTCAAAAGTAGCAAAAGCTTCTACTTGCTGGCAAAGTACTAGTTTGGCTTCGAGGTTTTGTTGTTTTTCAGCCTTGATGGTTTCTACGATAGCGCGTTTTTTATCATAGAGTTGATCAGAGGCGGCTTTGAATCGTTGCCATACGATTTCTTGTTCTTCTTTCGGAACAGGGCCTATGTGTTTGTACTCTTCGTGTAGCTCTTGTAGTTCTTTGATAGCATCGCGTACAGGCTCCTTATCGAGTAGTTTTTCGGCGCGTTCGCAGAGTTCTAGTTTGAGGGCTAGGTTTTTGCGGCGATCAAGTTCTTTGAGTTCAAAGTAGATGCTGCGTTGGTCATAATACATCTCGACCAAGGCGTTGTAGCTTGCCCAGAGGGTGCGGTTGTGTTGGGCGGGCACGGGGCCTACACCGCGCCATTCGGTTTGTAATTTTTTGAATTCCTCAATACTGGTTTCGCTTTCTTCGGCATCAATGAGTTGGCGCAATTTTTCAAGGATAAGCTCCTTGGTTTTGAGGTTTTTCTCCCGCTCTTGTTCGCTTTGTTGGCGTTGGCGGTTGTATTTTTGCTGCACCTCTTGGTAGAGATCAAAAAACTCCTTGGTTTCTGGCTCTTGCTTATAGTCAAAGTCTGCTGCTTCGCCTCCATCGGCCAGAAAAGCTTCGAGAGCTTCTTGGCGCTCTTTTTGGGCTATTTCCTCAAAAAAAGGCTTGAGTTCTTTCAGGATAGCGAGCGCTTTTTTGAAGTTATCTTCTTTTTGCTGGGCTTGGGCGTGTTGGAGCAATTCAGACTTAGTGAGTTGGCTATAATCTACAGCTTCTTCTTCTTCGGCCTCTTCCTCTTGGTTGGCCTCCTCACTGTCCTCGGCCTGTTCGTCTTTGGGCTGAGGGGAAGCCACAGCGTCAGCCTTGGGGGCTTCAGTAGGGGCGGGGGTATGGTCGGCATTGTGCTCATCAGCCGATGCTAGAGGGGCTTCTGAAGAAGGGGTCGCCAGCGTCTCGGCGCTTTTGTTTTCTTCAGAAATGGCTGCATCGGTACGGGTTTCGTCCTTTTCGCTACTCATGGCTACGATGGTTTACGTTTGGCTTGTTTAGAGGTTTAGGAAGGGCTGCCAAGGCAAAATTTGGAGACTCTTCTTTCGACTACTTTTGGCGGTGCTTTGAATAAGCAAATTAAATGTAATTCAAAGATATATCAAAATTATTTGAAAACCTAAGCCAAAAACAAAGAACAGAACCAAGAGGAAAGGAGCATACAGTAGCGATTTCGTATCAAATAAACACGATAAGTGATGCTTTGCTTGGTTGGCACAGCAGCACTATTGTTGTTCTTTTTCGGAGATAACTTCGCCTTTGTTGTTGTAACTGACGATTTTATGTGGTTTGCCGTTTTCGTGATAGTATTGCCAATGGCCGAAGCGGTTGTTGTATCGGTAAGTACCTTTTACTTTGATTTGGCCATTGGGGTAGTAGGCTTTATAGTCTCCCAGTTTTTGGGTTTTGCGATAGGGGATTTCTTCGGAGAGCTTGCCCTGGTCGTCGTATAGGCGTACATAGCCCATTCTTTCGCCTTGGGCATACTCTTCTTCGCGAGCGGGTTTGCCGTTTTCGTGGTAGTGTTTTTGAGTGCCTTCCAACTTGCCGTCCTTGTAGGTTTCTACCAAACGGATTTGGCCATTGGGGTGATAGTATTTTCTTGTTCCGTAGGGCAGTCCATTGCGGTATTCGGCGGCTTCTCGCAGCGTACCGTCGGGATAATACAGCTCTTGGCTGATGTTTTGCTCGTTGTTGGTATAAGTGGTTTTTTCTTTGGTTTTCCCATCAGCATAATAACTCAAGACTGTTCCTTGTCTTGCGCCACGCTTGTAGGTAGCTTTTTGGAGTAGTTGGCCGTTGGGGTAATAAGACAGGTACTCTTGGTCGAGAAGGCCGTTGAGGTAATAACATTGCAACACCAGTTGGCCGTTGCGGTCATATTGTTTGAACTCGCCGGTGCGCTGGCCGTTTTGGTTTTGGGCAATGATTTGGGGGCTGCCATCGTCGAAATAAGTACGAAAAATACCATTGCTGATGCCATCGAGCAGTTCTTCTTCTGATTTTAGTTGACCGTTTTCGTGATAAGTATAGTACATACCGTTGGGCTTCCCGCCGATGAATGTCCCCTCTTCTTTGACCTGCCCACTACGGTAGAAAACCCTCATTTTGCCCTCTACTTGCCCGTTTTGAAATTCGGTTTCTTTACTTTTGTAGCCATCTTCAAACACAGCCAAAAAGCCTTGTAAGGTATCTTGTCGATACTCACCTTGTTGATAAGGCTGCCCGTCGGGCATATAAATGGTAAATGCACCTTGGCGTAGGTTGTCTACAAAGGTCAACTCACTCTGTTTGGTGCCGTTTTCGTAATATGTTTTAAACACACCTTGCTTACGGTTGTTTTCAAACAGCCCTTCGGTGGCCAAGTTGCCGTTGGGGTGGAAGCGCTTGTATTGGCCCTGAATCAAGGTATCGCCTGCTGGGGTAATATCAGCTTGGTATTGCTCTTTGAGCTGTTGGCTGGGGTGGTCATAGTATTTGGTAACCTCAAGACTGCGCTGGGCTTGTGTCGATAGCGAGACCAAACAGCATAGGGTGAAAACTAACAGGGTTTTGAAACAAAGGTGGTACATATACATCGCTCAAGTTTAGGCCAATGAAAAGAAGAAACGGGGATGAAAAGCAAAATTAGATTTTTGTTGCTGTATGAACGAATCATCGCCCAAAATTCATACATTAGCAAGCAAAATTCTATCATTCGTCTCTGTTGCAGATTTATTTTACAAACATCCTCATGTTCAAACAGACTTTTTTGTGGCTTTTGTGCGGTGTATCCTGCCTGGGGATGTGTTCGGTAATGGCGCAAGACCTCAACCTCCCCGCCGAGGCTCCTACTGATCGCGAAAAGAACTTACACTTTATCCCCTTACCGGTATTGTATTATGCCCCCGAAACAAGTCTTGGCTTTGGAGCGTTGGCTTCTTTCAACTTTAAGATAGGAGATGATTGGGACAATACCCGCACCTCTAACGTACGTAGCTATCTGCTATATACGCTCAACCAGCAGTTGGATATCAATGCGATGTATACGCTTTTCTCCGCCGGAGAGCGCTACCTGACGCGGGGGCAAGTGTCATACTCGCGTTTCCCTGAGTTTTTCTATGGGGTGGGCAATGACTTATCCGACGAAAACGAGGAGTTGGTCGATTATCGGCGTATCCGCCTAGAGCACCGCCTAGCCAAGCAAATCTTCCCACATTTTTTTGTGGGGGCGCAATATCGCCTCGCCTATCTGTATGATCTCGTGGCTGTGCCCGGGGGGATGCTAGAGGGCGGCAATATCACCGGAAGCCAAGGTTATACACTTTCAGGACTGGGATTGGCGGCGGTGTATGATACCCGCGACAACATTCTCAACCCTACACGAGGGGTTTATCTAGAGCTTTCGCACCACAGCTACCTACAGCTCTTGGGCAGCACCCAAAGCCCTAGTAGTTTGTTGGTCGATTTGCGCAAGTACGTCGGCCTTTTCGACAGCAAACATGTACTGGCTTTCCAAGGCTTCGGCTTTTTCAATGCGGGGGATGTGCCCTTCAAAGAAATGGGAGAGATGGGAGGCACAATGATTATGCGGGGCTATTACAATGGCCGTTACCGTGCACCACATCATTGGGCTGTACAGGCCGAATACCGTGCCCCTGTGGTTTGGCGCTTGGGACTGACTGGCTGGGCAGGGCTGGGTGATGTCTCTGATGAGCGCGGGCAGTTACGGTTTGATAACCTAAAGCCCAACTATGGCGCAGGGTTGCGCTTTATGATTGATACCGAAGACCGTGTAAACATCCGCCTCGATTATGGTTTTGGCCATAAGGGCATCAGTGGGTTTTATCTCGACATTACGGAAGCATTTTAGATGACTAGGGGCAAACCAAACGCCATAGGCTTAGCCATGTGCCATTATAAACACACGCCACTGGACATTTTTCAAACCCACAGTTAAGACTGTGGGCTAAGTCTTATTTTAACTCCAAAATGAGGCCTCAGCTTGTCTCAGAGCTACTTTATCCAAAAATGTCCAGCGGTGTGACCGAAACACCAATTAGTACAACTGTTCGGTATATTCGTAGAGCGCTTGTAGTAGTAGTTCGTTTTCTTCTGGAGTACCTACCGTTACCCTCAGGCAGTTGTGGCAGAGGGGTTGGTTGCTACGATTACGCACCACTATTTGCCGCTTGAGCAAGTACTCATATAGTTCGTTGGCATTTTTGACACGCATCAGGATAAAGTTGGTTTCTGAAGGGAAAATCTCCTCTATGAAGCTGAGCTTTTGTAGCTCTCCTGACAAAAACCAGCGTTGTTCCCTGATTTCTTCTACCATCAATTCCTTTTCTGAAGCATGTTGGAGGGCGTGAAGGGCTGCTTGCTGGGTATACTCGTTGATATTGTATGGGGGTTTTATCTTGTTGAGTATCTGCACAATAGGCTCGCTAGCGAAGGCCATCCCTAGGCGCAAAGCAGCCAAGCCCCAAGCCTTGGAGAAAGTCTGCAATACAACCACATTGGGGCAGTCGTAGAGCAGGCGCAAGGCCGAAAACTCGCGCTCATCACAGAAATCGATATAAGCCTCATCTACTACAATGATGCCCTCAAAGTGTTGGGCCAAATATTTCAGTTCTTCTATTCTTGCTACCACATTGCCTGTAGGGTTATTGGGAGAGCACAAGAAGACCAGTTTGGGCTGTTCTTTGCGTGCATGTTGGAGCACACGCAGGATGTCGAGGCTGAAATCTTCGTTGAGATTTTCGCGCAGTACCCGCACATCATTGATGTTGGCCGATACTTCATACATTCCATAAGTAGGAGGGGTAATGAGGATGCTGTCTTGGCCGGGTTCGCAAAAAGCCCTGATCAGCAAGTCGATAGGCTCATCACTACCGTTGCCCAAGAAGATATGTGTAGGGGCTACACGTTTGAGACGGGCAATTTGTTGCTTGAGCGCCTGCTGATGTGGGTCTGGGTAACGGTTGTAGGCCTGATTTAGCCCGGTAGAGCCAAAAGGGTTTTCGTTGGCATCAAGATACACCTCGGCCTTGGCCTGAAACTCATCCCGAGCAGAGGAGTAGGGCTTGAGGTACAAAATGTTTTTGCGGAGTAGCTTTTCGAGCGTGAAAGCCATAAAGTGTAAAGTTTTGAAAATATGTGTTTGAACAGTAATGGCGCTGATTAGGTTACAAAATTACACAAAAAACACGGATAAGTACCCTTGTGCCTAGGCTTGTTCAGAGATTTTGCCAAGAGTTTGTGCTTTTGCCCAGAAAAGCGTAGCTTTCTATTTAGCTAATCCCATCAAAGTTGGTTGGGGAAATGTATGCGCTGAAAATCCTTGACAATCAAGTAAATCTTGGTACAACTTAGTGAATCTGTTTTATGCTTGACTGGTATTTTGATACGTTTTGGCCTAAACTCCCCACAACAGCGGATTTGCCTCAAGACCCACAGCTCGATTTTGGCCGTTTGGGCTTACATCAATCTCCCCCCGAAGGGTTACAGAAATACTTGGCCAATCGGTGGGAAAGTCTTACACATTACCCCCAGACGCTGTCTGAGGCCGTAAAGCAGGCCTTGGCCAAACATCACGGGCTGCCGGCAGAGCGTTTTTTGCCGCTCAATGGCCTTTCGGAAGGGATATATCTGCTGGCGCAAGCTCACGCCGGTGCCAAAAGCAGTGTTTTGAGTCCATATCAGGGCTTGCTGCATCAGGCGCTGACAATGTACGGACATCAACTGACGATACAAGCACAGTGGCAACAGCTTTCTGCCACAGACTTGGTCTGGATTGCCAATCCGAATCCTGTTACGGGTAGTTTGTTGTATTTGGATGAGTTAGAGGAGCTTTTGTTACAATACTGCAACACACTCTTTGTAGTAGATGAGTCGTTTATTGCCTGTACACCCAATGTCGGAACTTGTGTGCGTCTAGTGGGCAGGTATCCCAACTTGACTGTCTTGCGTTCTTTTACTGTAGCCTATGCCGTTCCCGGCTTGAGAGTAGGGTATGTTGTCGGCTCCGCACAGCTGATACGTAGTGTGGCAGCCTATCAAATCCCCTTTAGTGTCAATGCAATGGCTCTGGAGACCATGCGCTACTTTCTCAGTCATAAGGAGCAGGTGGAGTTTGATGTAGAGGCAGCTTATGGGCGCGCATTGGCACTCACAAAGATGCTCCGGCAGTTACCGGCTATGGAAGTGCAACATCATCATACGCACTACCTAATAGCGAGGGTATTGCACAAACCCGAAACAGAGGTCAGCAAGTATTTGACCCGTCAAGGAATGGCCTTGCGCAATCTCTCAGAAGTGAGAGGCCTAACGCAGGGATTCTTTGGCGTTGTGGCTAGGGGAGAAGCTGCCAACCTCCAACTGTACCAAGCCCTAGAAGGCTATTTGGCACAGAACCCACCCCCCCAGAAAAAATGATGTTTGAGACAGACGCTAAGGGCTTGTTTTGATGCTGTGTGCCACTAAAACCTCACAACTCACATCAGCTATAGGATGTTGGCTCATCGGGTCGTTAGGAGGGCGGATACGGCGATTTTCGACATACCCTCTGATACTCACCTGTTTGTTGAGGAATGAGTGGATGTTGAGATTGGGGCTATCAGCTGCCGCATCTACTACCAGCTCTTGGCCATCGGCCAATACCAATACCCAATATCCACTGCCTCCGGCGCAGTAGCTTTGCACTGTTTTGCCCCATTGTTTTTGGATGAGCTGCCCGGAGAACAACTGCGTTTCACTACGAGACAATACCTCGTGCCGAGGAGTGTCGGCTGTTTGTTGTTTGCCCTTTTGAGCCCAAAGGCTCAGGCTGCCCAATAAAAGGAAGAGGGCGAGGATGAATGTTTTTTTCATTACTCCACAGATTTGGCCAATAAATAATACCTTCGTGCTTTATTGGCCAAAACGTAGTCAAAGTCAAAAGGTTGTTCCGCTTGGTCTCAACAAAAAAAAGCTTGTATGGTTATACCCCTTTGGACGCACCTATTTTGACATATGTCTACATTGGCTCAAAACCCAAATCTCTGAAATCGAAAGCTATCCCCTGTCTTATGAAACAGTTTGTGCTATTGTTATACATCTGCCTGTTGCCATACTTGAGCGGCGCCCAAACGGCCAAAATTGATCCTAGTTGGGAGTTAACCAAGACCGAGGACGGTATTATGTTGTATCGGAGGCCATACAAAAACACTAGCGATAAAGAGGTATTGGCTGTAATGACGGTTTCGGCAAGCCTCAGCGCACTCGTAGCCTTAATCAAAGACGACGAGGCCGCCCCGCAGTGGATCAACCGGATGAAGACCTTTCAGACTTTGCCCAATGCTCAGGAAGCCAAGTGGTATACTTATGGAGAGCTGAGCCTTCCTTTCCCGTATTACAACCGTGATTTGGTGAGTGAGAATATTCTCACGCAAAACAAACAAACCAAACAAGTACAGATCAATATCCGCAGCCGACCACAATACCAGCCTGAAGTTCAGGGAAAAGTCCGAATTGTGGTGGCTGAAGGTGCTTGGATTTTCACCCCCCTCCCCAACAAGGGTGGGGTAGAGGTACAGTATATGTTCTATGCTGCTTCGAATATCAGCTTGCCCAAGTGGGTTACAGAGCCGCTGGTCATCAAAGGAATCATCAGTACCATGCGCAATATGCGCTTATTGCTCCAACAACCCAAGTATGCCCAAACGCGTTTGTCATACATTGAGGAATAGCGTATCTTGCCCAAAGATTGACTAACAAAAAATTTATTTCTTTATGAAAAACTATATTAAGATAGCCGTTTTGTTGCTCTTAGCTCTGGCTTTCAATGCCTGCAAAAGTAAGAAACCAGAAGAAATGCTTGTAGGCACCTGGCAGTTTGATACAGCAGCTATGAATCAAGCCTTAGACGAGGCGCTCAAAACACAAGAGTGGGGAGCGGAGCAAAAAATGCTAATCGAAATGCTCAAAATGCAGACTTTAGACGGCTTACAAAAAGCTACTCTGACCTTCGAGCCAAAAGGCTTTCTATGGCAAAACGAAGGGGCATCGCTCAAGGGGCAGTGGGCAATCTCAGAAGATAACAAATCTATTCTCTTGACTTTTCAGCTCCCCCAACAAACCTACACACAAAAACTTGATATAGAAGAAATTAGCGAGAAGAAGTTGATTTTGTTTGTGATAGATGACGCACCCAACACACAAACAACACCAGACAGCACAGACAAACAAGCTCCTTTTCAACTCAACTTACCGACCAATCGCTGGGTGTTGACTCCAAAACAACAATAGTCAATAAAACCTCTATTTTAGCACAAAATGGAGGTTTTTGTAAATTTAGCCCCAGACTAATAGGCTTGGAGAGGGGTTGATGATATACTCATAGGTATCAACTTTATTTAGTGTCCTAATCACAGGAACACACATCGCTCGATATTTTCCAACCCCATAGTGAAAACGCGGTGGGTTAAAGCCCCAATACAACAGGGAGTGGGGGGCAAGGCAAAATACTTGAGCATTAATCGGTATAGATAATCTTTTCTCTAAAAATTGTCCCTTTCCACAAGGTAAGTACGACTTGCTTTTTGGAAATAGTGTGTCTATCCGTTATGTGGAACTAAAAAGTTACAAAACAAGTACAGCATTAGGCAATGACGCAGTCAAGCGACTCATTAACTATCTTGCGAACATCGAAAAGCTTTCCGAACTCCGCTATGTATTCAATGCCAAAAACTCTCTGATACAGAAGCCAAAGAAAAAATGCAGGCGGTGTTTCAAGGAAGCAGGAAAGTGGGACGATATTTTTGATGTGCTCTTTATCAGCTTTTTGGCTAAAAAGTAACAGTTCGACGGGCAATTTTAGCAATTTATATCAGGATTCATAGGATTTGATTTTCTTGATTCTCAAGGATTTGCAGCACATATATTTCCCAAACCAATTTTGGTTGGGTATATACCATATGGCGGAGTATTTTGGCTTTCAGTCTGTTGAAGTTTCGTCAAAGCTGAGAACAAAGTATTTGATAAAAGTCCGAATGCCCACAAAGTAGCCATAATCGAGACAAGCTGGGGCAAAAATTTCCCCCATCAGGTATTGGATTCGTTCGTTTGATAGCGGCGGGCTGACCAAGCTGGAGGCTTCCATCCATACTTCTTGGGTCGACTTGTCAAACAGTACAATAGCAGCACGACCCGCTGTGCGCCTACCCAACTGCCAAGCGATGGCCGTGTGGAGGGTGGCCTTGGGGAGTGTTACGGCTTCCGGTAGGCCTTCTACCAAGACAATGACCAATTCAACTCCGAGGCTATCAAGACAAGCCTGAAGGTCGCGGTCTATCCAGCGGGATTCCTCTATGCTACATAGGTCGGCTAGGTCATTGAATTGCATCAAAGGTACAGGCCTAGGCACAAACCAACCTAGGCTGTCGGCGCTTGTCTGTGCCGATAACTCTCCAGCAAGACTCCAACAAAGGCATAGGAGCAAATACAATGTTTTTTTTAAGGTGAACTTCATAATAACAAATTTATGAGTAAACAACAAACTATCACAAGCCACCAGCGGAAGGTGTTTGGGCGGCAGTTTTGAGTTCAATGGTTTGTGTGGGGAAGGCTATCGAAATACCGGCAGCGTCGAACCTCTCCTTGACTTGTTTGTGAAAGGCATCCCGAATATCCCGTTTCTGTCTGGGGTTGGCAATAGCTGTTTCAAAGGCAATGAAGAGGTCTAGCGAGTAAGCATTGAATTGTGTAAAGTTGATTTCATAAGAATCGCGGACTACGCCGGGGGCATTGTCTAGGGCCTCTTTGATAAGATTTTTGGCCTGTTGTAGCTGCGCCAATGTGGTGTCGTAGGTCAGGCCTATGGTAATCATATCTCGGGTATCAGGGTAGGCGCTGAAGTTGGTAATCATACTTTCGGTGATGAGGTGGTTGGGGATGGTTACATATTCTCCCCTGAAGGTTTTGAGGCGGGTAGAGCGCAGGCCGATGCTTTGGACAGTACCTTCGGTGTTGTTGATAATGACCCATTCGCCAAGGCGAAACGGTTGGTCAAACATAATGACAAAACCACTGAAAATGTTGCGTAAAACCTCCTGCGATGCCAAAGCCATAGCCAACCCTCCTAAACCTAGGCTAGCCAATAACGAACTGACGTTATAGCCAAAATTGCTCAAAACGATGATTGTTGTCAAGACAATCAGGCTGTACTTGAGTACTAGGCGAATCAGGGAGAGGACGTGCTTTTGGAGGGTATCTGTGCTTTGATTTTGGATGCTCGTATAACGCTGTGCGAGCGCATCCAAGAAGCGAATCAAAAACCAGGCAAACAAGATAGTAATGCCATTGACAACGAGGATATTAATGCTTGTATCGAGCCATTTGACCAACACCAACTGCGCAGCCGCCAAATACAGACCCACCAGCACAATCACCCCTACGATAGGCTCCTCAAACTTGTCTATAAAAATATCGTCTAAATTAGTCTTGGTTTTGCTTGTAAGGCGGCGGACATATTTTTTGAAAAAATAATAAACCACCCTTGCAGAGGCCAGAAAACCGGCAAAAATCCCCAGAAATAGCAAGTACTGCTGGATTGTATTGCCAAAATAACTTTGCTGTGCATATTGTTCAAAAAAAAGCCGTAGTGTTTCCATAGGTTTAGTGCTAAATAAGGGGGAGGCAACTTACTGACGCTGAATATAACGAGATTGGGGATATTTTTTGATAAAATTATTTGAAAACCGCCGGAAGCGGTGTATTTTGCATATAATCTCCTAAACTTAAAAAATCTATGATAGTATTTGAAAACAGCTTCATTTTTTTGGATTATGACGAGGAGCAGTCATTGGTAATGTTTGTGTATAAGCCCGAAACGACGGCTCATATGACGGATGAACAGTTTCAGGAGAATATGCGCCAATATGCCGACATTGTAGAGCAGAACAAGCCCACAAGGCTAATAGTAGACAACCGGGAGCTGCGCTATACCATCATCCCGGAGATGCAAGACTGGGTGTCGCAGGAAATAGCCCCACGCACAACAGCACTCAAAAAGTTGGCCTTTATTGTCAGCAAAGACCTCTTCGCCCAAGTATCTATGGAGCAGATGATGGAAGAAAAGGCCGTCTCAGAGGTGTACAATGTCCGTTACTTTGACAGCTTTGATGAGGCCAAAATTTGGGTGTTTGCCAAAGACTAAGCCGTAAGGCTTATTCATCATAAAGCTTGACACCGAGGGTCATAAAATAGTGTTGCTTGTCTACAGGAGTCAGCGATATTTCAGGGGCATTGCCGGAGCGGCGCGCAATATCAATCAATCCGATATTGCCTCCGCTCTTTTTTTGCTCGTGAGGTTTGGCGCGTTGCGATTTGTAAAACTCCTTCAGTTCATCGCTATTCATTCCGGCAATCTTGAGGCAACGCTCTTGCACTCGTTCGCCATCTTCACGTTTGATTTTATTGCCCGAGATAATTTCAACACCTACAGGGCTTAGGATATTACGCACCAATACAATACCGTGACCAATCTCCTTACCGTCGCGCTTGGAGAAAGTACGCTCAGCAGAGTGGATGAGAATGTTCTGGGTCATTTCAATAAAAATCGAAAACAAACGTTTGCTAAAAAGCAGGCTAGGGTTATCGGTTTTGCCTTCGAGCGCCATTCCAAGGTCGATCAAAATACCTTGCGAAAAGGCTCCATTATAAGCCATAATCACGTGGTCGGTTTTGAGGCGTTGGTAGTAGTTGAGGGTATCAAGCGATGAAGATGGGGTGGGAGCAGAATTCATAATAGAGGTTCATGACAAAGGTGTGTGTGATGTCTGAGTATATTTTGGCTTAGTGTGCTAGAGATGTATTGATGTTTAAACGATAATTGTCTTCATACGGTTGTCAACTAAATTAGCGCTTTTGCTGTAGCCCTACAAACAATAATCGACCAATGGCCTCAGCCAAGAGACCAAAAGCTTGTTTGCATCTATGTAAGTATTACTGGAAGCGATGGACAGCAGGCGGTTTTTGTTCAAGTATTGTGAGGATATGCGTATCTTTGTCGAGAGACACAAAGCGCCACACACCCTTGATGAATCAAATACCTCGAAATATACCAAGAGCATCTACAGAACAAATAGCCGCTCGCACACGCTGGTATAGGCGCTGGCACAGGCGTTTGTCTATCTTGAGTTTGGCAGCCATATTATTGGTCAGTATCACGGGGATACTCCTTGCTTGGAAAAAGCCTGTAGGCCTGATGCCGCCCACTCAAAAGGCCAAGTCCGAAGCACCGGCCATCAGTCTTGACAGCCTACAGTTAGCCGCCAAGCGCTATGTTCGGGATAGCTTAGCCTTAGATGATACCATCGAGCGTATAGACATCCGCCCGACCAAGGGCGTAGCCAAAGTGCGGTTTGAGCACCACTACATAGAATTACAACTAGCCTTACACGACGGGCAGGTATTGCAGGTAGCCACCCGCTATGCCGATTGGGTAGAAGCCCTACACGACGGCTCTCTATTTGATCGATACCTAGGCATCAAAAGCGAGGCTGCTAAGCTGATTTATAGCACGTTGGTGGGCGGCGGGCTGCTTTTTTTGTCGCTCAGTGGCTTTTGGCTTTGGTACAATCCGCGCCGCCTGCGGCAGCGCAAGCGGGTTACCAAAGCAAGAGGTTAAAGCATCAAAATATACCCAAGCTTACTTGTTGGTCAACAATATAAGATTTGTATGGAAAATAAAAACCGTTTTTGGCCGCTATATTGGCCCTTATTACTGCTGACCGGCTTGGTAGGAGCCTGTATTCCCTCTACCATTATGCCCACCCCCGAGCAAACAGGGCAGAGCTTTGCTGCGCTCGAAGTCGGTAATTTTGTAGACTATGAAGTAGAGCGAGTAGATTTTTTCTTGCTCGATGCCCCCGAAGTACAGCGCTTTCAGTTGCGAGAGATAGTGGTGGATACTTTTACCAATATCCAAGGGAGTAAAAGCTACCGGATAGAACGCTACCGCCGTGCCAATGCACAGCAGTTTTGGCGGATTGACTCTATATGGACTGCCCGCATCGAAGGAGCGCAATACATCCGTACCGAAAACAACATCCCTTACATACGCCTTGTGTTTCCGCCTCGCAACGGCCTTACTTGGGATGGGAACCAAGTCAATGCCCTGCGTTCACAACAATATGTTGTCAAAGAGCTGGGGCAGGAACGCATCATCAACAATCAACCTTTTTTAAGCACCCTCAAAGTAGAACAAGCCAACGACTCTAGCTTGGTAGAGCTGAACCGTGCCTATGAGATTTATGCTCAAGGAGTGGGCTTGGTTGAAAAGTCCTTGCAGCGCTTTTTTTATTGCCAAGGCAATGACTGCATTGGCAATAATATTATTAGTTTTGGATTCACCTATACCCAAAAAGTAACTACCTATGGCAAACTTTCCACTACACCGACCGCTATATTGGGTCCTACTTTTGCTGATTATCAGTCCGGTAGCCGCCAAGGCCCAACGTCAGAATAATGTAGCCAAATACTTTGTAGCCTTTACCGACAAGAAAGACTCTCCCTACAGCCTCTCACGCAAAGGAGCCAAAGCCTATCTTTCGGATCGCTCGCTGGAGCGCCGCAAGCGGCAGGGTATCAAACTGACAGAGCGCGACCTGCCTGTGAATCCAAATTATGTGGTGAAGGTAATGGAGGCCGGCGCAGAGGTATGGTATAGCTCTCGATGGATGAATGGAGTGGTGGTGAGTGTACACGTAATCGAACGTGAGAAAGTCAGACAGCTGCCTTTTGTCAAAGAACTCATACCGCTTACCAGTGGCCCTGGGCATACCCGTGTAACAGCCCCCCCAGTGGAGTTGCCCAGCGGCGAAGTCATCAATATCAAGATAGAAGCTGACGAAGACTATGGTCAGGCGCTCAACCAAATTCAACAGCTGGGCGCACACGAAATGCACCGACAGGGCTTCAAAGGCAAGGGGATGCTTGTAGCTGTGTTTGATGCCGGATTTGAAAATCTTCCCCAACTTGATGCTATGCGTCATTTGTTTGTCAATGGACGTATTTTGGATACCTACAACTTTGTCGAAGACAATGGATATGTGTATGGTAAAGGGGGCGACCACGGCACCAAGGTGCTCTCTACTATGGCGGCCTATGACCCGGGCAAAATCATTGGCACAGCCCCCGAGGCAAGTTATTTGCTTTACCGTACAGAGGATGCTTCGTCGGAGTATCGTATTGAGGAGTTTAACTGGCTGTTGGCTGCCGAGCGCGCCGACAGCGCCGGAGCCGATGTCATCAACTCTTCATTGGGTTACAATAACTTCGACGACAAATCGATGAGCTACACTTATGAGCAGATGGATGGCAACACGGCTTATGTTACTCAAGCCGCCGATATGGCCGCCGCCGTCGGAATGCTCGTCGTAACCAGCGCCGGAAACGAAGGACGGAGCAAGTGGAAATACATCACTGCTCCCGCCGATGCCGACTCTGTCCTCACTGTAGGGGCTGTAGACAGCAAAGGCAGCTATGCCGAGTTTAGCTCCAAAGGCAATACCCCCGACGGGCGCACCAAGCCTGATGTAGTGGCCAAAGGCGCGGCAACCACGGTCGTCTCTCCCGGAAACCGCGTAACGGTCTCCAACGGCACTTCTTTCTCCAGCCCACTGATGGCAGGCTTTGCCACAAGCCTATGGCAAGCCTATCCCAAGCTCAACAATATGGAGGTGATTGACATCTTGCGGCGAAGCGGCAGCCAAGCCCAAAAACCTGACTCGCTACTAGGTTATGGTATCCCTGACTACGAGCGCGCTAAAGAAGCTTCCGGCAAAAAACCCAAGATGCAAGGATGGTTTGATACCCTAGAGTCATTGCCCAAAAGCTTGCCTATAGACCCCCGCAGCGGCATTCATACCGGGCAAAACACTCCTGTGTTACAAGCCGATACCCTAGTGGTGTTGCTCAACTACGACCTGACACAACCCATAGAGCGATTGCTCCAAGCAGAAGCGAAGGCGCACCATACAGAATAATGGTGTATCACAAAACACTAGGTCTCAAAAATACGATGTACACCAGCCAAGACTCACAAGGTTTGAGGATTGACAGGATTTGGTTTGCTTGATTCTCAAGGGTTTTCAGTGGACATATTTCCAAAATCAATTTTGATTTTGGGGTAATAACCCTGATAATCAGTGGTTTACTTACGTGTTTTGAGACCTCCCTCACGCCACGGGACGTTTTTGGAAAAGTAGCCTAGTGTTCCAGCTTCGAGACAAGCAGAGGCCTTATTTTTTGGGCAAAATGAGACTTAACCCATAGTTCTAACGGTCGGATTTGAAAAATACCTAATCAAGCCAAGAACAATAGCACCCAAGTATAGCGCCATTGGGATATAGAAAGCAGTGATGACCATCGAGGTAATCCAAGCGGCAAAACTACCCACAAACAGCAACAGACTAACTACCCAGAGCCAAGTGTGGGAAGTATCAAACCCCCACGTAAAACAAAAAAGCCTACAAACAGCATACTCAGCGCACTGGCAACGAGCATCATCCACAGGGCAAATTGGGGATAGAGCAGCCATAGGAGCAATGGGCTTAAGATAATACCACCAAAAAATGAGTAAAGAAACACAACACTTAGCAACGACCAAAAGGAATTGTTCCGATACCGACGGGTGCGCTTTTGATGGCGTGTTGTAACTTGTTTTTTTGATTGCTTGGGGTTGACTTTGTCGCCTTGTATGTGTTGGCTACTTGGGGAGCGCAAGAGCACAACCTCCGGATAAGCGGTGTGAGACATTACAAAAACTGCTGAATATCAATAGACCAAGAGTGTAACGGTAAGCAATATAGGCGCTTTTGCGGTACATAGGCTAGAGGTACTTAGTGAGAGTGAGATGCCCTTGCTTTACGTGTAGCAGAGAGAGAGGTTGTGTTTGGATGCGTCAAAACTTTTACGCATCTTGTAAGCAACTAACAACTAACAAACCCCTACTATGCGTTATTTCAAATGGTTTTTATTAGCCTTGTCAGCCCTTGGTCTGCTGTACCTCTTGGCTGCTCCCGTAAACATCACACCTGTGGTGTGGAAGCCTGACACGGCTCCGGCGCTCTCAGAAGCCCCCTACCAACCCCACACCGACTTGGCCGCGTTGACAACCATCGAACTCGATGGAGTAGGGCCTGAAGACATAGATTTTGCCCCTGACGGCCTGTTGTATACCGGCTTGGAAGATGGACGCATTATGGCCATAGACCCGCAAACGGGTAAATCGAAAATCGTTGCCAAAACCAAAGGACGACCACTAGGGTTACGCTTTGATGCGAAGGGGCAACTATATATCGCCGATGCATATAAGGGATTGTTGCGCTTAGACCCTAGTAGCGGGCAGCTCAACCTCTTGACCAATACCGCAGATAGCCTGCCTTTTAAATTTACTGACGACCTCGACATAGCCCGCGATGGAACGGTCTATTTTAGTGATGCTTCATACAAGTTTGCCTACCACGACAAGGTGGCTTACCCTCTCGAAAGCGGACTGCATGGGCGCTTGCTCAGCTACCACCCTAAGCTTGGGATGGCAAAGGTCTTGCTGGATGAATTAGGGTTTGCCAATGGCGTAACACTCAGTCCTGACGAAGATTACCTGCTTGTAACCGAAACGCTCCGCTATCGAGTTCGTAAATATTGGCTCAAGGGTGATAAAAAAGGACAGAGCGAAATCTGGCTCGATAACTTGCCGGGCTTCCCCGATGGCATTCTCTACGATGGGCAAGGACTGTATTGGATAGCCCTGTACAACCCTCGCAATGCCATTCTTGACCGTATTTTGCCATCGCCTATGTTGCGCAAAGTAGTATATCGTTTGCCGACTTTTTTGCAGCCCAAAGTTACCAATACGGCGCTGGCCATCGCAGTAGACGCACAAGGGAAGGTAAAGCATACCCTTTATGATACGTCGGGTAAGTATGGCAACCTGACCAATATCGTCCGCCGAGGGGATACACTCTACTTTGGGTCGTTACACGAACGCAGCATTGGAGTATTGTCGCTTAGCGCCCTTAAGTAGCCCATCTCGACACTTACTCAGCCTTACCGAGCACATTCCTGATGGCTTCCGCGTCCATTCCTGTCTGTAGGCGTGGGTCATAGAGCCATCGGATGAGCTGACGGTCATAGTTGGTGAAGTGTTGGGTAAGCGTCCATTTTTCATAAAAAATACTTCCTGCGTAGCGGTCTGCGTCTTTCATCAGCCCCAGGGCTTGGGTGAGCTCCTCGCGCAGGAGGTGTCTTTGTGCCACTGGATCCGTGAGGCGTTCGGTATCTACCCAAACACCTCCTTGTTGGATACATCCTTGCATATCATATCTGACTGCAAAAAGCCCTCTATTATATTTGATAAAGCTTTTGGGCAGTTCAAAACGTTTGGCAAAAGCTTTGCCACTGCCCGTGAAGAGCTGTAAATTGGCCGGCAGGTCAGGAGGACATTTTTGGAGCCTCACCTCCGGCAGGTCAATCAACCCATTCAGCTCTGCTATTAGGCTGTCGAGCGTGGGCTGCAAATGTATCGGTAGGTACTCATACCCGCCAATCAGGATGGCTTGTTCCCAACGAATGAGCGTTTGGGGGGTATCGCCATACTCACTGCCTAGGGCTACTTCCAAGAAATAATCTAAGGTTTGTTCGAAATTGGCAGGGGCAGTGTGTACCGGCGTATCGTTTTGGCAAGCCATAAGGCAAGTACTCAGAAATAGGAAGGCAGCACAAAATCGGCACATTGCTTAAGGGAGGAGGTGAATATAAACCTTTGTTTGGGGTAGTTGGGCTTGTATGTCCTTGCCAAGGGTAGCCTTGACAGCCATTAGGTAGCGGCGTGTATGTTGTCGGGTTGTACTGTCGTTAGTCGACGGGTACAGCCGTTTGTCGACCCAAATATACACTTTACGCAGACTAGGAACTGCTGTACAGACTTGTAGGTTATGCAGATGTTCTTGAATACTCTTACGAATGTCACGCCGAACACTTTCATTGCTGTCGGGTATTGCTACCTGCAAGATGAGGTGTAAGTGGGTGAAAGGTGGCCATTCACATAAATCTTCCAATAAATAGCCAAGGTGTATCAAATCATTGCGCTCTTCGTGTACCAAGAGCTTGAAATGCGACACTTCAGGCTTAAATTTGACCTGATATAGAGAAACGGCAGTGTCAGGATAGTTTTTGGTCGTATTTTTGAGAATCACTTTTTGGGCAACAAGTGGCATTTGACCAAGCAAGAATAGAAGACAAAACACCAACGGTATAGTGATATTTTGTAACAATATTGGGGGTGTTTTTAAGATAGGGTAGATTTTATGACAAAACATCATTTCGCAATAGTATATTTGAATTTGACAAACAGGCTCAATACCTAAAGCAACCTACCTACACAACGGATAACCAAACTAATAGTTGAATAAAACAAGTTTTTTCGTTTGTAGCTCTCAGGGGCGCTTTATTATAAAGACAAACAGTAAGTTATACAACGCGCACCACATCATCGTTTATGCAAATCGCAGGTTATCAGGTCAAGGAGTATCTACAGCAAGGCAACTATACCCAAATAGCAGAAGGGTTTAGTGGGGATGAGCGGGTAATCTTGAAAATAAGCAGGTTAGAGGGTAGCTATCAAGATACTTCCTCAAGTTTATATGAAGAGTATCAGACGATGAAAAGCCTGGAGGGTTCATTTTTCTTGCGCCCCATAGCGCTCTTAGAACACGAAAGCAAGGCCGTATTGGTTAGGGATTTTTTTGAAGGTTTATCGCTCAAGAAACACCTCTCCCAGAAGCGTCTTTCGATAGCAGAGTTTTTTGACTTGGCCTTGCAAATAACCGATGCCCTGATAGCTATCCATCAGTCACAAATTATCCACAAAGACCTCAATCCAAACAATATCCTGTATAATCCCGAAACCGGTGAAATCAGGGTAATCGATTTTGGGATGTCGTCGCGTATCAGCCTGAAATCCAAAAACCTAGGAAACCCGCAACGCTTAGAAGGCACACTGTCTTATATGGCTCCTGAGCAAACTGGGCGGATGAACCGCATGGTTGATCACCGCAGCGACTTGTACAGCCTAGGGGTTACGTTTTATGAGATGCTCAGCCAGCGCCTGCCTTTTGAGTACACCACTGCGATAGAGCTAGTGCATGCCCATTTGGCCTTAGCGCCACCACCCGTCCAAACACATCGTAGCGATGTGCCACGAATGTTGTCGGAAATTGTTGCCAAACTGTTGGCTAAAAACGCAGAAGACCGTTATCAATCAGCAGCCGGACTAATGCACGATTTACAAACGGCTAAACAATATACTACACAGGGCATCAACCCACAGGAAATAAAACTGGGTCTGCGCGATATTTCGACACGCTTTGTTGTACCTCAGAAGCTACACGGCCGTGCACAAGCCCTTGATTTGTTGATGCAAAGCTTCCAAGAAAGTATGACTGGACAAAAGCCCCTCGTATTGGTCAATGGACTTTCAGGTGTGGGCAAATCTGCATTGGTAGCAGAAGTACACAAGCCGATGTCTGAGGCTAGAGGCGTGTTCTTGGAGGGTAAATTTGACCAGTTTCAGCGAGATGTTCCCTATTATGCTTGGCAACAGGTCTTGAACCAACTTACAGAGCTGTTATTGACAGAGCCAGAAGAAAGGCTGCAAGAATGGCAAGCAAGGCTACAAGCCGCCGTAGGAAGTTCGGGGAAAGTAATCACAGAGCTTTCGCCCATTACAGAGAGTATCTTGGGCAAACAGCCCAATCTACCCGAAGTAGAGGCCAACGAAGCACAAAACCGCTTTTTGTATACTCTCAAAAACTTTATTGGGTGTGTAGCCGAAAAGTCTCCTCCTTTGATTCTCTTTGTGGATGATTGGCAATGGGCAGACCTGCCCTCTATTGCCTTGTTGCAAGAGTTACTCACTGACCCTGGCATCAAGTTTTTGTTGGTCATTGCAGCTTATCGCGACAACGAAGTCAGCCCTACACATTCTTTTGCCCAACTCTTGGGTGATTTGGCCAAATTGGATGACGCTACCAGGCCTAATATCAAGGAAATCAAGCTCCAAAACCTCTCGGAGGAAGACGTGGCCAATATCATCCGAGAGGCTTTTATGGGAGATATTCAAGACTTTGAGCAGCTTTCCAAATATATCTATGCCAAAACCAGGGGTAATGCCTTCTTTGTGATACAGGTATTGAAATACTTGTATGAAGAAGGTATTTTGCGTAGCGAATACCAGCAAAACGGACAATACTATTGCTGGATTTGGGAAAACAGCAAAATACAGGCACTTCAGGTAAGTGATAATGTGGTAGAGCTGATGCTTCGCCAAATTCAGAAATTACCCATCGACACCCAACACCTGTTGCAATACGCCTCTTGTCTGGGCAATTTCTTTGATATCAAAGTACTTTCTACCTTAGAGTCGCTACCACTCAAGACCATCAATCAGACCCTCAATGCAGCGCTTCAGGAGGGGATGCTGATACCTGTAGATACGGGAGAGCGCTTTCATACACAGTACAAATTTGCGCACGACCGCATACGGCAGGCTTTTTATGAATCTGTAAGTGAGGAGGCGGCCAAGCAAGACCAACACCTGCGCCTAGCCACTGTGTTGTGGGAAATGTATGGCGGTGAGCAGTATCTCGAAACCCATCTCTTTGAGTTGGTCAACCAATACAACAAGTGTATTCCCCTGTTGCAAACAACAGCTGAAAAGCTACGGGTAGCCCAGCTCAACCTGCAAGCTGGAACCAAGGCACGCGCCTCGGCTGCGTATGAGCCGGCACTGTACTATACCAAGGAAGGAGTCAGACTCATGCATACAATCGATGGTTGGCAAAAGCATTATTCTCTGACCCTAGCATTGGCCTTGGCCAACCTGCAAGCGCGCTACCTTACTGGCGACTTTGCCAACGTAGAGCACGAAGTGGCAAATCTGTTACACAAAACCCAAAATGTACTCGATAAGGTCGCTGTCCATGAGCTACACTTAGCCATCCTCAAAGCCCAGAATAAACTTTTGGAGGCCATTGATGTAGGTTTGGAGGCTTTGTTGTTGCTTAATATCAAAATACCGCGCAAACCTTCCAAATTGCAAATTATTTGGCAGGTGATGCGTACAAAATCGCTCTTGAGTAAACCCGAAAAGCTTCTCACTCGCCCTCAAACAGACAACCCGCTACACATAGCCATCGAGCGCCTGCTTTCAACAATTAGCCCGGCAGCCTATTTTGTTAATCCGGATATCCTGCCCTTAATCATCACAACACAAGCCCAAGCCGCTTACCATAACGGTCACAACCTGTTTTCACCATATTCTTACATTTCTTTCGCCCTGATACAGTCAGGGGTCTTGAATGATATCGAGGGAGGCTATAAGCTAGGAAAAGTCGCTGTAGAGCTGCGTTACCAGCTCAAGTCTGACAATATCGCCAGCCGCCTTAGTTTTGTGTGGGGGTGTAATGTCAATCACTGGAAAAGCCCCCTGACCGAAGTCGCCCAAGAATTACATCAAACCCATATCCAAGCCATGCAAAGCGGGGATTTTGAGTTTGCAATGCTGTCTTCTGTGGTAGGTATAGGTACGCTGATATTCTCAGGGGCAGGGCTGAATAAAGTAAAAGAGCGCCTTATAGCGCAAGAGCTGGTGGTCAAGAATGAACTAAAGCAGCCGGCCAAACATGACAATCACCTAGTTGCTTGTTTCTTATATGCCAAAGCGTCTGGTGATGAAGGTTTTTTGAGAACCTATGAAGGACACCCGCTGACAGAGGACTCGTATATTGATAAAGCCATCACTTTGGGAGACAAAACAAGCCTGTTCTCAACATATGTGGCTAAATTACTTGAAGCTGTTTTGCTCAATAATCACACAGACGGCAAGTCATACATCACCAAGGCAGAGGTTATCAAGGATGCCAGCGCAGGCACTACATTTTTAACTCACTTTTATTACTTCAAAGCGCTTATTTTGGCGCAAGAGAGTCTTCATAACCCATCGAAGGCCGGGAGCAATAAAACGGCTATTGTCAAATCACTGAAAATGTTGCAAAAGTGGGCTGTTCATAACCCCAAAGTATATGCGCAAAAAGCCACTTTTGTACAAGCAATGTTGGCTCAATTAGCTGGGAAAACATACCAAACAGCCCGGTTGTTTGACCAAGCCCTACAGTTAGCCAACGACCACCAAATGCGCAATGACCAAGCACTCATACAAGAGGCCTTTGCGAGATTTTACCTCAAGACCGGGCAAAATACGCTGGCTGATTTGCTCATCCTACAAGCTTACCGTAGTTATGGCCTTTGGGGGGCGGAGAAAAAGACCTATCTGCTCGAACATGAGTTCAAACAGCTCTTTGTAGATGCAGGCAACGGACAGACTATTCAGGTTCAAAAGACGACTATGGGAGCCAGCGAGTTCAGCTCTCAACACAGCAACATCGAAGACTCGAAGTCTTCGGGTGGGCTGCAACGCCTAGATATAGAAGTTGTCATCAAGAGTTCGCAGATAATATCGCAAGAAATAGTATACCAACAACTGGTATATAAGATGCTTGGGATGGTAATAGCCAATGCCGGAGCAGACAAAGGAGCATTGATTATCTCAAAAGGAGATGCAGGACTGTTTTTGGAAGCCATCAGCAATATGAATCAAGAGAGCACTACAGATGATGAGTTGCTGAATTTACCCTTGCGCAAGGCTAAAAATCTGCTGCCTGACAGCTTGATTAATTATGCCCTTCGGCTACAAGGTAATAACAGTACCGCCCCTCCTACTATATTGACTCGCCCACACGAGAACCAACTCTTCAGCAAAGACCCGTATTTCCAAGAGCATAGACCGGAGTCGGTGATGATGATTGCACTGCTGAAACAACAGAAGTTAGTAGGGCTTTTGTATCTTGAAAACAGCCACAATACTGGTGTTTTTTCACAAGACAGAGCCAACTTGCTAGCCCTGTTGTCCTCTCAGATTGCAATTTCTATCGAAAATGCACAGCTTTATGAAAACCTAGAAGAAAAGGTAAAAGAGCGTACTGTAGAAGTGATGCGGCAGAAAGACTATATCGAAGAACAGAAAAACGAAATCGAAATCAAAGCACGCGATATCAAGGCTAGCATCAACTACGCTCAAAATATCCAACAAGCTATTTTGCCCTCCAAACAAGAATTGGCACAGTACCTGCCTGAGTCATTTGTACTCTTTCAACCAAGAGACGTGGTATCGGGCGACTTCTATTGGATGAAACACGTCAATGGCATCACTTTCTTAGCCGCAGTAGATTGTACGGGGCACGGCGTACCTGGCGCGTTTATGAGCCTTATAGGCAGTAGTTTGCTGACCGAAATCGTGATACAGCGCCGCATTAGCTCTCCCGGATTGATTTTAGAAGAGCTGCACAAAGGCATTGTGCAGGCTTTGCACCAAGAAGAAAATAAAAACCGTGATGGGATGGACATTGCCCTTATAGCAATTGATCATCACGCAAACACCCTTACTTTTGCCGGAGCCAAGAATCCTTTGTTGATTGCCCACAACGGTGAAATGTTGGTATACAAAGCCGACAAAAGCCCAATAGGAGGGGAGTGGGAGCGTAATAACAAAGAGCGTAAGTTTGTGCAAACAGTGTTTTCTCTTTCAGGAGACCCATCGCTAGGAGAACCTCTTGTGCCTCAACCTAGCACTACTTTTTACATTTTCTCCGATGGCTACCAAGACCAATTCGGCGGGCCTAATGGTCGAAAGCTTACTTCCAAAGGTTTTAGAGAGTTACTTCAAAAAATACACCAAAAACCAGTAATAGAACAAAAAGACAGCTTGGTAGAACATCTTGAGCATTGGGTTCAACACTCAGGCAAGAAAGAATCGCAACTGGATGATATACTGATAATTGGATTTAGAGTATAGGTGCGATAAAAATCTGACTTATGTATTGAAGTTTAAAAACTATTTTGCTTTTTTGGTATCAATAATGATTATTGACACCAAAAATGACGACCAACTTTCAAACATACCCATTCATCTTTGCTAGAAGAGATGATGCAGATTATGTGTTATACCCCCTAAAAGGGCAATTGCCTCAGGATTTATATGGGGCAGTGTATATCACCTCTCCCGTCGGAACTGTGAACTCCGGCGGGCTGCCTTATCCCGAAACCTATGCGGATGGTACGGCCAATAAAGAATATGCATCGCCCCTGATGAATGGCGACGGGATGATTCTCAAGATAGACTTCAACACTCCCGGACAAGCACGCCTGCAAGCCAAGGTGCTCAAGCCACCTTGTTATCATGCTGATGAGGCCACTGGACGTATGGGGACGCTCGCTAAATGCAAACAATACAAGCATTATGCGTTTCGGAATATGGGCATAGCTCGGCCCTCGCCTATCTTGGGCGCACGCAATATGCTCAATACGACAGTCGTCCCGTTTACGCGTAAGGGTGAGACCACCCCAAGATTGATGGCAACCTATGATGTAGGTCGGCCTTTCGAGTTTGACCCCAAAACACTCGAACTCATCACCCCTATAGGAGCCAATGCTGATTGGGTAAACGCCACTCCGGCAATGTTGCGATTTCCTTTTCCTTTGATACAAACCACTGCACATCCGGTATTTGACCCGGCTACCTCCGAGCTGTTTTTGGTCAATTATACCAAGTCGATGGAGAATATCTTTGCTGTCTTAGAACTCAGGTATATCAATGATGTCAAACAAGAGGGCATTGAAAAAAAACTAGCCGAAATAGCGCATTGCTATGATAATAAGCATGAACGGAGAAAAGCAGCACAGAAACTCCTAAAACAAGCCCATCGTACCCAAAGGGCAGCCAAACTGATTGCCAAAGTACTCAAAACCTTGAGTTGTATCAAACTAGGAACTTGGTCAGCCAAACTGGCCGACCAAGTATTCTTGATGCGATGGGACACCCAGGGACAAACACTGCAAAAATGGCGCGTGATAGATGAAGAGGGGAGTGATTTGAAAATACAGCAATGTATGCACCAGCTAGGCATCACACAAGACTATGTCTTGTTGGCTGACTCTTCCTTTAAATTTACGCTAGATACCTTGGTCAACAATCCCTTCTCACACAACCCAGATATAGACCGATTTATCAGGGAGCTACTGGGTGCACCAATGATTCCGTATTTAGATCTGTACCTTGTCAGAAGAGCGGAGCTCAACCCTGCCAATGATACCGTAAAGGCGCGTAAACTCAAGCAGCCTATTCCGCTAGAAGCCATCCACTTTTCTTGTAACTATGCCAACCCCAATGGTCAAATCACACTCTATGCCTCTCATAATGCGGCTGCATGCGCAGCAGAATGGTTGAGAACATATGATGTGCGGGCTACTGACGGGCAAGCAATAGACAAACAATTACATGGCTTGCTTGCAATTGGGGCTATGGATTTAGGGCGTATCGGTAAATTCATAATCGATGCCGAAAAGGCCGAAATCCAACAACAAATATTACTACAAGCACCACTCAACTCCGAGCAACAGCCAATAGGAGAAAAAGGAGAGCATACTTGGGCTATGAGTATGTATGCTTATCGAGGAATGCTTGATGCAGCAGAAAATGTCAACAAAATTCATCAACTGTATTTTATTAGTGCAGGCTTAGATGAACAAGTACTGAGCAAGTATATATACGATTTATATGAAGAGTATCCCAATCGGCTACTTTCAGCACAAAGAGTATTAGACTATACTAAAAAAGGAATCCCATGTTGTTTGTTGAGGGTAGATACAGGCAATATGAAAATCCAAGATCACTATAATTTTCCAAAAAGTTATAATTTGTACTCTTTACAGTTTGTTCCTCGATATAGAACAACTTTCAACATATCTGATGAAGACTTGGCTCAAGACGGATACTTGTTGTGTACTTTGCGGCAAAAATTTGAAGATAATCGAAACGATTATCGTTCGGAAATATGGATTTTTGATGCAGCCAATCTTGCCCAAGGGCCGGTAACTGTCTTAGGGCATCCTAAGTTACATTATGGTTTTACGTTACACTCAGCCTGGATAGCGACCACGGAATCACCCCAAAACAACCCTCACAAAATTAATATTCGAACCGATTATGACGAGTTGCTGCGGTCTATTTGGTGGCTGCCCAAACGCCGCCGGATACAACAGTTATTTGAAGAACATATATACCCACACTTTGAGGCAAACACATAAAATGAGGCTGCTTACATCGAGTAAGCTTCAGAAGTTACTACACTGTATATTTTCTAGTTTGGTACTGGTTCATTAAGCTGTGTACCCCAAGATGGTATATAGCTACAAAAAGTTACTGATTTTTAGCGCTCTTTTGCGTGCTTTGTGACCAAATTTACATCGAGTATTAGGAGGGAGCGGAATGAGCAAAGTGCCCACAAAAAACTGAAAATACCTAGTACTGTGGTAGAGTGATAATTATTTTCAATCATTGCGCTAGTTTGTTTGATGCTTTGAGAACATTTCACTTTCTTTACATATATACATACCTGAGCTCCAAACCTCAATGACCGCCAACCCCAACTTTCGCCCGTTCATCTTCGGTACGCGCAATGCGACTGACTTTACCCTCAATATCCTCCAAGGCCAAATGCCAGAGGATTTGTACGGAGTTGTATATTTAGCAGCCCCTAGTGGTTCGGTCAACTCCGAGGGCTTGCCATATCCCGAAAAATACCCTGATGGTACTAATAACAGAGAGTATGCTACTCCGTTGATGAATGGCGATGGGATGATTTATAAAATAGACTTCAACACTCCCGGACAAGCACAGCTGCAAACCAAGCTCCTCAAGACACCCTGTTACTATGCCGACGAAGCCACCTGCCGTACGGGGCCTTTGGCCAACGAGAAACATTACAAACATTACTTTTTTAGAAATATGGGTATTGCCCGGCTCTCCCCCATCTTGGGAGCGCGCAATATGCTCAACACGGCAGTCATTCCGTTTCAGCGCCAGGGCGAGTCAAGCCCACGCTTACTGGCTACCTACGATGTAGGGCGGCCCTTTGAGTTTGATCCGCAGAGCCTAGAGCTCATCACACCCATAGGCCTCAATACGGAGTGGGTGGCTGCCACCCCACCGCTCTTACGCTTTCCTTTTCCCTTGGCGCAGTCTACAGCTCACCCAGTATTTGACCCCAAAACACGGGAGCTGTTTATGGTCAATTATACCAAGTCGATGGAAACCTTGCTTTCTTCTATCCAACTCTTGGGCGACAGCTTGCTCGATGCCACGCGTAGCGAAGAGGAATTGGATAAGATTGCCGAAGAATATCTCCGCACCGAAGACAAACAGACCGCCCAACAAGCCCTCACACGCTTGCTGGCGCGTAGCGAAAAAGGCATAGGCGGTTGGTTGAGAAGTCTTATTAGCAAGTTGGGTATCAAAGCAATAGATACTACAGCGCCTCCTGACCAAGTATTTCTGATGCGTTGGAATGGTCAAGACCAAAACCTGCAAAAATGGCGGGTGCTCGACACAGAGGGCAAGGATCTCCGCATCCAACAGTGTATGCACCAACTCGGCATCACAGAAGATTATGTACTCTTGGCCGATTCGTCGTTTAAGTTCACCCTCGATACCCTCATCAACAATCCCTTCCCACACAACCCCCGAATAGACCGATTCATCCGAGAGTTGATAGGAGCGCCGATGTTGCCTTATTTGGACATTTACCTCGTAAAACGCAGCGAACTGAGCAATGCCGCTACCGTCCAAGCACGTAAAATGCCAACACCCGTTCCCCTGGAGGCCATTCACTTCTCTTGTAATTACGCCAACCCCAACAATCAAATTACCCTCTATGCCGCCCACAATACCGCTGCCTGTGCTGCAGAGTGGCTACGCCCCTATGATACACAAGCAACCGACGGCCAACCGATAGAACAACAGATGATGAGTTTGTTTGCTATTGGCGCTATGGATATGGGGCGTATCGGCAAGTTTGTCATCGATGCTGCCTCTGGTGAAATCAAACAACAAGAGCTGCTCCACGTCCCCCTAGACCCCGAAAAACAAGCCACCGACCCCGATGGCAAGCATACTTGGTCTGTCGGGCTGTATACCTACCGTGGGATGATTGCTCCAGACGAACAGGTAGACGCTATCCGACAACTGTATCTTGTCAGTACTGCGTTAGACCATCGCACCCTCAGCCGATACATATACAGATTGTACCAAAATCATCCCAAACGCTTAGTTTCACCTGAGCGTTTGTTAGAATATACCCGAAAAGGTGTGCCCTATAACTTGATTAGGGTAGATACGGACTCGATGCAAGTGGCAGATTTTTATGCATTCCCAGCGGACTATAATATGTTTTCGGTGCAGTTTATCCCACGCAAACGCCAAGGAGCCCTACCGGAAGGGGTAGACCCCGCACAAGACGGCTACTTGCTCTGTACTATGGTAAATCGCCTGCCCAATCAACAGGAAGGTTATCGCTGCGAAATGTGGCTATTTGATGCCGCCAACCTCAGCCAAGGGCCGGTTGCAGTATTAGGACACCCTGAGTTACAGTATGGCTTTACGCTACACTCTACTTGGATTGCACAGGCCGTATCGCCTCAAAATACACCCTACCGGATTGACATTCGCCAAGACTATGACGCACTGCTACGGACAATCTGGTGGCTACCCAAGCGCCGACGCATCCGCCAATTGTTCGAACAGTATATTTATCCGCATTTTTGAGGCGTGTACACATTGCCTTAAACCGGATTTATGCGTAACTTTAGGCAAGTATAAGTTTACGAATGCCTCAAAGCGCGAATCAGTATGAAAAACTTGACCATTCACCCAACAACCCCCTCAATAGCAGAATTCCAAGAGCTGAGGCAGCTCGTTGGCTGGGAAACCCTCCCTGACCTGCTCGTCGAAAAAGCCCTTGCAGGAACTATATTCGGTATTTGCATCCGCCACCAAGATCAAGCCGTGGCCTGCGGGCGTATCGTGGGCGACGGCAGTTTGTACTATTACTTGCAAGATGTAATCGTACATCCTGACTTTCAACACAAGGGATTGGCCAAAATGGTGATGGCGTATTTACTAAGCTACCTAGAGAAAAATGCTCACCCTCAGGCCATTATCGCTTGGGTAAAACAGCCTTCTATTATGGCTAATTTTTTTGAGCAATATGGCTTCACACAACGCTCCGATAGTGAATTAATGGTCTGCCAAAACATAAACAGCTCGGCGATTTAATGGCTTGTATAAATTATTATGTTAATCTTAGCCCTCATACTTATTTTGGCCATTGGTCTTATCGCGATACTCAGCAACCAAAAGCCTGAAGCAGCCAAGGCAGGAGCCAAGCCCAAAAAAGAGCTCCCCAACAAAGCCAGCAAAGAAGAACAAAACTGGCAGCGCTACTTGGCGCAATTTGGCGCACACACTGGCGAAGTGGTAGATATGGAAGAGACTTTTGTGGTAGGGGTGAAGTACAACAATGACCACACCAACATACCACGCCAACAGATCATCGCCAAATGCCGTGCCGGCGACAAATTGCTGCTCATCCCTGAACCCAACAACCCCAAGGATTCTTATGCCGTGATGGTCTGCCGCCTGAGTGGAGAGCAAATCGGCTACATCAATGCAGACCTTGCGATGGATGTAGGCGCTAGGCTTAACAGCGGTGTGAGGGTTGATGCCGAAATCATCTTTATCGAAAAAATACACAACCTGCTCGAAGTACGTATCCGTCTCAGCAAGTACAGACGCCGCAGAGACCTCCCCCAAATTAAATAACCCACGCCTAGTAGCCACCTAAAAGTGAAGTACCAAGCCTGGGAAAAGACTTTGGCGGACCGCTGTTACTTAGCGTACTTTTTTCCAAGTAGTTACGAAGCCCTCATCCTCTGTTTCTAACTTTTTAGCGTCGAGGTAGCGGATGATGATGATAGTGCTGTTGCCAATAATATTGGCAATGCTGAAAGGGCCAAACTCGTTTTCGATGGTAGAGCGAGTAGCCCACGATTTTTGAGCTACGAAGAGCGAGTTTTGGTATACCTCACCATCTTGTAAGGAACTGCTCTCCCATTCTCCTTGCCCATAGGTTTATACCAAAATTCACAGGGTTTGATTTCCTTGATTATCAAGGATTTTCAGTGCGCAGATTTCCCAAACCAATTGTGATTGGGTATAACGGTGGGATTTGGAAAATAGCCGGCAGCGTGAGGTTTTTACAAATTTGGCTTGTAGTTTGAGCTGTGAGGTTTCCAAAATACCAGTGTGTACAAACAATGCCCAATACCATTAGCAACACCCAACCAACGATATGAAAGCAAAAAATCAACACGATTCGACCAAGATAAGCAAGTTCCTAAGCCTCGTACTCCGTCACCAACCCGAAGCTATCGGCATCACCCTCGACCCCAAGGCTGGACAGAGGTAGCCCCGCTGATAAAAGCCATGCGTCAAAAAGGCTTTGATATAGACCTCGACCTACTCAAAACAGTGGTAGCCACCAATGCCAAAAAGCGCTTTGCCCTTAGTGAAGATTTTACCCAAATCAGGGCCAACCAAGAACATTCTATCTCGGTAGACTTGGCTTACGAGGTCCAAAGCCCTCCCGAAATACTCTACCACGTCACAGCACAGCAACACGTAGCCGCCATTTGGCGCGAGGGCATACACAAAGGCCAACGACACCACGTACACCTCAGCCCCGACCCCGCCACCGCCCACAACGTAGGCCAACGACACGGTAAGCCCTATGTCTTTGTAGTGCTAGCCCAAGAAATGCACGCCGCCGGACACCTCTTCTACTGCACCCAAAATGGTGTGTGGCTCACCAAACACGTCCCTACACAGTTTTTGAGGGAGGGGTAGATAGTAATGATATAAAGAACGCAAAGTAAAGTGAAAATCCCCACTACTTTGGCCTTTGTGTGTATACCCTCAGTTGGGTTGATAAGTAACTCATCGAGGTTGCTCTCAACCAACACTGGTGTGTGTATTGTTAAGTACTCATCATCTCCACCTTAGTAGCCACCCAGCGGCGGTCTATGAGGGTAGGGAAGAGGGCCAGTTGTTGGCGGTTGATTTTTCCCCAGCCGGGCATACTACATACGCCGGGAGGGCCATTGAGGCCGAGGCAGGTAGTAGCCTGAAAGGCCTGCTTGCCGGTTTGTTCGTCGGGATGGCGGATGGCGATGCGTAGCCCTACTTCGCGGAGTTGAGTCTCTTGTTCGGGGCTGAGCGGGGGCAGCGCGCCCGGGTGGATGCCGTCGATACCGATGTATTGGAACTGTGCCTCTGTGATTTGCAGCATCGGCAATCCGACCCAAGTTTGGCGCACAGCATCTTCCCACAGGCGGGCTTTTTGGACGGCATAGGGGGCAGTAAAGAAAAGCAGTTGTTCACTCAAGTAGCCAGCTTCGTAGCCCATAGCGAGTTTGAGTTTTTCGGGGCGTGGGTTACCTTTTACGCCTGTTAGGCGTACCCGGTCGGGGGCTATTTGTTCGAGCTGTATCTGTGTCAGATCGGCGGTTACGTCGGGGGTGATGTAGGCCGCCGGATTGTGTATTTCATATACCAATTGCTCTCGGATGGTATTGCGGGAGACCTTGCCTCCTTGGCTAGTGAGGCGTGTGAACTCGGTGCGCCCGTCGGGCCAGATTTCGGCAATGGGATAGGCAAGGTTGTGGAGAGAGTAGTTGGGGGGGAACTCGGCATAGGAGTTGCCTCCGGAGGCTTGGCCACCACACTCGATTACGTGCCCAGCTACGATTCCCGCAGCCAGCAAGTCAAGCTCGGCAGGTGCTTGAGCATCGTCTAGCGTCCAGCCGTAATGGTGTACTAAGATACCCAGCACGAGGGCAGGGTCAGCCACGCGCCCCGTCAGGACGAGGTCAGCCCCTTGGCTGAGGGCTTCGGCCACCCCAGCGGCACCGGTGTATACGTTGGCGTGGGTAAGGCGGTATTTTTCGGGGTCAAAAGGCTCTCCTGAGTCTAGGTGCTGCAAAAGCTCCCCACCTTGGCGTAGTTCGTCGATACGAGCACTGAAATCATCGCCCGTAACAACAGCCACCCGAAACCCTTCGATACCCTGTGCACGCATCGTCTTGACGACACGCTCTGCCGCGCCCCAAGGGTTCAGGCCACCGCCACTGCTTACAATCTTGATTCCTTGGCGGTAGGCCAATGGGTAGAGGCTTTTGGCCAAAAAGTCGATATCACGGGCGTATCCTGCGCCAGTGTCGCGCTGTTTGTCTTTTTGGAGAATCGACAGGGTCAGTTCGGCCAGAGCATCCATCATAATATAGTCAGCGGCTTTGGCCTTGGCAATGGCAATGGCCGCTTGGGGGCTATCGCCGTAAAAGCCTTGTCCTCCGGCAATGCGGACAGGCGTGTTGGGTAAGGACGTATGCATATAGTAGGTTATTGTTGGGTTATTGGGATAAATATAAAGATTTTGGGTTAAAAATACAGTGTACCGCGCAAACTTAGCTGCTGCTTTTCGGAGTTTGTGTTTCCGGCGCTTTTTCCGTATTTTTGATTTACCACAAAATACCCTTGGTTTTATTTTCCACAAAACCCTCTTTATCAGATGATGACAGAAAACAGTGCTTTTGAAAAGGTATGGGTCATTGACAATGCCCAGCAAAAGCGCAACCAACAAAAGCGCCTTGAGCAGCAGCTACAGCAGTTACAATTGCAACTAGCCTTGTTTGAAGAGCGTTTCGAAGCCACCCTAGAGGCAGCGCCCGCACAGCCTGCCCTGCCGCCCCAATGGGCGGAAAGCCCCTATCTCTGTTTTGGATATTTGAGCGACAATGATTGGCTCACCTCTGCCTAGTTCCTTACAGAAAATAGCCATAACACCCGCCCCGCACAGGCGGGTGTTTGTCTACAAACACCACATTAGTATCAATTTGTAAAGCCCCAACCAATGAGAAAGCGATTTAACATTACCGGCTCTTGCAATGCAGAGGAGCATTATATGATGGATGACAGTCGCCGTTTTGCAGGTATCCTTCAAATGGTGGAGTTTGGCGATTACTTCGTCATCAACCGCCCACGGCAGTACGGCAAAACGACCATGCTTTTTTCATTGTATTATTTATTGGAACAAGAACCAAAGGCCATTCCTTTATTGATGAGCTTTCAGGGTCTCAGTGAATCAGTATATGTTTCGGCAGACACCTTCAGTCAGTTTTTTTTCAAAGAATTGAAAGCAGCGCTGAGCCAGCCCCAAGGCGGCTTCTCGCAGGAAATACTTGCCAACTTGGCTCCTGTACAGACGCTCGACGACCTCTCGGAGCGCATTACAGGCATTGCCCGACAAACCGATAAGAAGCTGGTTTTATTGGTCGATGAGGTAGATGCCAGCAGCAACTACGAACCTTTTTTGTTGCTTCTGGCAATGTTGCGCCACAAGTATTTGCACCGCCATCAGCCACGGCATCAAACCTTCCACAGCATCGTATTGGCGGGGGTACACGACATCAAGTCTTTGAAGTTCAAACTACGCAACCCCGATGATGCATAGGTAAACAGCCCCTGGAATATCGCTGCCGACTTCAATGTCGTGATGGAGTTTTATCCCGATGAGATTGCCTATATGCTCCGCCAATACAGCGAAGCCGAAGGCGTATCGATGGACTTTGAGGCCATCGCCGAGCGGCTCTATTACCACACGTCGGGCTATCCTTTCTTGGTTTCGAAGCTTTGCAAAAACATCGCCGAGCTGATTTTACCCAAGCGCCAAGACCGTAGCTATTGGGACTTGGCCGATGTGGAGGCCAGCGTGCAACTGCTGCTTAGGGAGCGTAATACCAATTTCGACAGCCTTATCAAAAACCTTGAAAATAACCAGAATCTTTACAATCTGGTGTACAGAGTTTTGGTAGAAGGCGAGGTCATTCCTTACAACCCCGATGCGCCTTTGGCGCAACTAGGCCGGACTTATGGGATTTTTCGCGATTATCATAACCTTGCCATTCACAACCGCATCTATGAACAGTGTATTTATAACTATATGACTGCCAAGAGACTACAGTTAATGATTGATGAAAAGAAATATAACTTTGGCGACCAGTTCCTCACCGACGACGGTGCCTTGGATTTGGAACGGGTGCTGCGCAAGTTTCAAAGTTTTATGAAGCAGCAATACAGCGCCAAAAATAACCAACTCTACCTATCTGCACTACAAATACATCATCGAGTTGAAGCTGTGGCGCGGCGACAAAGCACACCAGAAAGGCCTCAACCAACTCGCCGATTACCTCGACAAACACAGCGTAGACCGTGGCTACCTGCTCATCTTCGACGACCGGCAGAAGCCCAGCTGGCGCGAAGAACTAATCCAGCACCAAGAAAAGGAGATTTTTGCCGTTTGGGTGTAGGATTGAAAATCCTTGTGCATCGAGTAAATCTGAGTATAAAAATAAAGTCGCTTGTGTCAGATTCACAAGCGACGGTAGCTATCTTTGTTATTGTCGTTTTTTCTTGGGTTGGAATAATGGATAGTGCTCATCAAACATTTGGGTGAAAACCTCTTGTGCTTTGAGCCAGCCTTTGCTATAGCTTTGGTGAAGAGGCGTATTACTGTAATTTTGTGCTGAAGAGTGGTTTTGTTGCTGTCTCATAATGTCATATGTTATATGGTTGTAATGTAGATGCAAGTCTAGTGTTTAGACGCAGATCTGCGTATTCTGGTTGCATCGGGCTTTTATTTTTGCTCAAAAAAACTCCTCGACCAAAAGGCAGCCGAGGAGTTTCTTGTTTGTATTTTTGTGCTGGGCTTAGTTGTTAGACAAATAAGTAGCAACACCATCACGGGTAGCTTGCATTGCTTCTTTACCTTCAGACCAGTTTGCGGGGCATACTTCACCTTTTTCTTCTACGTGGCGGAGTGCATCAACCATACGGATGGCCTCGTCAATATTGCGGCCAAGGGGTAGGTTATTGATAACACAGTGTTGCACCACACCGGCTTTGTCAATCAAGAAAGTACCACGGAAGGCCACAGGAGCACCTTCAAAAGCGAAGTTACCTTCTTCGTCATAAGTATAATCACCGGCCAAAACACCGTAGTTGGTGGCGATAGTTTTAGCAGTATCTGCTACGATAGGATAAGTAACACCTTGAATACCACCGTTTTGCTTAGGAGTGCTCAACCAAGCAAGATGTGTCTCTTCAGTATCAGTAGAGCAGCCTATCACGACAGCGTCGCGTTTCTCAAACTCGGCCAGTTTCTCTTGGAAAGCCAAAATTTCAGTAGGGCATACAAAGGTGAAATCTTTTGGGTAGAAAAAGAACACCACATATTTTTTGCCCAAGTATTGGGTCAAAGAGAAGTTTTCTACGATTTCATCGCCATTGATAACAGCGGGAGCGCTGAATACGGGGGCTTTTCTGTTGATTAAGCTCATAAAGCGTTGTTTTATGATTTGGTTATGATAAAATACAAGGGAATATGTTAAGCATTGGGAGTTTGAATAAGCACCCTAGCATTAGGGTCTATTTTTTCTCCACTGATTTGCAAGGTGATTGATTTTATATGTAGATTTTTTACACGATTTTTTTCAAAAAAACAATGCAGCAATGCTTGTAGTTCTTCGTGCTCAAAATCAATAATCTCCTGTGTATTGGTGCAATAGATGTGATTATGTTGGGTTAAATTGGCTTCATACCGAACAATATGGTTGGCTGTCGGTACTTTCTGAATTAATCCTACTTCTGCGAAAGTATCTAGAGTCTTGTAAACGGTTCCCAAAGAGATACTAGGATTTCTAGGACGTACTTCTGCCCACAATTCTTCAGCAGTAGGGTGTGTACCCAAAGCACATAGCGCTTCATAAATTACAATTCGCTGTTGGGTAACTTTCAGCCCTTTTTCGGCTAGGTGATGCTTGATTTGTGCGTAATTTTCGGACAAAGTACTATTAGAGAATAATTCTTGTTTGAGATTTGATACAAAGTTAAAACCTCCTCAAAGACAAAGCAAGCCCTTGAAATTTTTGGAGCTACTTTTCTGTAAAATACTTTTATCAATACAATTATCCCTGAGTTAGATACAATTCAGGGGCTTGATTTGGGGTGTTACTGGAATGACAAAGTAACTTGCATTGCTGAAGTGGATGTGGCTTAAGAAATGGGTTTATATTCATTATAGACAATGTAGTTTTGATGGCTTTGGGGCAAATAGTAAAAACTTAGCATCAAAGCATTTCCGTATTCTTATGCTGGGTGCTATATTGACCAAAAAATAATACAAACGCCTAATCAATCTTAGAGTATATGACAAAAAAACACCCTATCACTTGCTGTTGCCTGCGCAGTTTCGCCGTGTTTTTGTTGAGTTTTAACGCGTTATTTGCTCAGGTACACACTGGTGCACCTAAGGAATCGGTGTATGGACGCGAGGCGATGGTTGTAACGGCACACCCCGACGCAACAGCCATTGGTTTAGCGATTCTCAAACAAGGCGGCAATGCCTTTGACGCTGCCGTGGCGGTAGAGTTTGCACTGGCTGTATGTTTTCCAGTGGCGGGCAATATTGGGGGAGGAGGCTTTGCGCTTTTCCGATTAGCCGACGGGCAATTAGGGGCTATCGACTACCGAGAGAAAGCCCCTCTAGCGGCTCATCGGGAGTTTTTTTGGGGTGCGGATGGCCAAGCAGAGCCTCACCGCAGCCAACACGGCCATCAGGCAGCTGGTGTACCCGGTACGGTGGCCGGAATGGCTGCCCTACACGCCCGCTATGGGCAACTGCCGTGGGAGACTGTAGTCCAGCCGGCTGTCGAGCTTGCCGCCCGTGGTGTGGCATTGACCCCACAAGAGGCTGCCCGCCTCAATCGCTACCGAGAGGCTTTTGAACAATACAATACCCGCCCGCCCTACCTTGCCGAGCGTGTATGGCAGGCAGGCGACACCCTCCATCACCACGATCTGGCAGCCACCCTGATTCGGATTCGCGAAGACGGTCACGAGGGCTTTTATGGTGGCACTACCGCTGACCTGATTGTAGCCGAAATGCAGCGCGGCGGAGGACTCATCACCCACGAAGATCTGCGTCAATACCGCCCTGTTTGGCGGACACCCTTAGTAGATACTTGGGAAGATTACCGCTTTGTATCTATGTCGCCTCCTTCGAGTGGCGGATTGTTACTGCTACAGCTCTGGCGGATGATTCGCCCCTATGGGCTGGCACGTTATGGATTTCATCATCCCTATACTGTGCAGGTGATGGTAGAGGCCGAGCGGCGCGCCTATGCCGATCGGTCAGAGTATATGGGGGATGGAGATTTTTATCCGGTACCCGTACACAACCTGCTCGATAGCGGCTATTTGATGCGCAGGATGCAAAGCTTTGATTCGCTACATGCGACACCTTCGACAGCAATCAAAGCCGGGTATTTTACTACGCCGGGTAGCGAAGAAACTACACACTATAGTCTGGTAGATCCAGCCGGTAATGCCCTCTCCGTAACGACCACACTCAACGGGGCTTTTGGCTCCAAAGTAGTGGTGGCAGGAGCAGGATTCTTGCTCAACAACGAAATGGATGATTTCAGCATCAAACCCGGAGTGCCCAATATGTATGGCGCTGTGGGTGGGGAGGCCAACGCTGTCGCTCCGGGCAAGCGCCCTCTCAGCTCGATGACACCTACCATTGTCGAAAAAGCCGGGGCACTGTATATGGTCGTGGGTACGCCAGGAGGTACTACGATTCCCACCTCTGTATTTCAGGTTACGGCCAATGTACTGCTCTTTGGGATGGGTATGCAGGAAGCTATCAATGCACCCCGGTTCCACCATCAATGGCTGCCTGATGTGGTTTTTGTAGAAGAAGAGGCCTTCAGCCCTAGCACACGCCAAAGGCTCACAGACAGGGGCTATATCCTCCAAAACCGAGAACCCATCGGTAGGGTAGAGGGTATTTTGCGCCTGCCCGACGGTAGGTTGGAAGGCGCAGCAGACCCAAGGGGCGATGATACCGCAGCTGGTTTTTAGTTTTTAGCAAAAAAAATGCTTATGACTATGAATAGTTCAAGAAAAACACTAATTTAGCCTATCGAAGCATAGAGCTGTGAAGCGCATAACAGACGGCTCTTGTTTAATACGTAGTTTTTAGATTTCAGAGAAAGGGCTTTTCCAGTTGGAGAAGCTTTTTCTTTTTTGCTAGCTATCCCAAGCTACAGTTTGATTGGAGGAGGTGTAGAGTTTGATTTCCACACGTCACTGGATATCTTTGGAAAAGTAGCTCTGAGACAAGCTGAGGCCTTATTTTTGGGGTAAAATCAGATTTAGCCCACACAGTGGGACCTGAAAAATGTCCAGTGGTGTGATTTTCATATATTTCCCACGCACTGCTGGATATTTTATGAAAGAACAATAAAAAAGCCACCCCAAAAAAATGGGGAGACTCCTGCGGAAATATATGTACCCTGGGGGCTAATAGTCGCCCAAGGTCTCTTCTAGTTGGTCTAGGGCTTGGGCAAGCTGCTCATCATTGGGTGCGATGCCGTGCCACTTGTGTGTGCCTACCATAAAATCAATACCATAACCCATTTCGGTATGCAGCATTACGAGGATAGGCTTTTCTTTTTTGGATAGGCTTCGGGCGTGAATAAGTGTTTTGAGCACTTCTTTCATATCGTTACCTTGGGTGATGTCAATAACATTCCAACCAAAAGCCTTCCATTTGGCCGAAAGGTCTTGCAAATCCATCACTTCACTGGTAGGGCCATCTATCTGCTGGCCGTTGTAGTCGATGATAGCAATGAGGTTGTCTACCTTATGGTGAGCGGCATACATAGCAGCCTCCCATATTTGACCTTCTTGCTGTTCTCCATCACCCATCAGCACATACACTAGCCCGTCGTCGTTGCGCAGGGTTTTGGCTTGAGCCGCGCCGATAGCAGCCGAAAGCCCTTGTCCTAAGGAGCCTGAAGCGATACGGATACCCTCAAGCCCTTCGTGTGTGGTAGGGTGTCCTTGAAGGCGGGAGTTGATATGGCGGAAAGTAGCCAGTTCTTTGATATCAAAAAAGCCTGCACGCGCCAACACGCTATACCAAACGGGGGAAATATGGCCATTGGACAAGAAAAACAAGTCCTCACCCTCGCCCTCCATCGTAAAAGGCAGCTCGTAGCGCATTACTTTAAAATACAAGGCCACTAGCAGCTCTGTACAACCTAGAGAGCCGCCGGGGTGGCCGGATTGTACTTGATGAACCATACGCACAATATCGCGGCGTACTTGGGAAGCAATGCGCTCCAATTCTTCTGTTTCCATAAAATATTTACAAAAGTCAAAATTATACCAAGATTTATTTGATTTGAGGATTTGCCTGATTCTCAATGATTTTTGACCATACATCTCCTAAATCATTTTTCATTGACTAGAGCACTGGGCAATCAGGCGTTAAATCAAAATTTGGGCGCTATGGTCGGCAGTTTTTACCTTGTTGATAATCTGGGTGATGACACCATTTTCATCAATGACAAATGTAGTACGGACAATCCCCATATAAGTCTTGCCATACATTTGTTTTTCTTGCCAAACACCATAGGCTTGAGCTACGGCTTGGTCGGTATCTGCTATTAGCGGGAAAGGCAGTTCGTATTTATCGATAAATTTTTGGTGAGACTTTTCGTCATCGGGGCTTACCCCGATGACTTGGTATCCGGCGGCCTGTAAGCTGGCGTAGTTGTCGCGCAGGTTGCAAGCTTGAGCAGTACAGCCTTTGGTATTGTCTTTGGGATAAAAATAAAGCACTATCTTTTGGCCTATAAAATCAGCTAGGGATATGGGCTCGCCATTTTGGTTTTTCGCTTCAAAAAGGGGGGCTTTGTCGCCTACTTTTAGTTGCATAGTATCAATTGTTTTGGCTTGGTGAAGCAAAGGTACTTAATAGTTGGGCTTGAAACAAGTCATTCATAAGCGCTCATCTTATGTTGGGAGCTCATACGGCGTTCGTAGTAGGCTTGTAGGCCGATGGCGCGTCGTTCGTTAGCAGTAACGAGCACATACACTCGGTCAAAATTATAGGCAGAGGTTTGGGTTTGAATGGTTTTTTTGGCATTTTCACAGGGCAATATGGCTTGCAGCTGTTGTTCTCGAACCAAGAAAAGCAAGCCTTGTTGATTGGTAGCTTTGGTGAGGTATATTTCGGTATCGGCGGCCTGCGCTACAATAGTCCGCAGCGAAGGGAGTGTCCCGATAGCCTGATTGTGATACATCCAGTCATCGGCGGTTTTGAGGGCCGCTTGGCGTAAAATTTCGGCATTGGTGTTGGTGAGAGCTGTTTTGCCTTTAATAACGGCCAATAGGTGGGCTTGGCGCTTGTCGCGGGGTGGAATACTATAGCGAATCAAGTAGTTATAAACTGTTGTGCGGTTGGTGTGGTACATCGCCGCGATTTCGGCTAGGCTCATTTGGCTATCACAGTAATAGTGGCGTAAATCTGCTTCACTAATGAGGGGAATTCCTTCGTTGAGGGGAAGACTGCCCTGCCGGTAAGCCTTGAGATAGCACAGCTGGCACAGCCCCCGCGCACGATGTTTGATCTCGGTAGTACCACAAGATATACAAGATTGATGTTTTTTGCTCCAATATTTATTCATATATCTGATAGGTTTTGTTGCTATGCAGTGTCGTTGTAATTGAAAGACTATTTTCCGTGGGGTTATACTGAAAGGGTTGGGCAGTGAGGAAAGTACAGATAAAAGAACGCTATACTGCTTTGAGTGTGATTAGCAGTATCAATTTCCTTGAGGCTGGGCTTGCAAAACTATCGCCAGTAGTTAATCCCTGTGTTACGGAAGAATTTGGTGTTTATTTACAAATATTCAACTTTTTAATGATGTATTCCACTGAAAAATGATTCACTACAAGCTAAATACTTACAAGCGTAATATCTGACCAATTTAACAATAATTGATTGCAATGACAAATCTCAATCTCATTTCTCCGGCCTTGGCTTACATCGACGGTCAGTGGGTAGGCCATCCCGAAGGCAAGACTTTTGGCGTAAACAATCCGGCTAACGGAAAATCATTAGCACAGGTCCCCGATATGGGGACAATTGAGGCCCAAGAAGCTATCGAAGCCGCAGCCCAGGCTTTCGAGCTTTGGCGCAAACAGACGGCCATTGTGCGGGCTGACTTGCTTTGGCGTTGGTATGAGTTGATACGCGCCCATGCAGAGGTGTTGGCGGAGTTGATTACCGCTGAGCAAGGCAAGCCCTTGGCTGAAGCACGCGGCGAAGTAGCCTATGGCAACTCCTTTGTGCGGTGGTTTGCCGAAGAGGCGCGGCGCAGCTATGGCACACTCATCCCGACAGAGTCACCCGACCGCAGGCTGATGGTTATCAAACAACCGGTAGGAGTGGTGGCAGCCATTACTCCTTGGAACTTCCCGCTGGCGATGATTACGCGCAAATTGGCTCCGGCGCTGGCTGCCGGCTGTACTGTCGTGCTGAAGCCCTCAGAAGAAACTCCGCTGACAGCTTTGGCTTTGGCCAAATTGGCCGAGATGGCAGGTATTCCCCCCGGAGTGCTCAATGTCGTTACAGGCTTGGATGCCCCTATGTTGGGCTTGCTTTTTTGTACACATCCTACCGTACGCAAATTGTCATTTACTGGTTCTACGGCAGTGGGCAAGCGATTGATGCAACAATCAGCTGATGGTCTAAAGCGGCTTTCGCTAGAGCTAGGCGGCAATGCGCCTTTTATTGTCTTTGATGATGCCGACCTCAACGCCGCTGTAGAAGGCGCTATTGTCGCCAAATACCGTAATGGAGGCCAGACCTGTGTTTGTGCCAATAGGATATTGGTTCAAGATGCTGTTTATGAGTCTTTTGTAGAAAAATTCTCTCAAGCCGTCAGCTTCTTACAAGTGGGGCAAGGCGATGAGCCACAAGTAGATATAGGGCCGCTCATCAATCCTCGTGCCTTAGAAAAGGTCAAAGGCCTGTTGGCAGATGCGCAGGCGAAAGGAGCACACATTGTGTTGGGGGGCAAACCCCACGCACTAGGAGGGACATTTTTTGAGCCTACCGTCTTGACAGAGGCCAAGCCTGCTATGTTGTTGAGCCAAGAGGAAATATTTGGCCCCGTAGCGCCCATATACCGCTTCCGAACAGAGGAAGAGGCCATCTCGTTGGCCAACAGCACTCCCTATGGATTGGCTGCATACTTCTATGGGCGAGACATTGGGCGTGTTTGGCGCGTGGCCGAAGCACTCGAATATGGTATGGTAGGAGTCAACACGGGTTTGGTATCTACTGCGGTAGCACCTTTTGGAGGTATCAAACATTCCGGATTGGGGCGTGAGGGCGCACGCGAAGGACTGGAAGAGTACTTGCAAATCAAATATATGGCCTTGGGGGGGCTTTGAAGGTAGCGTATTGAGGGCAATAGAAAATATGAAGTACTTATTAAGTCTGATAATCTATTGATTATTAGTGTTTTGTGTGGGATGCAGACACGTAATTTTGGAACCAAAAAGCCACCTCAAATCCTTGGGGTGGCTTCGGTATATGTATTATCAACCACACCACTGTACATTTTTGGAAAAGTAGCTCGGAGCTGAAACTCCGAGACAAGCTGAGACCTTATTTTTGGGGTATAATATTGAGCTCATAAGTTACTAAGTCTACATCAATGGTAGTGGTATTTTGGCATTTGGTGTAGTGGTTCGGCTTACATCCCGGAGGGGATGGTATGTTTATAGCACATCAAGGTATTGAGGACGAATGTCTTGCCTATCGTTTGGCTATAAACATCAGCCCCCTGCAGGGGCAACTACCCTCGCTGCTTGCAATCTTCCGAAGGCGGGCTTCAAAGCGAAGCAATGAAAGCAAGGGTATCACGCCACTGGATATTGTTGGCTTTCGTCGTTGTTGTGCTTATTTTGCCCTCTGTTCTTGACAGATGTTTGGGTGTAAAGGAAGAAGCCATATTTCGTTTTTTTAGAAAATATCCAGTGGCGTGTCAGACCCTTATCGCCATCCCCCTCCTAGGGCTTTGTAAATCGTTACTTTCCCGGCCAATAGTTTGGCCTTGGTTTCTACCAATTCTATTTTTTCGTTGAGGGCTTCCCTTTGGGTGAGGAGCACTTCCATGTAGTCTGCACGGGCAGCACGGTATAAGTTATTGGCTACTTCTACAGACTGTGTAAGCAGAGCTACTTCCTGTTTTTTGGTCTGATAGCTCTGTCGGTAGTTTTCTATCTTGGCCCATTGGTTCAAAACCTCCATATGCGCTGTCAATAGGGTTTGTTCGTAGCGATACAGGGCTTGTTGTTGTTGGGCGTTTGCGTTGCGGTATTGTGTGGCGATGGTTTTTCGGTTGAGCAAGGGGGCAATCAATTCGCCTCCGAGGCCATACAAGACTGAGTGTGGGTCGAGCAGCCGCTCGGGGCTGAATGCGTTTGTGCCTAGGCCTGCGTTCAGGCGCAGGGCAGGGTAGAAGTTGGCGCGAGCTACCTCAAGCTCTAGGTGAGAGGCTTGTAGAGCCAGCTCAGCCTGACGGATATCGGCACGGTTGGCCAGCAGTTGTAGGGGCAGGCCGGTCTGTATGCTGTCGGCATCGATATCAAAAAAGCGTGTAGCATCTCGCTCGATGGGCTGTGGAAAGCGCCCTAGAAGCCAGTTGAGGCGGTTTTCGGTAGCAACGATTTGTTGTTTGACCTCAAACTGTAGGTTCTGGGTATTGAGCCACTGTGCCTCAAAGCGGTTGACGGCCAGTTGGGTGGCCTTGGCATTGTCTTTTTCTTTCTGTACAATCTCCAATACCGCCCGCTGTAGCTCGGTATTTTGCTGGATGATCAGCAGGAGATTGTCTAGCGCCAGCAATTCGTAATAGCTAGCGGCTACTTCGGCTACTAGGTTGGTAACCATAAAATGTCTTCCTTCTATGGTGGCCAGATATTTCAAAACGGCTGATTTTTTGGCTTTGCGGAGTTTTTGCCAGATATCTACTTCCCAAGAGGCTACTGCCGCCACGCTCAAGTCGGCCAGGGGGCTTGGGAATCGCCGCCCGGGGGCTACTTCTAGGTTTTCTTCTAGCGCTCCGGCGCGGGTATATCGCCCGGGTTTGTCTAGCCCCAGCCCTATTTGCAGCCCCAAATTAGGCTGGTATTCCCCTTGGCGCGCCAATACTTCATTTTGCCTGATGGCAATCTCTTGTAGCGCAATGTGTAGCTCTTGGTTGTGTTGGAGGGCTTCTTCGATGAGTGTATGGAGGTGTGGATCGTCAAAATAATGACTCCAATGTTGGTAGGCCACACTATTGGTATCGGCGGGGGCTTGTGTATCAAACTGTGATGGGAGTGCCAAGTCCTTTGGCTTGCCTGTGGGGAGGCTAGGCAAACAGGCACTCAACAGCAGCAAGCTGCTCCAGAGCAGTATACGGGAGAGAGATTTAGGACTCATTTTTGAATATTTTTTTGATGAACAATGTCAAGTAGCTTTTTTGGCTCGCTACTGTGGGCTCATGTTGTTGAACAAATTCTTCTGAGAGCGGGGTGTGGTCTTCGTCGCGGATGAGTTGGCGGCCTTCGGCCAATTTACCAAACACATAATACAGCCCGGGCACAATCACGACTCCGAACAGTGTTCCGAAGAGCATTCCGCCCAAGGCCGAAGCGCCGATGGTTTGGTTGCCGACAGCGCCAGCACCGGTAGCCCTTACCAGCGGAATCAGCCCGGCAATAAAGGCGAAGGAGGTCATCAGGATAGGCCTGAAGCGCATCTTAGCCCCTTCGATAGCCGCCTCACGCACGCTCAAACCCTGTTGTTGGCGCTGTACGGCAAACTCTACAATCAGCACGGCGTTTTTGCCTAGCAAACCTATCAACATAATCAGCCCTATTTGTGCGTAGATGTCATTGGCCAGGCCCATAGCCTTGAGCAGCAGAAAAGACCCAAACACCCCGGGAGGGAGAGACAGCAACACGGCCAAGGGGATGATAAAGCTCTCGTATTGGGCAGAGAGCACCAAGTATACAAATATCAGCACCACAGCAAAGATGTAAAAGGCCTCTGCGCCCCTGCGGGCTTCGTCATACGAGAGTCCTTCCCAAGCAATGTCATAGCCTTGGGGTAGGGTCTGGGCGGCTACCTCTTGGATAGCCTTGATGGCCTCGCCCGAAGTATAGCCAGGCGCCGGCACACCCCTGATAGAAGACGAGGTGTAGAGATTGAAGCGGGTGATTTCGTTGGGTCCTTGGGTTTTTTTGAGCTTCATAAACGAAGAATAAGGCACCATTTCCCCCTGATCGTTCTTGATGAACAAGTCCAGCAAATCTGCCGGCAGCCGGCGATATTCGGGAGCTGCTTGGGTATATACCTTAAAAAAGTTGTTGAAGCGGGTGAAGCCTTGCTCGTAGCTGCTGCCGATGAGGATATCGAGATTTTCCATGGCTCTGCCAATAGAAACCCCCTTTTGCATGGCGGCCTGATTGTCTATAATCAGCTCATATTGTGGGTAATTGGCCGCATAAAACGTAAACAAACCACTGAGTTCTTTGCGCTTTTGTAGGGCTTGCATAAACTGGGTATTGACCTTGTCAAACTCCTGATAGTCTACTGTAGGGCTTTTGTCAATCATCCGCAGCGAAAACCCGTCCGAAGAGCCATATCCGGGCACTGCCGGAGGCTCAAAAAACTCGATGACAGCCCCTAGGTTGGCTGTTTTTTCTTCTAGTGCTTCTATGATTTCGTGTACCGACTGATGACGTTCTTGCCAGTCTTTGAGGTTGATCAAACAAGTACCGGCATTGGAACCACGCCCCTCGGTCAGGATTTCGTAGCCGGCTAAGGATGTAACCGAATGGATGCCTTCGATTGACTCGGCGATTTTTTGGAGTTTTTGCGAAACCTCATTGGTGCGTTCTAGGGTAGCGCCCGGAGGGGTTTGGATGATGGCATAGAGCATGCCTTGGTCTTCGTTGGGGATAAATCCGGCGGGTAGGTGCTCATTGACTGTATATACGCCCACACAAAAGGCCAACAATAGCCCGAAGGTAATGAGTCTGCGGTTGACAATCAGCCCCAACAAGGAGGTATAGCGCCCCGTTAGGTGTTCAAAATTACGGTTGAACCAATCCAAGAACCACTGTACGGGTGATTTGCGGCGGGGTTTGTTGTGGGTGTTTTTGAGAATCATAGCCGACAACACGGGCGTAAGCGTAAGCGCCACTATTCCCGAAATAACAATGGCGCTGGCCATCGTAATCGAAAACTGCCGGTAAAATACGCCCACAGGGCCGGGCATAAAGGCAATAGGCACAAACACCGACACCATCACAAGGGTGATGGCGATGATGGCTCCGCTGATTTCGCCCAAGACTTCTTTTACGGCCCGATAGGGCGATAGGTGTGCTGTGGCCATTTTCTCGTGAACGGCCTCTACCACTACTATCGCATCATCCACTACGATGCCGATGGCCAATACCAAGGCAAATAAGGTGATGAGATTGATGGTTAGGCCGAAAAGCTGCATAAACAAAAATGCGCCAATCAACGAAACCGGTACGGCAATAATCGGAATCAGGGTAGAGCGTATATCTCCCAAGAACAAAAACACCACCAAGGCCACCAACACAAAAGCCTCTATCAGCGTATGTAGCACCTTGTCTACAGAAGCATCCACAAACTTGGACACATCATAGCTAATCTCATATTCCATCCCCGGGGGGAAGTCTTTTTTGAGCTCTTGGAGCTTCGCTTTGACAGTGGCAATCACCTCTTGGGCATTGCTGCCGATGTTTTGCTTGAGCACCATTGAAGCCGAGGGATAGCCGTCTTTGTTGGAGTAGATATTGACAAACTCGCTACCCAGCTCGGCGCTGGCCACATCTTTGAGTTTGAGGATTTCGCCCTCAGCATTGGCACGGATGATGATGTCTTCGTATTCTTCAGCCTTATTAAAACGCCCCTTATAAATCAATACATACTCTAGCGACTGGGCTGTTTTGCCGGAGCTTTGCCCCAGCCTACCCGGGCGGCCTATCACACTCTGCTCCTCTAGGGCGTGCATCACCTCTTCAGTCGATACATTGTAGGCACGCATACGGTCAGGCTTGAGCCAAATACGCATGGCAAACTGCCGGCTGCCCAGTATTTGGGCTCTGCCCATCCCCTTGATGCGTTGTAGTTCCGGCAAAATATTGACATAGGCATAGTTGAACAAAAACTTCTCGTCTGCCCCTTGGTCTTTGCTATACAAATTGACATACATCAGCATACTCGGCTGTATGGGTGTGATAATTACCCCTTCGCGCTGTACCAAGGGCGGGAGGTTGTTCATCACCTGATCGACGCGGGTTTTGACATTGACCACTGCCGCGTTGGGGTCCGTTCCCGGCTCAAAAACAACCTGTATGGTAGCTTCTCCGGCGCTGGTTGCGTCTGAGATGATATATTGCATCCCCTGTACGCCATTGATGGCCCGCTCCAGCGGAATGAGGGTAGACTGTACCAAGACATCGGCGCTGGCTCCGGGGTAATCAATGAAGATAGACACCCTGGGCGGGGCAATCTCCGGAAACTGAGAAACGGGCAAGGTATACATCGCCAAAAAGCCCAGAAAAACTAAGGCAATAGACATCGCCATGGCCAATACCGGCCTATGAATGAATTTGGAAAACATAGCTTTAGGGAATTATTCGGCGTGTAATTGGGTAAGTTGAGCAAGCAAGGCATCCAAGCTGCGTAGCTGGTAGTGGACTTTGTCGCCGTTTTTGACCTTGCGCAGTCCTTCGACTAGGATATTGTCGGCGGCTGTTAGTCCTTTCGTAACTACGAGCAGGTGAGGCATTTCGGCTCCCGTCATAATTTCACGCATCTGTACCACACCTTGAGGATCAATCACAAAGACATAGCGCTTACCCAATACCTCAAAGCTGGCTTGTTGGGGTATCAGGAGTGCGCCCTTCAGGGCTACCGGCATCAGGATATTACCAGTTTCACCGTGTCGGAGGAGGCGTTTGGGATTGTCAAAAGTAGCTCTAAAAGCAATATTGCCCGTTTCGTTGTTGAAATCGGCCTCGATGGTTTCTACTGTTCCTTTTTGTTCAAACAGCCGTCCATTGGCCATTTGTAAACTAACTTGAGGGAGTTTACCTTGTGCCTCATTGGCCACAAAGTCGAGGTATTCGGCCTCGGGTACATTGAAGTACACCCAAATCTTGCTGTTGTCGGAGAGGGTCGTCAGCAGCTCGCCTTCGCTCAACAAGCTTCCTAGTCGCACCTGAAAGCGCCCCATCATTCCGCTAAAAGGCGCTCTTATTTCGGTAAATTGGAGGTGTGTTTGTGCCAGCGCCAAATCAGCCTTGGCCTTGTCAAGTTTGGCCTTGGCTAGCGCCAGCTCACTGGGCGACACAATGTTTTGATCGGCCAACTGCTTGGTATTGAGGTACTCTACCTCCACAAAACGTACTTCGGCAGCCACTTTTTGTACTTCGGCGTTATAAATCAACGGGTTGAGGCGAAACATCAGCTGACCTTGTTGGATGCTCCGACCTTCGTCTACATAAATCTCTTGCAAGTATCCTTTTTCGAGCGCCCGTAGCTCTATGTGTTGGTATGCGCGAACCTGACATACATAAGTCTTGAAGACGGTCGTATCTTTCTCAACAGGCCGAGTAGCCAAAAAAGTAGCCTCTTTTTCGGAATGTGAGGCCTGCTCACAGCCCGCGCCAAGCATCAGTAAACACGCTGCGCCGGCAAGCAATAATTGTTTCATAAGTTTGTCTTTGAATGTAAAAAAGCAATGCTTCCGCCGACATCTCCTGCGAAGATGCGACGCAAAACTCAAGCATCCAGCAGCCCCACAGGCCGACAGATGTTTACACCAAAAAGCTTATGATTCGTAAAAAATAAGGGAGTGAAACGCGATATAACGCGGCGTTCTATTGGCCCAGAAAGCAAACCCCACCGCCAGAGTGGTAGCTGCGCCCCCCAACAGCCGACAATACCAGACCAAAGTATGCGAGGCTTGGCCGGGTTGGAGAAATAGTTTGGGCAGAAAAGGAGGACTGCTTTTTTTGAGTATCTTGGCTTTTTGAGTACCTAGCTGTTCTTGTACTTCGCCCCCTTCTTTTTCTAACTTGCGTTCTTCTTTAGAAGCTTCGGCAGGCAGTAGCTGCCATAGCCCCGTCTTTTGGATGGTATGATAACCCAGCACCCCTGTCATCAATAAGGCCAAATACAAACACAGGCTCTGCTTACAGGCAGGCTTGAGGCATTGGAACCAATATGGATTAGGGTGTCTCACTTTTTATACAAGGGCTTTATTGGAGCAAATGTAGCGCTTTTTTTGATTATGCAAGCTTTTTGGTGTTTTTTTTAGACAAGACCCAGTTTAAACGGCGGGATTTGAAAAATGTCTGGTAGCGTGCCAAGGATTTGAAGTTTGAAGAGAAGTTTTTATAGTCTACACCAAAAAGCGTATATTGGGCGTTGCTTTAGGGTTTTTGCGTCAAGTCCATTCGGTACACTTGATGTATTCAGTAGGTGGCTGTTTGGAGAAACTGGTACGCAAGCGTCCTTTTGCATCGAGCAAACCAATCTTGGCGTTGCTCTGTCTGCTTCCTTGGGGAGGGGCTACAAGGCCAAGGCCATCAACAACAAACATACTTTTGGATGAGAATAATCAGTGGTTTTTCCCAAATACTCACCCTTGCGGAACTTCCGCTAAAGGGAGCACTATCGGATACGTCGTTGGCACCCATTGAAAACGGCGCTATTGTATTGGACAACAATGGCCGTGTGGTGGTGGCGGGGTCGTCAGCCGCTATTTTGGCACAATATCCTCAAGCCGAGCTGACGACAGTTCCCGCTGATTGGGTGCTGCTGCCTGCTTTTGTTGACTGCCATACGCACATCTGCTATGCGGGCAGCAGGGCAATGGATTTTGCGGCACGCAATGCCGGGCAGAGCTATCTCGAAATAGCTCAAGCCGGAGGCGGTATCTGGAGTACGGTACAACAGACCCGCAAAGCAAGTCAAGAAGACCTCACAGACCAGATGTTGACACGGCTAGCCCAATTGCTCAAGCAAGGCATCGGGACGGTAGAGGTCAAGAGCGGCTATGGGTTGAGCCTTACAGAGGAGCTGAAGATGTTGCGGGCTATCGGCAAGGCACAGCACAACACCCCACAACGTCTGGTGCCCACGTGTTTGGCGGCGCATATCAAGCCCCGCGACTTTGAGGGAGATCATCGGGCCTATCTGGAGATGGTTTTGGCCGATTTGCTGCCCAAGGTTTGGGAAGAAGGGCTGGCACGACGGGTAGATATATTTGTCGAAAAAACGGCCTTTGATGCGCCTGATAGCCAAGATTTTATACAAAAAGCCCAAGCGCTGGGCTTTGACTGCACCCTACACGCCGACCAGTTTACGGCCATGGGGGCGGAGTTGGCTGTAGGTTTGGGTGCTGTTTCGGCAGACCACCTAGAGGCCAGTGGTGAGGCGGCGGTCAAGGCTTTGGCACATAGCGATACGGTGGCCGTCGTATTGCCGGGCGCTTCTATGGGCTTGGGGGAGCCTTTTGCCCCTGCGCGTGGCCTGCTCGATGCGGGCGCTTGTGTGGCGATTGCCTCTGACTACAACCCCGGCTCAGCCCCCATGGGGATGCTCTTGTTGCAGGCTGCGGTATTGGCCAGTTACCAAAAGCTGAGCACTGCCGAAGTGTTGGCCGGCCTTACGTATCGTGCTGCGCAGGCCTTGCGGCTTTCTGGCGTTGGTCGTTTGGCTCCCGGCTACCAGGCCGATATGCAGGCCTATGCCTGTGGCGATTATCGTGAGATTGTCTACCAACAGGGGCGGTTGCTGCCCTCGGCGGTATGGCTACAGGGGCAGCTTGTGTTGTAGACCCGCTTTGGGGTCAATCTCCCGATATAGCGGTTCCTACAAGGCTCAAAAACTCAGAATCCTGCCAATACTCCCTGAAATCAGGGTCTTTAGTTGCTTCCGCTCTATGGTCTCCTTTTTCGGCAATGGCGCTTTGGAGGTAGTGTAGCATCTTTTGTTTGTCGTGCCAGCGGGCGTAGATACAGGCCGTATTGTAGAGCATACCGCTGCTATCGGGGTATTTTTTTAGGCCTTCGGTATACACCTGTAGGGAGTCTTCGAGGCGTTCGAGGTGGTAGAGCGCCTGTGCTTTTCGGAAGTAGAGGTCATCTTCCCATTGGGTATGCTGCGGGTATTGTGCCAGCAGGTCAAACCCTTGCTGAGCAGCGTCTAGGGAGGCGTGGTCTTGCCCAAGGCGGCGGTAAAACCCCGATACATTGCTCCAAGCCAAGAGAATCGTGTCGATATTGTCGGGCGTAGGCGCTATTTGGGTGGCTTTGAGGGTGGCCTCGAGGCCGAGTTGGGGGTTTCCGCTGTTGCCGTATACAGCCCCTTTGGTAATCCAGTAGGTGGGGTTGTCGGGAGCGAGAGCCAACACACGGTCGATGAGGCGCTGGGTTTCTTGGTCATAGTTGGCTCTGCGGAATCGGGAGACGACCTCGTCGTGATATCTTTCGGCCACTATTTTGGGGAAGTGGTGCTCAAGAAAGCGTATAGCCTCTGCGCTGAGGGGCGTGTCTGTGTGATAAAGCGTTTCGAGCTTGGTAAGCCGCTGAAGGCTCTCGGGCAACTCTTGGATGAAGTTGTGGGAGATGTTGAGATGGGTGAGATAAGGAAACTCGCCAATCTCATCGGGGAGAAACAAAAGCCCCTGATAAGACAGGTCAAGGCGAGTGCCTTCGCTCATAAAAATTTCGAGCATTGTTTTGATGGGCAGCACCTCGTGTTCGAAACAGTAACGCAGCCCTTCCTTATGGCAAATCAGCATTGCTTTGGCAATTTGCTTCGGCTCCAGAAAAGGGAAATCGATAAATAGCTCGTGGTTGACAGCCTCCAGAAAGTCTAGGGCAATATTGAAACGCTTCGACCATTCTGTATGGATGCTGTTTTGAAAATCAAAATCTGCCAGTGCATCAGCCAGTTCTTCTTGGTCGTATGTATACATGAGTTCCGTAACAGCCTTCATCAAGTCGGGGTTTTGCTCATCATACAATACCCCCACCATATACGACCAAAAGTGATTGGGCACGCCGCCGCCTGCCAAGAGTTTGAGTGCCAGTATCTGGTTGGGTGTTTCGTTAGAAAACAACAAAGCCTCGATTTTTGCAAGTTGTTGTTGTGTTTCAGCGGTGTGGGTCAGTAGATAGAGAGATTGTGATGACATAGGTCGAAAAGCTAGGTTTGTAGTGGTTTACTCCGATTCTGTCAATAAATTCTTTGGCGGTTTGTTGATCCCCAATGTATTTTTTGTCAATTCGTTTGTATTTTTTCTGTCCGCAGTTGGAACAGAAGTTTTATTTTATAATTTTGATAAAAATTAAAATTTTTTTACATTTTTGATTTTTGTAATTACTTCTGCTCGCGTTTTTGAATTTCCTTTTTGACTTGATTAAGGTTGGAGATTAAAGGCTGTAAAGTTATTAAGCAACCGCTTGCAATTACAATTAGCGCATAGTTTTTATTTTTAATAGCAAGGAAAACGAATATTCCACAAGCTGTAAGCATTGCAATTCCTAATCCCATTAGTATTACCTGTCGTTTCTTCTTTTCAGCGAAGAGTTCTTCCAATGTTAGTGTTGATAGCTTTTTATTTTTTGCCATTGTTATTTGTTTTTTTATAACTGTGTCGGTTGAAATTTCTGCCAAAACCAAGCTTTACGCAGTGTGAGCCGGGCGTTGTCGTAAAAACGGGGTTTTACGCAGTGCCAAATGTCTGTTTAGCTTGATGGGAAACCTTCGTGAACAAATTTCCTTCATTACCTATCAAGTTAAACTACACAATGTACATTTGCAAGTGTGGAGGGTAAAAATTTCTCATAATGGTTTTCAGCTATACACAGGCAGGCATTTTTATTTGTCCGTAGTTCGTTGTTTTATCCAAGTTACAATTTCTTGAAAGTCAAGTTGTCCCGATGCTACTGCGATAACAAAGTCGTACTTTTCGTCTTGTGTTGATTGTATGTCTTTGCCAAAATTCATCAAAACCAAACGCCTCAAAACGTAGCCCGTCCTTTTGTTACCGTCTATAAAAGGGTGATTTTTGACTATGCTTTCCAAAATCGCACCTGCTTTTTCTTCGGGGTTTGGGTAAAATTCAGTTTCTCCAAACCCGCTAAAAGGTCGTTTAAGTGCCGATTTTAGTCCGTTTTCATCTCTCACGCCTTGGGAACCGCCAAACTCTCGTATCAAAACTTGATGAATGCCAAGGACTTCTTGATAGTCTATCATTTCGCCAATTTTTCAAGTAGTTCACGGTCTTCGGTCAAAATTGTGTTTAAGTTTAACGAAAGGCGCATTTTTTCTACAGTAGTTTTTTCTACTTGGCGAAGGTATTGCAAAAGTTCACCTAACACTTCGTTAGGTAACTTGTCCACTATTTGCACTATTTCTTGTTTAAGTTCCATAATCATTCCTTTTTTAGATATTGCGAAGATACATATTATTTGGATAAAGTTGTTTCAAAAACTTTAAAAATTACTCTGTGAAGTAACGGTTGCCTTAAGCTTGATTTAACCCCTGAACCACCATTTTTGCCAAGTCGCTGTTATGTCTTTGTTTATTTTAATTTTTGATAAATTTACCAATATAATTTTTACCGTTACTTCCTTTTATTTTTATAAAATACAACCCACTATTTAAAGAACTTAAGTCAACTGTAATGGTATCATCAGAAAAAGAGGTGGCTACATAAATTCTCCGACCAAGATTATTATAAAATTCAATATTATTAGATGTATAGTCGCTTTTATTAATTGGAATCGTGATTTCACCTGATGTAGGGTTTGGAAATATCTCAATATTAGCATAACTTGAAGTGTTTTGGAGTGAAAGAGGCACATAATCCATTGGCGTACTCATCTGCTCAGAAAAAACACCACCTGAAACACTCCAATTGTACCAGGTTCCTCCATTGCCTGATTGCCAAGTATTTAGATTAAAAGTTTTGCTTCCCGTACTGTCTCCTTTAATTTGGTATGCTTTTAATGCTATTCCTCCTAAATTCCAAGTTAAAGGATTTCCTGCTGTGCAGTTTTCGGGTGATTTAACAGAAAGCTCATAATTCGGCTGAATAAAATATGCATTATCATCATGAGTAGGATAGCCTCCATAAACCTTTGCTATACCATTAGTGTCAACACAAACTGCTGTATATTCATCACAAGCAATAGCTTTAGCATACTCACCATAGTCGGTGAAAACTCTTGCAAGAAAAGTAACAAGCCTTCCTTTTCTGTCAGGATTATCAAAATGTGTATCGGTGATGGTGTTATTTAAAAAGTAATTATTAATAAACCGTGTTGAATCAACAGTTACCCGATTATTGAAAGGATTAGCTAAAGCATTTGCAGAAGTAATAGTTCCATTTTTAGCTGTAAAATAATATTTACCTTGTATGGCCATTCCTGCACTTGTTCCTCCTATAACTATGTTTCTTTGTTGGATTGCTTGATTAATGGCATTATCAATTGGTGTGCCCCTCCAATAGCTTATGTAATCCCATTGATTGCCACCTGCAAACCAAATAGCTTCTGCTTTTTGAATTTTTTGAAGAATATAAGGTTCAGTGCTTGCTGAAGCATTATGACAAACAATAGTTTCAACTGAATTTACGGCAACCTCTAAACCGGAATAGAAATATGAATTATAGCCATCAGCGCCTGTTGTCCTTAATACAAGTATATCTCCTCCATTGGCTCTTTGAAGAAACCATTTCATAGCATTGTCATTCTCGGTTGCTCCGCCCATAAGGCATAATCCTCCTATAGGGTTGGTAACAGTATCTGTTGCATTGCCAGTTAAATAGGAGGTATAGTTTTGTCCAAAACCAATAAATGGAATTGTCATTAAAATAAAGAGTAAAATCTTCTTCATGTTTTTAAGTTTATATGGTTGTTTTTGGCAATGAGGCATAACAATCAAGCTTTACACAGTGTGAGCGCAGCGAGCATTGTCATAAAAACGGGGTTTTTACGCACTGCCAAATGTCCGTTTAACTTGATGGGAAACGTTGGTGAACAAGTTCCCTTCGTTACGAATCAAGTTAAACTACACAATGGATATTTGCAAGTGTGGAGGGCAAAAATTTCTCATAACGTCAGTCTGCCCAAAAATCAACTCCTGCGAAGATAGCAAAAAGCTAAGAAAAATCTATTTTTTGCTCTTTTTGGCTAATTTTAAGCCACTTACAGCAAAGATATTTTATACTTTTCAAAGTATTCGCACCAAATATGCGTCTCGCTACGGGCTTGTATCGCCTTGGTAAAGCGTGTTTTAATGGGTTTTTAGACAGATTGACGGTTCTCACCTATACGCAGGCAGGGTTTTTAACCACTGAACTTCCTACGAAGAACTGAACTTTAAATTTATCACTTTCCTGTACTATGAAGCACGAATTGAAAATCAGCGAAGCTAAACCCCTGCCTGCGTATAGGTGATGTTATGCCTTCGCCCTTCTTTTTCTGTCATCTGTTTTGTTGTCATTTCGTGTCTGTTTGGGTGCGTTGGCTTATTCTTTTTTATCTCCATTTTTCACCAAGTCTTCTGCTAACATTTTCGCTTGGGTGATTACCGTGTCAACTGCTTTTTCTTGTAAGTCTGGCGGATAACCGTGTAGTCTTAATATTCGTCTGATGTTTCGTCTTAATGCCGATTGTACGCTTTCTTTAATTGTCCAATCTATGGTGGTGCTATTGCGGACTGTTTTCAAAAGTTCTTGGGCTATGTGTTTTAGAATGTCGTCACCCAATATAGCAACTGCACTGTTGTTTACTTCCAAAGCCGTATAAAAAGCGTACTCGCGATAGTCCAATCCCAATTTTTCACCCCGTTTATCAGCTTCTTTCATTTGTTGGGCAAAGGGGATAAGGACTTTTTCCAAAAACTCTACTGTGTCAATCATTCCATTGTGGTAGCGTTTGATGGCATCTTCCAACATTTCGGAAAACTTCTTGCTTTCCACCAAGTTGATTTTTGTCCGCTTCTTGATTTCGTCCTTGAGTAGTTTTTTCAATAACTCAACGGCTAAATTCTTTTGCGGCAAGTCTTTCAGTTCTTGCAAAAAGCGTTCGTCCAAAATTTCAATATTGGGCTTTTTCAGTCCTGCGGCATCAAAAATATCAATCACATTGTCGGCGGTGATGGCTTCCGAAATGATTTGCTTGATAGCCGTTTCCATTTCTTCGTCCGTCTTTCCGCCTTCGTTTCGGTCGGATATTTTTACCAACCTTGATTTGATGGCTTGAAATAATGCCACATCATCACGGATTGCCATCGCTTTTTCGTGGGGAACGGAAATAGCAAAGGCTTTCAATAAGTTTTTGGTGTTTTCGGTAAAACTCTGCTCCCCGTTTTCCTGACTGAAAATGTAATCTACAATTACAGGAATAAATCTTAGTTTTTCTTCGGGTGTAAGCTTGAAAAATTTACGCCAATCAAAATGCCTTAACTGATAGTCTATTGCTTCGTGAAGTTCCAACATTTTGGCAACTGCCAATTCCTGGTCAAGGGTCGGTTTTCCTTCACCACCGCTTGCGGTGTATTCGGCTAAGGCAGTTTTTAGTTCTTGTGCAATGCCCAAATAATCCACCACCAATCCGCCTTCTTTGCCTTCGGTAAATACTCGGTTTACCCGTGCTATGGCTTGCATCAGGTTATGCCCACGCATGGGCTTGTCCACATAGAGCGTATGCAAACAAGGGGCATCAAATCCTGTGAGCCACATATCCCGAACAATGACCAACTTTAAGGGGTCGTTCGGATTTTTCAGGCGGTCGCCAATGGCTTTTCTTCTGGGCTTGTTGCGAATGTGGGGCTGCATATTCAGGGCATCACTGCTGCTGCCCGTCATAATCACTTTTATCGTGCCTTTGTCGTCATCGTCTGAGTGCCAAAGCGGGCGGATTTTGGTAATAGCATCATAGAGTTCCACACAAATTCTTCGGCTCATACACACTATCATTGCTTTGCCTTCCAATACTGCATTGCGTTGCTCGAAGTGATAGACCAAATCTTCTGCAATTTTTTGAAGTCGGTTTGGGTTGCCTACTATGGCTTCCAAGCGTGTCCATTTTGCCCGCATTTGCTGGCGATTGCTCAGTTCTTCGCCTTCGGTGAGTTCTTCAAAAGCTTCGTCAATGCTTACTTTTTCATCTTCGTTAAAATGGACTTTTGCCAATCGGCTCTCATAGAAAATCGGAACGGTAGCTTTATCGTTTACGGCTTGCTGAATGTCATAAATATCCACATAGTTACCGAAAACGGCTTGGGTGTTTTTGTCGGTGGTTTCTATGGGTGTGCCTGTGAAACCTATAAATGTGGCATTGGGCAAAGCATCACGCAAATGTTTGGCAAAGCCATCAATAAAATCGTATTGGCTTCTGTGGGCTTCATCTGCTATGACTACAATATTTTTTCGTTCGCTTAATGCCTGTATGTCTGCACCGATATATTCTACCGCTGGCTCATTGACCACATTCGGGTTTTCATTTTGCACAATGTCGGTTTGCATTGGCATAAACTTCTGAATGGTTGTAAATACGATACCGCCCGAAGCTACTTTTAATAATTTTCTTAAATCTTTTCGGTCTTCGGCTTTTTGGGGTTCTTGCCTTAAAAGTTGCTGACAATTGGTAAAGGTTTCGTGCAATTGCTCGTCAAGGTCGTTTCTGTCTGTCAAAATTACCAAAGTGGGGTTTTCCATTCTCGGCTCAATAATGAGCTTGCCCGAAAAGAAAACCATACTCAAACTTTTGCCGCTTCCTTGTGTGTGCCAAATGACACCGCCACGTCTGTCGCCATTGCTGCCGCTGGCGATTACAGTGCTTTCTACGGCTTTGTTTACGGCATAATACTGATGATAGGCAGCTACTTTTTTGAGTGTTTTGCTGTCGCTTTTTTCAAAGACGATAAAGTGGCGGATTAAATCCAACAGCGTGTGTTTGTTCAGCATACCTTCAAACAAAATCTGCATTCCCAAGTCATTGTGCGATGCCTCGGTTCTTCCGTCCTTTGTTCGCCAACGCATAAACCTGCCGTAATCGCTGGTAATGGTGCCACAACGGGCATCCCAACCATCGCTGATAATGAGCAAACTGTTGTAAGTGAAAAGCGAAGGAATGGCTTGTTTGTAGGTTTGCAGTTGGTTGAATGCCGATTTCAGGTTGGCGTTTTCGTCCACGGGATTTTTGAGTTCTATCACTACCAAAGGCAAGCCGTTGACAAACAGGATAATATCGGGGCGTTTGTTTTGGTTGCCTTCAATTACCGTAAACTGATTGACGGCTAAAAACTCGTTGTTTTCGGGATTTTTAAAGTCAACGATATAAATTTTCTCGCCACGAATACCGCTTTCGGTTCGCATTTCTACATCTACGCCATCCGTCAGGTAACGGTGAAAGTTTTCGTTGCTGATTAAGGCATTGGGGCTTTCGGTACGCAATACTTTTTTCAGGGCATCTTCTTTGGCATCTTGCGAAAGGGTAGGGTTGAGTTTGTCAATGGCAGCACGCAAACGGGTAGTGAGCACCACTTCGTTGTATTGCCTTTCGGGGTGCTCGCCATCTGGGGAAATGACCGTTCCCAACTGATAGGCGTAGCCCAAACCTTGCAGATAGCCAAGGGCAATTTCTTCTATTTCGTTTTCGGTGATGCTGTTTTTCATTTGTCTGAACCTTGATTTATTTGATGTTGGGATTACCCTGATTTTTTTGATTGAACTTTTTGTTCTGAACTCTTTTGAACTCCAAGCTCTTCGCACCGAAATTGATTAG
>NZ_KE387152.1:499412-754742 GCF_000430505.1 Eisenibacter elegans DSM 3317 | reverse complement strand
TTGGTCTTGATTTTTTGCCCTGTTTTATAATCACAATTCACGAGCCAGCCTCTATCTTCATATGCAACTATACGCAGGTCTGTGTAGGTTTCGGTAGCCGTTGTTGGTACAATGACTGGCTCCGAGCGACGTGCTATGTCGGTTTGTTGAACCGTGGGTTCAGTCCGCTTAGGGGCGTTGTCTTGTAAGACTTGCAGGTCTTGAAACTGAGTTTTGAGTTGGGCGAATACGACTTTGTCGTAGGGTAGATACCAAGTACGATGGTTTTGCTGTATTTGAGTTCTCCACGCCTTGCCTTCAATGTAGCATCAGGATAAGTACGGATACCTATCTTCTTGCCCTCGTTTTTGTATAAAAGTGGGAAAATCTGAATGCTTACGGTAAAACTCTTGTTTAACTGTGTTGTCTGATTTTGGCTACTGCGGTATTGAAGAGGTCTCGATAAGCTCTTTCAAACTGACGACTCCACGTCCCTTCGTGTTTTATACCAAGATTGACAAGATTTGGAGATTTATAGGATTTGATTCCCTTGATTATCAAGGATTTTCAGTGTGCAGATTTCCCAAACGAATTGTGATTGGGCTTACGTCATCACAAGCCCCAAAAAACCACTACAGATATCTCAATTGGTAGGGGTCGTTGCGGACAACGACCCTATAACAAACAATAACGATACTGCAGACAGCTCCTCTACTTTAGCTCAAACCTATCTGCGTCGAGGTGGGCAGGGAATTTGTCTCGGAATGCTGTCAGGGCTGCTTTGGAAAGTGTGTGTACAGAAGCTGCTTCTCCATGATGGTGATAACAGAGGCGCTCCCCTTTAAAGTCTACCAAGGCGGTATTGCCGCAGTAGTCGATGCCCTTGCCGTCAGTACCTATGCGGTTTACTCCGACTACGTAAGCCAAATTTTCGACGGCGCGGGCTTGTAGCAAGATGTCCCAAGCGTTGCTGCGGGCGGCGGGCCAATTGGCCACATAGAGCGCGAGGTCGTAGTTGAGCTCCGGACGGTTGCGACTAAACACAGGGAAGCGCAGGTCATAGCACACTTGTAGGAGGATGCGCCACCCTCGCCACTCAACGACTACGGGCTGCTGCCCTGCGCTAAACGTTTCGTGTTCTTGCGCCATTCGGAAGAGGTGGCGCTTGTCGTAGTATTGGTAGCCGCCGTCGGGCTGCATCCAGAGCATCCGGTTGTAGAAGCGGCCCTGCTCTTGTACGATATAGCTCCCCACTACAGCGGCTTGGCTGCGTGCGGCCTGTTGTGTCATCCACTTGAAGGTGTGCAAGTTCATTGGCTCAGCGTTGGGGGTAGCCTCCATCGTAAAGCCTGTGGTAAACATCTCGGGCAACACGATTACCTCTACTCCTTGGGGCAGCTGTGCTATTTTTTCTTCAAACATCGCCCGGTTGGCTTCGGGCTCGTGCCAATACAAGTCGCTTTGTATCAGGGCTAGGGTGAGGTTTTGGCTCATCGGGAGAGGGCGTTTTGGTGTGTAACAAAGCGGGCTACTGCGGCTTCTAGTGTTTCGGGGCGCTTGGCAAAACACAGTCTGATGACTTTGCGGTCGGTTTTGTCGCTATAAAACACCGATACCGGGATAGTAGCCACCCCTACCTCACGGGTAAGGCGCTCGGCGTAGGTGGTATCGGGTTCGTCGGAGAGGTGGCCATAGCCCAAGAGCTGGAAGTATGTGCCGCCGCAGGGGAGGATTTCGAAAGGTGTTTGGGCAAGCAACTGTTGCATGTAGTCACGCTTCTGTTGGTAAAAAACGCCTAGATTGAGGTAGTGCTCGGGTTGCTCTAGGTACTCGGCAATGGCACACTGCATCGGCGTGGGCGAGGAGAAGGTAACATATTGGTGTACCTTGCGCATCTCTGCCGTCAGGGCAGGCGGGGCAATGCAATAGCCAAGCTTCCAACCAGTGGCGTGGAAAGACTTGCCAAAAGACGATACTACAAAACTGCGTGCCCGTAGCTCAGGAAAGCGCAAGACGCTTTGGTGTTGCTCTTGGTCAAAGATGAGGTGCTCGTAGACCTCGTCGCTGAGCAGGAGGATGTCGGTATCGCGCACTAGCTCGGCGAGGGTTTCCATCTCTTCCTTGCGCCAGATAGTACCCGTAGGGTTGTGTGGGGTATTGAAAATGAGGAGCTTGGTACGCGGACTGATGGCAGCGCGCAGGGCTGCGGTCGGAATGCTGTAGCCTTTGTCCGCATCGAGGTTGACAGAGACGGGTACGCCCCCAGCCAAGAGAATGGCTGGCACATAGGAGTCGTAGCCCGGTTCTAGGACGATGACCTCGTCGCCGGGATGTACTGTAGCTGCGATGATGTCAAACAAGGCTTCGGTAGCGCCCGAGGTGAGGGTGATTTCGGTTTCGGGGTCGGGGCTGTAGCCATAACACAGGGCTGTTTTTTCGGCAATGCGCTCGCGCAAGGGCATCCATCCGGCCATGGGGGCATATTGGTTGAAGCCTTGTCGCATATTTTTTTCGACCAAGTCGATAAGCCGTGAGTCTATTGGGAAATCAGGAAAGCCTTGTGAGAGGTTGACAGCTTGGTGTTTTTGAGCCAAGGCCGACATCACAGCAAAAATAGTTGTACCTACTTGAGGAAGTTTGCTCGTAAGCGGAGGGGTGGAAAGCGTCTGCATAGCGCACGGGGTTCAGAGGGTGTGAGAGAGTCAGACAGCACAAAAGGTACTATCCGGGTATTCATACAAATATAAGCAGGCAAGGCAGAATGCCAAAAAAATAGCAAGGCTTCTACTTCAAAACTGTATTTGACTCAGCATACTCTATATCAATGAATTAGTGATTATCCAATTGCTTGCAGGCCGGCTACTAGTCCGGAGATGGTCTGGAAATTGATGCTTTTGTAAAAATAAAATTTATTATAATAACTTTTTTATAAAATTTTTCTTCATTAATTTTGGGAGGAGCATAGCTTCAGTATGTGTTTTATTTTTTGGCTTTCGCAGTAAGGACTCACAAAGCTTGATTGGTTTTTCTTTGGTAAATAAGAAAATATTTTATTATATTTTTAAATATAAATAAACAACAATTTGTATTAAAAATCTATTACTTAGCGTTTTTATTTTTATTGAAAATCGAATATTTTATACATTTTACACATAATTTAAATTTAAATAAATATTTTTTACAATAAAACATATTATTCACATCAAAAGGGTTTATTGTCGATGCGAAGCAAGGGCTTCTGCACATATTTCTCAAAATGCCCTATCAACATATCAACTCAATATTAAGCACTTGATAATCAAGCTTCTAGGATAACACAATTTAGGGTAAAACCTTTGTGATAATTGGTCAAGTAGATGATTTTGAACTTGGCTTGCAAACAAAAAATTTTCATCTGAAACAAAACATAAGCCTGTCGATATCCGTAATCTCAATGCCAATGCATCCTTTGTTTTTTAAATAAAAATACCGTAGTATGAAATTCATATTTATACAAAAGCATCCTGTGCTACAGGCCTTTGCCGCACTTTCATTGCTTTGGCTCAGCGCCTGTAATAGTGATGATTTGCGCTTTGAACCCCAAATCTTAGCTCCTATAGCCCGAGGAGAGCTTGGGTTGGAAAGTTTCCCTGCCTTTCAAGAAGAAGTCTTTACTTTCAATCAAAACCCGGGGCTTCCTACTTCCGCAATACCTATTATTGTTCCACCTATCAGTGGGTTGAGCACTGCCCCCAGCAATTTCGACCTTGACAATTCTCCGATCCAAGAGATTGGATTTGCCCAACTAACGCTTTTGGGCAACCTACGCAACCCTTTTGGTGTGCCTTTGAGCCAAGGACTGCGCATCATCATCCGAGACCGTAATACCAATGCCGTCGTTATCAGCCATACTTCTACCGCACAGATAGCGCCGGGCGCTACCTATGAGTTTGCCGAAAACATCACACAGGGCACATTGACCCCCAACCTACAGATGTTGATAGAAGAAATAAGTACCCCGGGTAGCAACGGGCAGTTGGTCAATATGGGTGATGGCAATATTCGCATAGAGCTGCGTGTTGGAGTTCCCCGTATCCGCTATGTAGATATCCGCCCCAACAGCTCAGGCAACCTCAATACAGAAGCTGATTTTGACTTTGGCTTGGGTGACAATGCCAATGTGAGTGGTACTTTGACACTCCGACTGGCCAATAAAGTATCGATGGAATTGGAAGTCAACCTTGCTTTTTTGGATGCAGACGACCGTGTAGTCGGCAACCTGACTACTCCGCCTATCAATATGCCGGCAGGAACTGCGGCCAACCCTACCAACCGTGAGGTTACGGTCGATGTCGCTCCGATTTTGAATGCGATGCGTGAAACACAAAAAATACGTATCACAACCGCCTATCGGAACACAGCCCCTCAAGTGGTGCGCATCGAAAACACCAATACCTTGGATTTTAGAATCATAGGTGATTTCAAAACCCAAATTGGCAACTAATATTTCAAAGAATCAGACTGTATTGACTATGAAACATATACAACTCCTCACCATCACTTTGTGGGTTTTGAGCTCGTTTGGCCTTTTTGCACAAAATGCCGCACATTTGCTTTATAATGACCACCAACAGATTCAGCGCTCGCGCTGGCAACCTAGCTACTTGGGTACTACTGACCAAGTGTTTGAAATCAATGTATTCCCACTACACCAGCAACTGGAGCTTTGGGCTGCCAACAACGTCTTGAGCTCACGGCAGTTCTTGCAGTTGGCCAGCAACTCCCTAACCAATGCTGATGTAGATAACCTGATAGGCGACCTCAAAAATCGTAACCGACTGGCCATCGGCCTAAATTTGCAATGGATTTCTACCGCTTTTAAGATTCGCTCGCAGGGAGAAGAGCTTTTCACGGCTTCGTTTGAGATAAACGAACGTATCGAAGCAGGGTTGACTATCGGCAAAGAACCTTTCGAGTTTTTGTGGCTTGGCAATAGCCGGTTTGCAGGACAAACCGCCCGCGTGGGCGACATCCGCGCCGGAGGGTATCACTGGCGTGAATTTGTGCTGGGAGCCGCCCGCAACATCGTCGAAACAGATGCCTTCAAAGTCAGAGCCGGTTTGAGATTGAAATACTTGGCAGCAATGAGCGCCGGAGAACTGACAAACGCCAGACTAGACATTACAACAGCCCAAGATGGTAGCTATATCGACTTCAATATAGGCACACAAGCTAATGCAGGAGGATATGTTACCTTGTCAGATGCCGAAGGAGGCAACCCCTTCCAGCATAGTGGTGGTGGCTTTGCTTTTGACCTTGGAGGTGATATTCAGATTGGGGAAAACCTGCGTATATCCGCCAGTTTGTTGGACATAGGCGGGATGCGCTTCAACCAAAATACGCTCAACTTTACTAGAGCCGATACGGCCTTCCGCTTTGAAGGGATTCTTGTAAGCCCTACTTCTAGTAGTTCTCCTAGCTTTTTGGACTCACTGACGAGCATTTTTGAGGGCGAAGAAACCAAGAATGCTTTTAGAGTGGCCTTGCCTTCGCGCTTAGTGCTTCAGGGGCAATACAGCATCCCTTCAGGGTTGGTGGGCGAAAATCGCCACGACATTTTCGTTACCTATATCCAAGGTTTCAACAACATAGGCTTAGCCACCACCACTCCTCAGCTCACCTTTGGGTACGTGTATAACGTACGCCAATGGCTCAATGCCGGTATTGCGCCTTCGTTTGGAGGGCACGCAGGAGCTACATTAGGCGGCTTTGTCTCCGTTAGGGCTGGGGCATTTAGGTTTGGCGCAGGTTCGGCCAATATCTTGTCGCTCTTTGGGCGCGGAAGGGTGGCCAATCTAGGGCTGAATCTAGGCGTGTCCTTTGGAAAAATCAAGAAAGAAGAGCTGGCAGAATAAGCAATAGCTGCTGACAACTCATTGATACACATCTGTTAAGTTTTCTCAACTTGGCAGGTGTGTTTGCTTTTTATACGCTCTCTTGTGTGTTACTATTGATGTCGCGGAGCTTGTCCAAAAGCCGATTGAGTTGGGCGGCCTCCTCTGGAGACAACCCTCGGACAGCTTCTGAGAGATCTTGCTCATTATCAATGCGCTTGAGCAGCTGTAGCCCCTCTTCTGTGATACTTACATCTACCATTCGGCGGTCTGCTTCACATTCCTTACGCCCTACTAGGCGTTTGCGCATTAGGCGGTCTACTAATCGAGACACATCAGACATCTTGTCAATCATCCGCTCACGGATATCACTCACCGAAACAGGCTGTGGGTGCTGGCCTCTCAAGATACGCAGGATATTGTATTGCTGTGGTGTCAAGTCATAAGGCTTGAAGGTATCCTTTTGGCGGAAATTGAGCCAGTGGCTTGTAAAAAGTAAGTTTATAGTGAGTTTCTCAAACTCATTCACAAACTTTTTCTGCTTAATTTCATCTTCTATTCTCATAATTCAAGCATTTTTCGGACGCTTGCCGCACGTGTCAGAGAGGCATTGGGAGATACATAAAAAGCGGGAGGTGCGTCATACGGCAGCCCCCGCTTTTGCCGTTTAGCAGGCAAAGATAGTCTTTTTACTGCTTAAATTACTTATTTGGTAGCAATATTGAAACCAATGTGTACAGTAGGGCGGATAAACTTATCGCCCAAAGACTCATCATCGCCATAGCTCATTCCCCAATCCTTACGATTGATGTTGAATTTGGCTTCAGCAGTTACTTTGTTGCCATCAATGGTAACCTTTGCAGGGAACTTGATGCTTTTCTTCACGCCTTTCATCTCCAAGTTACCAGTGATGGTATGTGTAGGATTAGCAAGGGTGTACTCAGGGTCTTTTTCTTCTTTCTTGTCGCCTTCAGGAGCTTGGTAAGGCTCTACTGATACTACTTCAAAAGTGGCAGTAGGGAATTTTTCTACTTCAAAGAAATCACCGCTCTTGAGGTGGCCGGTCAATTTAGCATTGGCTTCGTCTTCGGCAGGGATGTCCAATACAGTAAGCGTGTTGAGGTCAATCACAAAGTTGCCGCCTACAATAGCGCCATCTTTTAGTGAAAGTTTGCCTTCGCTCAACTTGATTGTACCGTTGTGTTTGCCTACAGGTTTAGTACCAACCCAAGTGATTTGGCTGGCTTCTAGGTCAAGGGCAACGTCAGCAGCTTCAGCTACTTCGTTTACTTCTTGTGCTTCGCCGGTCTCGGCTTTGTCGCTTTTAGGGGCGCTTCCGCAGCTTGCCATAACAAAAGTAGTGGCCAAGGCCAAGGCTGACAATTGGAACAGTTTCATAAACGTTTTTGTGTTTGATGATAAAAAGTAAATACGGGTTATTTGTGTGTTATAACAGCTATGCTTTGGCTTTTGTTCCAAAAAATTAAAAATAAATGTTCAAACATTGAATTCAATTCTCAACCAATTGATGGTAAGCAGTTTGTGTGGTATCAAAAAATAACCGTTTAGTTTTACCTCCCAGCACTGGGCTGTACTTTTGTGGTTGTATTTTTTAGTCGCTATGTTTATACCAAGATTCACAAGAATTGTAGATTTGCAGGATTTGATTTTCTTGACGCACAAAAATTTCCCAAACCAATTGTGGTTGGGTATAGTACTAGTTGATGAACCAATGATAGATCCATTCAAAACCTCTGCTAATGAAACCCCTTCTCAAAGCGCTCTACTTCGTTGGGTAGGCTGCCTGGGGTGTTTGGGATATGTTGTATTATTTTTTACTGCCGGAATCCTTACCGCCTATGCCGGCCTAGATACTTTGTGGGTCTTGCCCTTGATAGGTGTCTATACACTTGTTTGGATAGGGAGTTATTTTTTATTAAGCCGCAGAAAACCAAAGCCATAGCCGTGCTTACATCATATCTCAAACATCTGATTATCTAAAAAATGTCCTTACGTTCTTATCTTCGTACGCAACCCAAGCCTACCAATGCTTATCATTTTGGGGCATATTTGCACTGCAAACGCAAGGCTTGGTTAAACTATTATGGGAAGGCGGCCTTGACCGCACCCGACCCCGTACACGTACGCCAGCAGCTCCAAGAAGGGCTTCAGTTTGAGGCGCAAATTTATGCAGCACAGTTTGCTCACGCCTATGTCGTGCAGGGCAACCATACACAAGTGCGCTACGAAGACACACAAGCGGCCATTGCTCGACGCGAACCAGTTATTTTACAGGCACAGCTACTCCAAAAAACAGACAGTGAAGAAGAGACAGGGATTGGGGTGGCAGACATCCTAGAGCTCCGCCAAGAGGGCTCACAGCATTATTATGAGGTGGGCGACATCAAGAGCACGGCAGTTGCCACGTTATCCCATAGTTTGCAGTTGCGCTGGTATAGCGAGTTACTTTGCTCTTTGCAAGACGGTTTTTTACCCCGCAAAGGGTTTTTAATCTTAGGCAATGGCCAGCGGCAAGAGATTCACTTTGAAGTCATTGAGCGGGACTTTACCCAACTACAGCAAGCCCTCGAAGCATTACGGCCTCTGCCCGAAACTGAGGCTGACCTCAAAACACCCCCCATACTCAGTACGGCTTGTTTTAGTTGCAAATGGCGCTATGCGTGTATGCCACAGTTGCAGTCAGAGGCCTCCCTGTCGTTGTTGCCACAGCTCAGCACAGCTACTATAGCACACCTACAACGCCAAGGCCTCAACCGCTGGGATAAACTCAGTCCCAAAGCTATCGAAATGCTTGAAGCAGAAGGGTTTTTGGATGCGCTCACTGCACAACACTTACAACACAACCTCGACAGGCTGCGCCAAGGAAAGTTGATTTGGAAGCAACAACTCCGCCCCGACCTATTTACAGACATTGTAATCGGAGCTTTTGAGTTGCAACAGTTCAAAGCCCCCACCGACAACCCCAGCGGCTATCCATATCGCTATCAGGTTGTAGGATTTCACTATCTGAGTAATCAAACTCAGGGCTTTTTGTCTGTCAAACAAAATATGAATGGGTATCCTAGTTTTGAGAAGCTGCCCGAAAACCTCCGAAACAAACGCTGGGTAATGTATGGAATGGATGCCTTACAGGTACAACGGATGGTCAAAACTGCCGCCGCAGAGCAAGGAATAAGCCCTCAGATAGAGGTGATAGACTTGCTTCAGTTTGTAGAGCAATATGTACACGCCCCCCTACCGGGGCTACAGCTTCGTGAGTTGGGCTATTTTACTACACAAGCGGGGCAACTACCTGCCCGCTTGGCCTATATTACAAGCCTAAGCGAACCGGCGCTCCCTTTAGCAAGCGACCGCAAGGCGTATGCCCTCAACCGTTTGGAGGTCTTGGCCACCCTCATAACTTGGTTACAAGAACAGCTCTGAGTAGCCCGTCCCTAGGTTGTTTGCTTGGTGATTTACCCCACAAAAAGAAACAAGCGAGTGTAAGCTACACTCACCTGTTTGGCGTTTAGAATGCTATGCGAATAAAAGATCTTTGCCCAAAAGCGAGCCTTATGCCGGTATACCGGCCTTAGTTTTGATTTCCTCTACTACTTCGGGGTTGAGCAAGGTGCTGATGTCGCCAAGGCTTGACACATCTCCTTCGGCTACTTTGCGCAGAATGCGGCGCATAATCTTGCCAGAGCGGGTCTTGGGCAAGCCCGAGACAAGCAATACTTTATCAGGTTTGGCAATGGGGCCTATGATTTTGCTCACCGTATCGATGATTTCCTTTTTGAGTACCTCTTCCGTACGTTGGGTTTTTTCGAGATCCTCACAAATCACATAGGCGTATATTCCTTGGCCTTTGATTTCGTGTGGGAAGCCTACCACTGCCGATTCAATCACGAGGGGGTGTTCGTTGATGGCATTTTCGACCTCAGCAGTGCCCATACGGTGGCCGGAGACGTTAATGACATCATCCACGCGGCCTAGGATGCGGTAGTAGCCATCTTCGTCGCGTTTTACGCCGTCGCCGGTAAAATAGTAACCCTTATAGGTTGCGAAGTAGGTTTGTCGGCAGCGTTCGTGATCACCGTAGGTAGTGCGCAACATCGAAGGCCAAGGAAATTTGATGCAGAGGTTGCCCTCTACGCTATTGCCTTTTAGCTCATTGCCTTCTGCGTCCACTATCACTGGCTGGATGCCAGGCAGCGGCAGGGTAGCATAGGTAGGCTTGGTAGGTGTGATGCCCGAGAGAGGCGAAATAAGGATACCGCCTGTTTCGGTCTGCCACCAAGTATCTACCACCGGACAACGGTCTTTGCCTACGTGATCGTGATACCAACGCCAAGCCTCTTCATTGATAGGCTCACCAACCGAGCCTAGGGTTTTGAGAGACGATAGTTTGTAATCTTGCAACGGTTCGAGCCCAAAGGCTTGTAAAGCCCTGATGGCGGTAGGGGCGGTATAAAACTGGTTGACTTGGTGTTTGTCAATAACCTCCCAAAAGCGCCCAGGGTGTGGATAGGTTGGCACACCTTCAAACATCAGGGTAGTAGCTCCAGCCAACAACGGGCCATAGACAATGTAGGAGTGTCCCGTAATCCAGCCTACATCAGCAGTACACCAGTAGACATCGCCGGGGTTATATTGGAACACATTTTTGAAGCTGTAGTAAGTATAAATCATATAGCCACCAGTAGTATGCACTACTCCCTTGGGTTTGCCCGTAGAGCCAGAGGTATATAGGATAAAGAGCATATCTTCAGAGTCCATCTCTTCGGCCTTGTGTTCTATAGAAGCACCTTGGCAGAGCTCGTGCCACCAATGATCGCGTCCGGCGGTCATAGAAATAGCTTGTTTGGTGCGTTGGCAGACGATAACCGTCTCTACAGAGCCATCACTCATCGAGAGCGCTTCGTCCACCACTGATTTTACCTCGATGGTTTTGTTGCCTCGGTAGTTACCGTCAGAGGTGAGTACGGCCTTGGCTTGGCAATCCTTGATGCGGTCGGCGAGGGCTGTGGCTGAGAAGCCCGCAAATACTACAGAGTGAATTGCGCCAATACGGGCGCAGGCCAACATTGCTACGGCTGCTTCTGGAATCATAGGCAGGTAAATCATCACCCTGTCGCCCTTAGCTATCCCTTTGGCTTGCAATACATTAGCAAACTGACAAACACGCTCATACAGCTCCCGATAGCTGATATGTTCTGCCGGCTCGTTAGGGTCATTGGGCTCCCAAATAATGGCTGTGCGGTCGCCGTGGGTAAAGAGCTGGCGCTCGAAGATGTTTTCGGTGATATTGAGCTTGCCATTGATGAACCACTCTGCCTTGGGTTCTTCAAAGTTCCACTCTAAGACTTTATCCCATTTCTTGCGCCAATAAAAATTGTCGGCCACTGAAGCCCAGAAAGCTTCGGGATTTTGTACGCTTTTTTGGTATTCGTGGAAATATCCACCCAGTGAATGTATTCTTGACATAAGGCTAATGGGTTAGGTATTGAGAGGTCAGGGGCAGAGTACTAATCAAGGCTTACTGTACTCAAGTCAACTCTTTTGCTTGATATGAAGTGGGTAGTACTTTGCTTTTGTTTACTTGGATAAAATTAGCAATTGCGTAGCGTAATCACAATAAAATCCCCATTTTTGTTGCTAAATTACTATATACTGCGTTCCGATTAATTTGCAGAAAGCACTATTTATCAAAATATTATAGCCCTTTGGGGTGATATTTCCAAAGGGCTACTAAGTTTGCAATTAGTGGGCTACTGCCTCTCCTGCGCCGCGTGGGTAGCGGATGGTTTCGACCATTTCTTGTACTTCGGCGGGTGGCGGCGGTGTCATATTAGAGACTACTAGCGACACGACGAAGTTGAGGAGCATTCCTACTGTACCGATACCTTCGGGCGAGATGCCAAACAAGAAGTAGTCAGACGTGAGGTACTGCTTGTCGACACCGAAGAGATAGTCGCCAAACTTGAAGTATACAATGTATAGGAAGGTGAATGCCAACCCGGTAATCATTCCGGCCACAGCTCCCTCGCGGTTCATCCGCTTGTTGAAGATACCCAAGATAATGGCTGGGAAGAACGAAGCGGCAGCCAACCCAAAGGCAAAAGCAACCACCTGTGCGACAAACCCCGGCGGGTAAATTCCAAACAACCCGGCGATTGTTACGGCTACAGCAGCGGCAATACGCGCCCATATAAGTTCTCCTCTTTCGGAGATATTGGGGTTGAGCTGCTTCTTAATCAAATCGTGGGAAATCGAAGTCGAAATCACCAACAACAAGCCCGCTGCAGTAGACAAGGCTGCAGCCAAGCCTCCTGCTGCCACTAGGGCAATGACCCAGTTGGGAAGCTGGGCTATTTCGGGGTTGGCCAATACCATAATGTCTTGGTCGATGAATAGCTCATTGGCACTTTCTGCGTTCAGGGCATTGACCATCAACAACTCACCATTTTCGCCGCGCTTACGTTGTCCATCTGCACCTTTGTCGAAAGACGGTTTGTCTCCTTTTTTGGCAAATACATCCCCTTTGACATATTGGATTTTGCCGTCGCCGTTTTTATCAGCCCAAGCAATAAGGCCTGAGTTCTCCCATTTGATAAACCATTCGGGCATTTGCTTGTACTCTTGTTGACTTACGGTGTTGATGAGGTTTACACGGGCAAAAGCCGCAATAGCAGGAGCTGTAGTGTAGAGAATAGCGATGAAAATCAGGGCATAACCAGCAGAGATACGGGCATCCTTCACACGGGGTACGGTAAAGAAGCGGACAATCACGTGGGGCAACCCGGCAGTGCCAATCATCAGCGCAGCTGTGATACAGAACACATCAATCAACGCCTTGCTACCAGAAGTATATGCAGCGAAGCCAAGCTCGGCATGTAGGCCGTCGAGTTTTTGGAGCAATGGTGTGCCATCAGACAGGTTGCCACCAAAGCCCAACTGAGGGATGGGGGTTGCCGGTAAGCTGTAACGAAATAAATATAGCCGGCACCATATAGGCGAAAATCAAGACGCAGTACTGTGCTACTTGGGTATAGGTAATGCCCTTCATCCCGCCCAATACGGCATAGAAGAATACGATGCCCATCCCGATAATGACCCCAAAGTTGATGTCTACTTCCAAAAAGCGGGAAAACACCACTCCCACGCCGCGCATCTGCCCGGCTACATAGGTAAACGACACAAATAAGGCGCAGATTACGGCCACAGTACGGGCGCGGTTGGAGTAGTAACGATCGCCGATAAAATCAGGTACGGTAAACTTCCCAAACTTACGCAGGTACGGAGCAAGCAATAGCGCTAAGAGTACATAGCCGCCCGTCCAGCCCATTAGGTAAACGGCTCCGTCATACCCCATAAAGGAAATCAGACCGGCCATCGAGATAAAGGAGGCCGCCGACATCCAGTCTGCCGCAGTGGCCATCCCATTGGCTACCGGCGGCACACCGCCACCGGCCACATAAAACTCTTTGGTAGAGCCGGCTCGCGACCAAATCGCAATGCCGATGTATAGGGCAAACGTAATCCCTACGATGATATAAGTCCAAACTAGTACTGACATAGTATTTTCAAAATTTTGAGGGTGATGATAAGTTAGGCAGGGGTTATTTTTCGTCTACATCAAACTCTTGGTCGAGTTTGTTCATCAGGTATACATACACAAATATCAGGATGACAAAGATGTACATAGAACCCTGTTGGGCAAACCAGAATCCGAGCTTGAAGCCCCCTAGGCTGATGGCATTGAGTGGCTCTGCCAGCAAAATACCAAGCACATAAGAGGAGAAAAACCAAACGCCGAGTAGAATCAGCACGTAGCTGATGTTGCGCTTCCAATACGCTTGCATGCTTTTGTTAGACATAATTGTGGGCTTTTTTTGAGTTTTAAGTGATAAGTTGTGAGTTCAGAGTTTTGAGTTGTAATTGACGAATTCGTGAATTTATAAGTAAATCATAAACTGTGTAATAAGCTCTCCGGCGCTAGGTTTGGTGGGGTGGAAGCGTCCATCAGCCCCATATACCGGGCGTGTAGAATATTGCAGGGTGATTTTGGCGTGATGCCCGCTGATGTAATAGTTCATCCCTACGTCATATTGTGAGGAGGCATCTTGGAGTGCGTCAAAGTTTTTGTAAGTAAAGGCAGCAAAAGGCTGTAGGCGACCCTTATCTCCTAGGATGCTTTTGGGTAAGAGGAAGCCCGCTTGTGTGTACCAAATCTGCCCAGTGCCGATGGTAGGCTGGAAGTTTCCTCCTGATTGCGCCACATTCAAGATGCCGATATTGCGGAGGTAATTGGGGCCAAAGTCATAGTTATAAAATACGGAGTAGGCCGTCAGAGCGGTGCCGGCAGTGCGGTTCAGGGGCAGGTCTACAAACACATCTGCGCCCAAGAGTGTCATATCATTACGCTGGATATTGATAAGGTCTCCGGCAGGGTTGCGTACGGAGTTGGCCGTAGCGTCGGGGTGATAGTGCCAACCTGCACCGATGTTGAGCACCTTTTTTGTGCCCAGATAAGACCCTACACGGAAGGGCAACAAGGAGCTTTCAGTGTCAAAGAAGTTGTAAGTAATATACCCTAGGCTTGCCCAGCTGTTGTTGGAGGCATCCACGGCAGCCGTGCCAGCAGGAGCCTGGGGCTGCGTCGGAAGTGCCATTTGCTCCATAGAAGAGGCAATATTGCTGGCGCTGAAGGGTTTATTGAGCGCTACTTGGTACTGTATCTTGCCGAGTTGGCCTTTGGCATAGATACCAAACTGACGGGCAAACTGATCACTAGCTTCGATGGTGGCCCAATTGAAGATAGGTGCGTCGATGGTGAGGAAGTTGAGCGTGCTGCTGCTGGTCATCCGCGAGATGCCATTCCAGTAATGTAGCCCAGCACCAATGTGTAACTTGCTCTTCACTACGGCATACTCAGCCCAGGCATCGTGTACGAAGAGTTGCGGTTTTTTGCCAGGCCCATTTGCCCCAAAGCCTGCTGTGCCGCCCGGCGTGCCACCATTGATAAAGGTTTGGTTGTTGATACCCCAGTGAAACATCACCAAGAAACGGGGTGAAATTTGTGAGAAGGCCAACATACGCGAACGGCGTAAGGCCACATCAGTGGTGTTGGTCTGAGCTTCGTTATTGACGATAGTGCCCGGATTATTGTCCGTGTAGCGCGCCCATATCTGATTCCAGATAATAAAGCGCACATACTTAGAGCCGTCATCGTTGAGGTTGAGCTTGAGGCCGGAGCCATACTCTTCTGAGCCTTGCGCCCATACCTGAGCAGTGCCCAAGCAGGTTATCAAAAGATACAATCCTAAGCGAGTGATAGTTTTTCGGTTCATGGCAGTGCAGTTTTTGTGAAATAAGCAAATGTGGGAGGTTATTTTGAGTGTTTGTGTGTCAAAAGTCCCCTCAGGTCATTTGTTAAGTTGGGGTTTGTGAGTAAATCAGTTTTTGATTAGTTGCAGGCAACTACTCATCGCAGCTACCAAGCACCAAGGTTGCGCAATTGGCTGATGTAAAACTGCAAATAGCCCTTCGAAAAGTGAAATCAAGCCTATACAAATGCTAATATTGTATATATACTTCGGTTTATCGTCTTGTTGGGGTTTGGTATCTTATCAGGGCAAGATTGTATAAAATATATTCAAAGACAATGCCCCTGACTGGCTGTTTGACCTAGACAGGGGCACCTAAAAATGCTTTAAATAAGGTTTGAATGTATGTTTTGCTTTTTGGTTTAGCCAAGTAATTATTGTACTATTCCTTAAACCTTTCCCATTTGATAACCATAAATTTATCCCCTAGTTCGGTGATGAGCATTCCCGACCCGTGGATATTCTCACGGCTTTGTAAATAGCTGACAAGCTCTTCGTGTTTGAGGATTTTGTAGGTAGGATGGTACTCGTTGTTGTCAGGAGCTTTGATACGGTACTTCTTCACCCAATTCATTACAGATACGTGACTAATCCCTAGCAGGCGCTCTATCTCTCGATAGCTTACCCCTTCGATATAAAGCTGTAAAGCCTTGATTACGTAATAGTTATCTATCTGCTTGCCAAGCTTATTGACCGTAAAGTGATAGCTGCATTTTTTACACAAATAGCGTTGACGCTCATTGATTATACCGCTTTTCACTACTTTTTCAGAATTACATTTGGGACAATTAGGGTAGTTCATCTTGTTTATTAGGTTGCGTGTATATTAATTTTGCAAAGATATACTAATTTAGCAATATTTTGCGGAATTGGCCTAATTATTCTTGCCAGAGTGCAATAAAATAAGCGGAAAGCACCCCAAGTCCCCCCTTTGGCTTATGAATTTACGACGAATATTTGTGAAATTACAGCCTTCTGTAGTGTTTTTTCGTATGAAATGATAATGTCGCCCCGGCCTTTGTGCTTTGTTTTGTCAGCAAATAATCTATGTATACACGCCAACGTTTATCTGAATATACCCCCCAAGAACTCATCAGCCTCGTATTGGAACTACAGCTACAAAACCAACGGCCTTCGCTAGATGCTTTGTATGCCAAGACTTTCCGGCGTTTGATACGTGCCGAAGAACAGATGCACCAGCTCGTCCGCTTTGCTCCTATGCCCATTGTATTGATACATATCCCCAAAAACCGCATCTTACACATCAACGAACAGGCCGAGCAACTACTCCAATATACCCACGATGAGCTTCCTACCCTCCAAGACTGGTTTGAAAAAGTAGGGCTTCAAAACCTACCCTTCAATACTTATGTGCAGCCTCGTTTGCGCCAGCTATATGACGAAAGCCGTAGCCTGCCCTTGGCAATAGAAAAACACACAAGGCTTCAAAACCGACACGGCCAACGTTTTCGGATTCAGATTGCCTATCTGACGGTCGACAAGCTGACCTATTGTTTCTTGTTGAAAGTAGGGCACAAAAGCAGCTTCGAGCCCAATATGCTAGCACACAACGAGGCCTACCAGCGGATGCAAGATTCTAATGAGGCCCTACGACAATATACTCAGGAACTGGTATTGCTCAACGAAAACCTTGCCTTCACCAAAAGGCAGGCCGAACAAACCCTGAGCCGCGAACAACGTGCGCTCCAAAAAATAGAACAGCAAAACAAAAACCTCTATACCCGCAAAAAACAACTGCAAGAAGCTTATCAAGCGCTTCGCACTACAGAAGAAGAGCTGAGGCAATATGCCGAAGAACTTTCGGCTACCAACGAATCCCTAGAACGTACCAAACAACAACTCGAACTTACACTCCAACGTGAACAGGAAATCAACGACCGTATAGAGCGCAAAAACAAACTCCTCTATACCCAACGCAAGGAACTCAAAAAAACACTCAGGGCGCTGAGAGCTGCACAAGAACAGATTATCGCCCAAGAAAAAATGGCCTCCCTTGGGGTGTTGGTAGCCGGTATAGCCCACGAAATCAACAACCCTATCAGCTATATCTACGCCAGCAGCGAAGCGCTCAGTACGCTCATCCAAGATGTAAGCCAACTACTGCTCCAGTATGAGCGCCTACCCGAAGCGCTTTTGCCTCCAGAACTACAGCGCTTCAAAGACTCGATAGGCATGGAAGAACTGCTCCAAGAGCTGCCCGAATTGGTAGACAATATCCAAACAGGTACGCGACAAACTACAGAGATTGTCAGAAGTCTTCGCTCTTTTGCCCGTATGGACGAAGCCCAGCTCAGCCATTACGATATCAAGCAAATTATTGATGATAGCTTACTAATCTTACATAACCAATACAAACATACTGTTACCCTCATCAAAGAGTACCAAGCCACAAAGCCGCTCTACTGCCATCCGGGAAAATTGCAGCAGGTTTTTGTTAATATCATCTCTAATGCTATTTTTGCTGTGAAGCAAAAAAAATACCCCGCATCCGATTCCCCTCAAATCCTTATCCGTATAGAAGATATAACAGAAACTGCCACTTTACAAATCACCATTGCCGACAACGGCGAAGGTATCGATGAGGCTGTTCAGCGGCGTATATTTGAGCCTTTTTATACGACCAAACCCGTAGGAATAGGCTCTGGGCTTGGCCTCTACATTAGCGAGGGGATTGTCCGAAACCACCAAGGGCGCATCAGACTACAGTCTGCACGCGGAGAAGGAACTACTTTTATAGTAATGTTGCCTTATAGTAAAGGTAGCCGATGATTTTCAGAAAAATATGAAAACAACAAAAGATGCAATTCTGTATGTAGACGATGAGCCTAAAAACCTCTCCAGTTTTAAAGCGGTATTCCGTCGTGATTATGATGTCTTGACAGCCACTTCGGCTACTGAGGGTTTGGCCATCCTAGCAGACAAGCCCGTGCAGTTGGTCATTACCGACCAACGGATGCCCAATGTTACTGGAGTAGAGTTTTTAGAAAAAATAGCCCGCCTCTACCCCGAAATCACCCGCATTATCCTGACGGGATACAGCGATGTGGAGGCCATCATCAATGCTATCAACAAAGGCAAGGTATACCGATATGTTACCAAACCTTGGCAGCTTGACAACCTGCGAGAGACGATTGACCAAGCACTTGAAACCTACCACCTCCGCGCCAAAAACGAAGCCTTGCTCGAAGAGCTCAAAAAAACCAATGCTGAGCTAGACCGCTTTGTATACAGTGCCAGCCACGACTTGCGCGCACCTGTCGCCTCGCTTTTAGGCTTGATTAACCTAGCCAAACGAGAAACAGATGCCGAACGCATGCGCGAGTATTTCCTGATGCAGGAGGGTATACTACAAAGGCTCGACAGCTTTATTTCGGACATAGCCGAGTTTTCGCGCAATTCCCGTACCGAAATTCAACTAGAAAAAATAGAGTTACAGCGCTTCATCCAGGAGATATGGGAACAACACCGCTACCATATTGATGCTCAAAAGATAGACTTTCGCTGTTATATCGATGCTCCCGTGTATTGTTATAGCGACTTAACTCGCTTGGCCATTATTTGTAATAACCTGATTAGCAATGCTGTACGATACTATGACCCTGCCAAATCGCAGCCTTTTATTCAGGTAAACATCCGCCAAACAGCCGAGGCCACCTACCTCAGTGTAGCCGATAACGGCATTGGTATTGAAGAAGCGCACTTGCCCCATATCTTTGACATGTTTTATCGGGCTACCGACCAGCGTAACGGCTCAGGCTTGGGGCTGTTCTTGGTCAAAGAAAGCCTTGAAAAACTCAATGGCAGCATTACGGCTAGCTCAACCCCTACAAAAGGCGCACTTTTCCAAGTACTCCTCCCCCACCTACAAGCCTAGAGGAACTCTGAAACCCCCAAAGGTTGGTGTATAAAGACTAAGGATATTTTCATTAGCGAATATGTGTAAAATACACGCCACTGGATATTTTTGGTCTTTGTTGCGCTCATTTTGTCCTCTGAGCTCTCGACGTATATTTACGTGCAAAATATGCGCAAAAGAACGCTGGGGCTTTGTGGATTTGTCGAAAGTCCCCATATGGTTACCCAGCTTGTTGAATCAAAGCCAAATTAGAAAATATCCAGTGGTGTATACAAAATAAAATAAAATAAAATAATATATAAATAGACATCTACTACTTCCACAATCCTTTGGACTATAAAAACATAAGAGAGGCACTTGGCTTGTGCCATCCCTCAGATTTACTGTATATTTGCGGCGCTACAACTTGAATCTGTCTGATTTTAACCATATTATCCTCATTAAGAGCCAAGAATGAAAAAAACATTACGTTGTGTGTTTGTTTGCTGTTTTGTGATGGGATTGTCGCTTGTGTTGCCTGCTCAGATACTCCCCGCCGATACTGCTGATATTCCTAATACCAAACTTGACTCGCTCTACATCCAAGAGATTGAAAAAAAAGAAAATCTTCCCTATAAGGTATTACACGCCGAGCCGCTTTATATAGACCTAATTCGAGACTTGGGAGCACGCAAAGGTGAAAAAGAATGGAATATAGGCGCAGGCCTTACTGATAACCTCCGCTTTGATACCTACGAGATGCTCGTTGAGTATGAGTGGGCTCCTATCCACCGTCTGGGGCTTGAAATCGAAGTACCCTTTACCTTCTACACCCGCAATACCCGCGAACAAAAAGACAGCCTTCCTTCCAACCGGGTGGAGTCGCTCAAGCTGGCCGCCCAGTGGTCATTCTTAGTTTCCGAAAAATACAAAGCTACCCTTGCGCTAGGTTATATCCACGAATTTGAGTTGGTAGACCTGAACATCATCACGGCACGCAACTTTTTCAAGGGACAGGTCTTCAACCCTTTTTTCGTTGCGGCCAAACGTTGGGGACGCAACTTCCACACCCTCATCTATACAGGGCCAAGGTTTGAGCAGGTATTTGCCCGAGGAGAAACACTGCCCAAATGGCACAACGCTTATGAGCTACATACCAACTTCCACTTTATGATTCCAGGCACCCGCAACTTTATAGGTGTGGAGTTTAACAAAGAGTTTGATGCTGGGAAATTCACGATGGTGATGCGTCCGCAGATGCGTGTCAGCTTGGCAGATAACCTGATGATCGGTATCGTTACAGGGATTCCTATCAACCGAGAAGAACAGCGTCTCAGTTCCTTTATGCGCCTAATCTATGAGCCTTCACATAGGCATAAATAAATCGATAACTGGTGTGTGCTCTTGCTTGCGGCGCAGTGATTATCGCTTACGGCGCAGCCACGTAAGGCCACGCTGAAGTAACTGCATTCCTTCTTCTGATACGGCCCAATAGTATGCCCCTGCTCCAAAAAGCAGGACAATCAAACCTGAGCGCACAAAGAGATCTACCCAAACCGAAGCAAACCGGGGGCAGTAAAACCCTGCCGTACCCGCCACCAACAAAATCAACAGTGCCTGAAGATTTTTATGGTTAAAAGGCTGCAAACCAAATATATACCACACAAAGGCAATCTTAACCACGCTCCAAATAAGCAGGGAAATGGCCGTAGCCGCTGCCGCACCTTCTATGCCATAGGCTGGGATAAACCAAAGGTTGGTGCAGAAAATCAACAATGCCAGGCCTAGAGCCAGCCAAAGATTGAACTGGTAGTAGCGAGATTGGAGCAAAATGACCGAATTGACCCCTCCGGCTACGCTAATCAAGCGCCCCAAGGCCGTAAAGAAAATCACATATTTGCCCTGAGCATACATTTCACCGTTTGGCATCAAGGCAAAGATATTGTCTACATTAGCCCAAATACCAACAAAAAGCAGCCCCCCCAAGAGAAGCATATTTAGGGCAGAACGGTGGTATACCTGCCAGAGGGTTTCGTAATCCTGCCGATGCCAAGCCTCTGCTACTACGGGAGTGGTAATATGGCCGAGGGTGCGGAGTGGAATTTCAATCATCACCCCTACAAACATCGGAATCACATAGAGCCCGGTGGCGCTCATACCAAGGTATGCCCCAATCATCAGGATATCGATGCGCGACATAAACATGCTGCTCATCCCACCCAAAAAAATCATTCCTCCATACATCAATATAGGCCTCAGATGTGCCTTCTGCCACAAAAGTGGCTGTATTCTTGCCAACCAAGCTACGCCCAACTGATGGGTATAAGCCCAAAGTAAGAGCGCATAAACCACATACACTACTAGTAGTGATACTATCAGGCCCTGCATAGAGACATAGCCCCAAGCATACAGAAGAACGACCAACCCCAGCCCCACGCGGAGGTAAATCTCGCGCAGCCCTGCCGGGATGGCAATCCGAAAAAACGAGCGTACATAGGCTTCGAGCGTAGTGGCTACGGCCATTACCAAGCCCAAGGGCAACATCCAGTAAAAATAATGTAGCAACTCCGGCGACTCCTCCCGATACCACACAATCCAATAAGGGTGCAGCAACCAAAACAACAACCCAAACAACAGACTAAAGCAGGCCAAATATAACAGGGCAAAGCTCAGCAGCCCTTGGTTGCGGGTAGGCTCATCTTTGTAAATGGGCATAAAGCGGTTGATGATTTCGCCTACGCCAAACTGCATCGCACCAGCCAACAAGAAAGAGGTATCGCGGATGACCTGTACAAGACCAATCTCCCCTGCACTGAGTAGCTTGGGGAAAAGCCAGAGTGTTGTAAAAGTACCGATTAATACTCCGATATAAGTGGCTAGGGAGGCTTTCAGCCCTTGCCTGACGATAATGCCCATAGCTGCGTTGTATATCCGTCGTGATTGCGCTAATTTTAGGGCGCTAAGTTAGTATGAATCGACCAATTAACAACGCCCTTATGGCCAATCTCCCTTCAGCAGGGCTTGCCCCCATCGCGCTATTTGCCTATAACCGCCCCCAGCATCTGGCTCAGACCTTGGCGGCCTTACGACAAAACCCTCTGGCAGCCCAAAGCCAATTGTACGTTTTTGCGGATGGCTCCCGCAGCCTCGAAGATCAAGCCTCTGTAGCTGCCGTCAGGCAATTGGTACAAAACATCGAGGGCTTTGCAGCCGTGGAGCTGCACCTAGAAGCCCACAATAAGGGCTTGGCCAAGTCCATCATCGAAGGAGTGCGTATGGTCTTGGCCCAACACCCTAGCCTGATTGTATTGGAGGATGACTTGCTGACCAGTACCGATTTTTTAGGCTATATGAATGAAGCGCTAAAAGTCTACCAGTTGCGCCCCGAGGTGATGTCAGTAGCAGGCTATCAGCCACCTTTTAAGATTCCACAAGCCTACCCACACGATGTCTACCTCAGTCTGCGCCCTAGCTCGTGGGGGTGGGCCACTTGGCGCAGTGCTTGGGAGTTGGTAGATTGGGAGATGACTGACTTTGAGCAATTTATTCAGGACAAAGACGCTCAACAACGTTTTGCCCAAGGGGGTGCGGACTTGCTGCCGATGTTGGTCAAACAACAACGCGGGCTAATCCATTCGTGGGCTATTCGTTGGGCTTATGCCCATTACCAACACCGTGCTTATGCGCTGTACCCACGCCACAGCAAAGTACAAAATATCGGCATTGATGATTCCGGCCAACATATGAGCCGTCTAGTACGCCACCGTTACCAAACCCAACTCAGTAACAAGTCCTGTGCTTTCCCTCCAGACTTAACCCCCGACCCTGCTGTATTGAAGGCTTTTGAGCGATTTTATCGCCCTACTTGGCTGCGCCGCCAGATTAACCACTGGCGCTTTTCGACATAAGCAGTTTGAGCATGAGCATAGACTTTCGGCACACCACTGGATATTTTTCAACCCCCACAGTCAAAACTGTGGGCTAAGTCTCACTTTACCCAAAAAATGAAGCCTCAATTTGTCTCGGAGCTAGAGCTCCGAGCTACTTTTCCAAAAATGTCCAGTGGCGTGTTGCGCTTACTTTCTTAGTTGCTTAATCTCCTCAATGGGCAAACCGGTAATTTTATGGATTAGCTCATCGTCGAAACCTTCTTGGATGGCGTTAAGGGCTAAGGCAATGTCTCTTTCTTTTCTTCCCTGTTCTATTCCTTTCGCTATTCCCTCCTGTTGTGCCGTATCAATGACGGCTTTCATATCTCTAGAGACTTTAAGACTTTGTTCGTATTCCATACGCTCTTGATACGCTCTTGAGTTTTATATTGTGCAATTTCACATTCTTCAAAGAGTTTTTGCCAAAGCCCTTGTTGGATGGCTTCGGGCACTCGGTCTATGAGGTGCATATTCTTGAAAACGTACAAGGTATCCATTTTAAACCAAGGTTTATCTTGACTGACTATCAGTGGTTTGTGTTTGGTTTACACCCAACCAAAACTGATTTGGGAAATATACCTGCTGCAACTACTTGATAATCAAGAAAATAAAATCCTGCAAATCCCAAAATATACTTAATCTTGTTTTATTTTATAAACAATTTTCTACTAATTAGCAAAATATTTATTACAAATAAGAAAATTATTAATAATCAGGCCAATACATACTTTTATTATAAAAAAATACAGCTGCCCAGACAGCAAGACCGATGACAGTTTCGGACAAATCGCAACAGTATCAAAAGATGAATAATACCACAACCAACAAGACGGCTATCCGTACTGTCAAAGGTCATAGATACTCAAACGCTCATTAGCTTAACCATATGTTTGATAGTACTCCTGTTTTATCTTTGTTTGTTCCCAATCCCCAAGGCACCCGTTGGGCTATTGGCGATATCCACGGCTGCTATCGTAGTTTGGTTGCCTTGGTCGAGGATCAGATTCGCCCCCAACAAGGGGATCAACTATTTTTCTTGGGTGATTATATAGACCGAGGGCCGGATAGCGGCGCAGTCATCGACTACATTCTGGAGCTAAAACAAGCAGGCTTGGAGATATACACCCTACGGGGCAATCACGAGCAGATGTTGCTCGACCTACTTGCAGATGGAGATGAGATGAGTCTGAGATTTCAGCGGCATCTTCAATACTACAATTGCGTAGGAATGTGTGACGAAGAAGGCTACCTTCAAGACCGTTATGTCAGGTTTATGGACAACCTGCTCCACTACGTAGAGTTAGACGACTATTTTTTGGTACATGGCGCTTTTGACTTCAACAGCGCCACACCTTTTGCCACACCAAAGGCGATGCTCTGGAGCAAAACCCATCGACACAATCCTCAGATGATGGGACACAAGCGGCTGGTACACGGACACTCTACCCGAACACTAGAGGCCATACTAGCTGCCATTGCTGCCAGAGCGATGGTGATCCCTGTCGATGGTGGCTGTGCGTATACTGATACCAAGCGGGGCTTACCCAATGGCTCCTTAGGTTATCTTTGTGCCTTCAATCTTGATACTTGGGAGCTACGCTCACAAAAGAATACAGAGTCAAGCATTTGACTATCAATTGCTTAACTATTCCACTCAAAACAAGTGTTGTATTTGCTTTGTTTTGGGCTAAAATACTTATCCATTACCTTGATGACAAACACCCCTCCCCTCCTCACTCCCAACGCTCCCACTTGGATGCGTTATACGCTTCAAGCCGCCGCCATTTACAATATTGTATGGGGGGCTTGGGTAGTACTTTTTCCCCAAAGTTTTTTTATTTGGTTTGGCCTCCCCCTACTACAATACCCCGCCATTTGGCAAGCCGTAGGGATGATTGTCGGCTGTTATGGTATTGGTTATTGGCTGGCCGCTTACGATCCTGTGCGGCATTATCCGGTGATACTCGTTGGGTTTCTCGGCAAGCTGTTTGGTCCTATTGGGTTTATACAACAGGCCTATTTAGGGACATTGCCCCTTGTCTTTGGTCTACACAACATCACCAACGACTTGATTTGGTTGATTCCTTTTGCTCTGATACTGAGATTTGCGTATCAAGCAACATACACAAAAAAGTCTGTGAATGCCTCTACCTTACACAAAGCCGCCAAGCTTTGATTGAGGAGAATACTTTTTGTGTCCAAATAATTGTATTTTGAATGGACAGTTGATATATTACAACTGTTTTGCGGAAAACACGCCCAAAACACTCAAACTTCCATAATATCACGCTCTAGCGTTTCAACAATATGCTCTCACTAACTCCTGCGGATGCCCTTATTATCGCTGCTTATTTTGGCAAACAATTCTCGCGTAGTTTTTTTGGAAAAATGCTCGAAAAAACACCAGAAAAATGCTTAGCAATACTACAAGAGTTCTTAGATAAAGGAGATATTATCGCTCTCAGTGAGCTATATTACCAGTTTTCTACTCAGGAGGTTTATGAATCTTATCGCAAACAGATAACACAAATTAGCAATATCACGGCATTCTTACAAGCACAGACGCTTTATGAACAAGCCCGTAGCCAACGTCTACAACAATCTAGTTATTTTTTGCTCAATATCTCGCATCACCCGGCCATCCAGTCAGGCAATCTCAATGCTGCCCTCCCCCTGCTCAGCCAAGAGTTGGCGCAGCGTCTGGCTGTTAGCCGGGTGAGTATTTGGCGTTATGATAAAGAACAACAACATCTATACCTCCAACACCTCTACGAACAACAAGGCCAACAACACCATAGCCAAGCAGCTGCACCACTCACCGCTGTTGACTTTCCCCTGTATTTCAAGGCTGTTGAGACACAAAAGCCTATCATCGCACCAGAAGCTGCCACCCACCCAGATTTGCTCGACTTCGCGCCTCACTATTTCCCCGAAAACAATATTTACTCCCTACTGGATGTCCCCTTTTTTATTGGCGATCAGCTAGGGGGGGTGATTTGTTGTGAAAACCAACACTTCCATCGTTACTGGTCTGATGAAGATTTGGCGCTGCTCAGTGCTACGGCCTCTGTTATTTCGATGACTATCAAGGCCGCCGAAGTCACCGCTCAAACCAAGGCCATCGCCGCCCAAAATGTCAAGCTCAGTAGTAATGAGGCTGTACTCAAAAAAGCCTACGAGCGCATCAAAGAGCGCGAAAATGAGCTCAAACAAGCCAATGAGCAGTTGCAAGCTTCTGAAGAAGAACTGCGCCAAAATATGGAAGAGCTTCAGGCTACCCAAGAGGCGCTCAACCAAAAACAGGAAACACTCGAAAAGGCCAATAAAAAGATGATTGCCAATGAGGCCATCCTCAAAAAAGCCTACGAACAAATCAAAAGCCGCGAAGCCGAAATCAAAAAAGCCTACGAACAAGTGGCCGCCTCTGAGGAAGAACTGCGCCAAAATATGGAAGAGCTTCAGGCTACCCAAGAGGCGCTCAACCAAAAACAGGAAACACTCGAAAAGGCCAATAGAAAGATGATTGCCAATGAGGCCATCCTCAAAAAAGCCTACGAACAAATCAAAAGCCGCGAAGCCGAAATCAAAAAAGCCTACGAACAAGTGGCCGCCTCTGAGGAAGAACTGCGCCAAAACTACGAAGAGCTACACGCTACCCAAGAGATTTTGGCTCAGAGTGAAGCTCAAATCCGCAGTATTTTGGATGCTATTCAGGTAAGTTCTCCCGTTATTTTTACCAATCTCGATGGTACGATAGAGCGTGCTAATGCGCTTTTCCTTCAATTGATTGGCCAAGATAAGCTAGAGCAAGTCATTGGCACAGCATACAGCCTTTATGATGATAAGGCCCAAAGTGAAGATGCCTCAGACAGACAGTGGTTTGAAGAGTTCTGGCAGGCGCTCCGCTCCGGACACCCGCAGGTAAAAGAAACCAAACTCCAAAACCAAGCCGGCGATACCGTATGGTTGCGTAGTACTTTTGCCCCTATCCTCGACAAACAGAGTAAGCCCAAGAGCATCATCATCATCTCGCAAGATATTAGCGAAATCAAGGCGCAGCAGTTCCAAATTGAACACCAGAACCAAGAAATCTTGGTACAAAACGAGGAGATGCACCAACAACAAGAGGAAATCTTGGCGCAACGCGATTTTATCGAAAAGAAAAATGCCGAGCTTGAGGAGCGCGACCGCCAAATTCGCAGCAGTATCAATGCCGCTATGACCATTCAGGAGGCTATCCTGCCCTATAAAGCCAAGCTTGACCACCTTCTGGGCGAGCACTTCGTGATTTACTCGCCCAAGGATATGGTTTCGGGTGATTTTTATTGGCTCAATGAAGCTGAAGGCCATACCATTTTGGCTGCAGTAGACTGTACCGGGCACGGTGTGCCGGGGGCGTTTATGTCTCTCATCGGCAATACCCTGCTCGACAAGATTGTGCGTGTATGGAACATCACTGACCCCGCCGAAGTTCTGACCCGTCTCCACGAAGAAGTGCGTACTGTCTTGCGACAAGAGGAGACCAAGAACAACAACGGGATGGATATGGTATTGATCAGCTTCCAACGCAGCCAAAACCAGACCCAACTGGCCTTCTGTGGTGCCAAAAACTCCCTCTACTATATCTTGCCCCAAGGACAAGAAGTGTTGGAGCTAAAAGGAGACCGCCGAGCCATCGGGGGAGAGCAAAACGAAAATAAGCGATTCCACACACAACACCTTACCCTGCCCCCAGGTACGCTGGTGTACCTTGGCTCTGATGGAATAGAAGACCAAAACAACCTCAAACGAAAGAAGTTTGGCGCACGATACCTCCGCCAAATCTTGCTCGAAAACGCCCAAAGCCCGCTACACGTGCAAAAACTCCAGCTGGGCGCGGCCTTGGCTGAACATATGGCCGGCACCGCACAAAGAGATGATATGCTCTTGATTGGGTTTAAAATCTGAAAATGAGTATCTTCGCCTAAATTTGGTAAAAATGCCCTCTAAAGCAAGGTTGTGCCAAACCTTGCTTGATTCTCCATAACTTTCTTTGCATATATTCTCCAAACCAATTCTGATTGGGGCTCAAGCATTCTCCTCCTTTGAAAATACAAAAGAAACCTTCCTGCTAATAGATATTGACCGACCTTTGTCCACAACAACCACCCCATCATACTACACCTAATGAAAACCTATTGTGCCTCGTTGTTGCTGAGTATTGTCTGTTGTTTTTTTGCCCCCACCGCTAGCTTTGCTCAAGGCTGTAGCGATGCGGGTTTTTGTACGATGGGTGCACTCCAACCTGACCAAGCCCCTGAGCAAGCCTCCTTGAAGCTGCGCGAGCTGCGCATCCTACACAGTGTCAGCATTACGGTAAGCGGCGCTCTCGTACAGAGCAGCAACATCGATATACAGTGGACTTTGGGCCAACACTGGCAACTGCAAACCAAGCTCACACCCTACCAACAAACCGTCAGTGAGTACTTCCAAACCCAAGGGTTGGCCGATGCCTTTCTGACGCTTACCCGCCAAGTAGTACAAAGCAACCAAGGACAGCTGTTGATGTCTGTAGGGGCTAAAATACCGCTCAATCGCGCCACCCTCACCGCCCCCAACGGCCAAGTGCTCCCTATGCGCTACCAATCGAGCTTGGGTACTTATGATGTTGTCGCTGGCGCATCGTGGCTTAGTCGCCGCTGGCTGGTGGCTGTAGGCTACCAACAACCACTCTCTACCCCTGCCATTGCATACAGGCGCGAGGCCTTGCTAGCAGCAGGAATCTCTCCCGAGGCCGCAGCCTATATTGTCCGGTATCCTGAAACGGTAGACTATCAACGTGGATCGGATGTGATGTTGCGAATAGAACGCAACTTCCGCAGTGCCCGATGGAATGGGCACTTGGGTCTGCTCAACATCTACCGCCTCCAGCCCGACCGCAGCCGTCAGGCTTCGGGCGAGCTATTGCCCATTGTAGGTACTGATGGCCTAGTAGTCAACCTCTTAGTTGGTACAGGGTACCAGTTTTCTACCCGTAGCGGGATCAACTTCTTGATTGCGCGCCAACTCTATACCCGCGACCGCCGCGCCGATGGCCTAGACCGCCTATGGCTGGCCAATGTGGGGTGGTATACGCGGTTTTGAGATACAGCAAACTCGGATGACTTGGCTTAAGCCTCATTTTGAAACAAATACGACAACCTTACTAAACCAATATGTATGAAACCCGCCTTTTTATTCCTCTATGTATGTGTGTGTTTGCTCTGGCCTCTTGCTGCGCTTCAAGCGCAAACAGAAGGCTCTTCTCGGTCTGAAAAACTGGCGCAGTTGGCTTATGAGGCATATACTCAAGGCGATTTTGAAGTAGCCTTGCGGCTCAGCCAAGAAGCGGTTATATACCATCAATCCACCTCAAACTGGGAGGCCGCCGTGGCTGCCGAAATCCCACAACTACACCTGCTCTTACAGCAAAACCACCTGGAAGAGGTGTTGCAAAAAACGCTTGAGGGCTTGGCCTTGCCTGCTGAGGTATTGTCGGTGGCGCACCCGCTGCGTGCTCGTTTGTATGTGTTGCAAGGCGCGGCCTATCTCTATCAAGCACGTTTGACCCAAGCCCAAGAAAGCCTGCACCGTGCTGTGAAACTACTCGATACCTTGGCCGAAAGTCCGCAGCAAACGCAGGCATTGGCCGAGTATTACAACTACCAAGCCCTGTATTTTTGGAGCAATGCCAATGAAACCCAAGCACTGGAGTTTCACCAAAAAGCCCTGGCCTTACGCCGGCAGCTTTTTGGCGACGACCACCCCGAGGTTGCCGGGTCTTACAACAACATAGGGCTGCTATATGCACAAAGCAACCCTGTGGAAGCACTGCACTATTATGCCCTCGCTTTGCAGATTTACAAACACCACTTTGTGGCCAACCACCCACAGTTGGCCAATTTGTACAACAACATGGGGATTATCTGCTTCGGCCAGGGGCAGTACGAGGCAGCCCTCGATTTTTTTGAAACCTCCCTTGAGCTTCAAGAACAGCGCTATGGACGCCGCCACCCCAACATAGCCTTTGTGCTCACCTGGCAGGGGCAAATTTATGGGCAGCAGGGAGACAACATCGCCGCCCGCCAACTTTTTGACGAAGCACTGGACATTTACCAAAAAAGCTATGGTGGCAAGCACCCAAGTATTGCCCAAACACTCCACCTGATTGGAGATTTGGCACTCAACCAAAGACAATACGAAGCAGCCTTGGGGCAGTACCAACAAGCGCTCCGTGCCAATAGTATTGGGTTTGACAGTGGGGACTTCCACGACAACCCAAGCATCGAACAAAGCATTGACCCTGAGGTGCTTTTGAGTACTTGGGTACGCAAGACCCGCGTACTTGAAGCTTGGCACCTGAACCAAACCCTGAAGATGAGCCATATTCAGGCGGCCTATCAACTCATGCAACAAAGCGATGTGCTGATTAACTATTTGCGCCAGCGCCGCAGCCAACGACAAGACAAAATCAAGCTCGGAAGCAATGCGGCAGAGGTGTATGCGCTGGGCGTACGCATTGCAAGATATCTATCGACCATCACTCCACGAAAGCAGCACTACCTTACGGAGGCCTTTTATTTTTCGGAAAAGAACAAGGCGATGGTGCTACTGAGCAGCTTAGTAGAGAGCGAAGCCAAGCAGTTTGCCGGCATTCCTGACGAGCTGCTGGTGCAAGAACAACAGTACAAAGCTCAGCTGACCCAACTCGAACAGGCGTTGCTCGAAAGCAAGTCAGAGGCTGCGCGTGCCACACTGTTTGAGCAGCGTTTTGCCATCAACAGAGCATATGAAGCACTCTTGGCACAAATGGAGCGCGAATACCCAGCTTACCACCAACTCAAGCACAGTGCCGCCATCACGGATATATCTGTCCTGCAAGCTACCCTGCCTACTGATGCAGCGATGCTTCACTATTTTTGGGATGAGGAACAACAACAGGTTTATATCTTTGTGTTGAGACGCAATGGCCTCAAAGTACATACCCGCTCTATCGATAGGAAGCTAGTGGCTTCTCTACAGGCATTTAGCAAAGCCTTGCGTATCCGACACGCGCTCATTCAACAACAAGTGGGTCATCTGTTGTATCAGCGCCTTATTCCTCCGCTGCCAAACGGTGTGCATCGGCTGCTCGTCATTCCCGAAGACCTGATTCATCAGGTAGCTTTTGAGGCGATTTTACAAAAGCCCTCGAACTTGTTATACCCTGATTATCAGCAACTCCCCTACCTTTCCAACCGTTACGCTATCAGCTATCACTACTCGGCTACGCTTTGGCAACAAGGGCAGCAGGGCCGTTTGACGAGCAATTCGCAAAACAAGATGCTGCTTTGTGCCCCTGTTACCTTCAAGCAGCCCTTCTTAACTGACTTACCTGCTACCGCCACAGAAGTGGCACAAATTGCCGAGGCAGCTACGGCCTCTGGGCTGACGACAAAAATACTCCAAGCACAAACCGCCGATGAAGCTACCTTCAAAAGCCAGCCCCTAGCCGACTACCGCTGGATACACCTAGCCACACACGGCAGCATTGATGTGCGCTTCCCCGAGCTTTCGCGCATTTACCTTGCTACTGATACCAGCAGCCTTCAGGAAGACGGGCAACTACTGCTGGGGGAGATGTACAACCTGTCGCTGAGGGCAGAGTTGCTATGCCTCTCGGCCTGTCAGACAGCCCTTGGTACACTGAGTAAGGGAGAGGGCGTTATCGGCCTGACGCGTGCCCTGCTCTATGCCGGCGTACAAAATATCGTGGTGTCCCAATGGCAGGTCGATGATGAAGCCACTGCTTGGTTGATGCAAGCCTTTTATGAACACCTGTTGTCCTCGCCCAAACCAGATTATGGTGTATCTTTACAAAAAGCCAAGAACGAGTTACGTCAACATCCAAAGTATGCAGCGCCTTATTATTGGGCAGCTTTTGTGTTGATTGGACAATAACAATTTTGGATTGACGAGTTACGAGTTACCATTGAATCGTAAATCCAAAGTCGTAAATCATACATCCCAAATCGTAACCCCCAAGTCGTAAATCATAAATAAAAATGCACACCCCCTCCTTAGTATGGCGGCTCAAATCTTTTGCAGAGCTTCCCAGTCGTGAGTTGTATGAGATACTTCACCTCCGCACAGCTGTATTTGTTGTAGAGCAAAACTGCCCCTATCTCGAAGTAGACCGCCTCGACTATGAGGCGCTACACCTATCCGGCTTTGATGATGGTCAGCTCCTGACCTATGCCCGCTTATTTGCCCCTAGCCCCCAACAAGCCCATGCGACGATTGGGCGGGTGGTAGTGGCTATAGAAGCCCGCAAGCAAGGTCTGGGGCATCTGCTAATGCGCAAGGCCATCGATTGTGTGGAAGAACACTGGGGGCGCGTTCCCATTAAAATATCAGCCCAGTGTTATTTGCGCGATTTTTATCAGTCGCACGGGTTTGAGCCTATTTCTGAGGAATATCTCCTCGACAACATCCCACACATCGATATGCGCCGCCTACCGGCGTCGAATTAGACAACGGCGGTTTGTCTTGAACAAAAGCCCGGGAGCTTGTTTTAGAAAGCTAAACAAAGGCTTAAAAACCTGCTTTTGGGCTTAGCCAAACAGCTGTTGGTCTAAAGAATAGCCCAAGAGTTATACATAACTTGTATATTCAGGGCTTAGAATGTTTTGTTTACGTTTAAATATTCCAATTTTATGCAATATCGCTTTACTCATACCACTGTCTGGGTCTTGGGGCTTTGCTTGAGCCTTTGGCTCAGCGTGCCGGCTTTGGCTCAAAAAAAAGACGATGACGAAAAAGACAAAAAAGCACTCAAACCTCATACTGAGTTGCTCAAGGGGGCACAGTCGCAAAGCGGCCTGATGACCGTCCACAAAGTAGACGATAAATGGTATTTGGAAGTGCCCGATGCACTGTTAGGGCGTGAGCTGATGGCCATCACACGCTATACCCAAACTGCCGCCGGAGGCGGATTTTATGGTGGTGAAGAAGTATCACGACAAGTAGTACGCTGGGAAAAACGCGACCAGAAGCTCCTCCTTCGCGCTATCTCTTATGTGATTCAGAGCGCCGACAGCACCAAGCCCATCTTTGAGGCAGTACGAAACTCTAGCTCAGAGCCGATTTTGGGTATATTTGACCTCAAATCGACCAAGGGCACTGCTTCGATTATCGAGGTAGGTGATTTTTTCAAAGGCGACCAACAGGCCTTTTCGATGCCTCCTTTGCGCAAGCAGTTCTTTAAGTTGGCCAATTTCCAAGCCGACCGCTCGTTTGTGGAGCGCATCAGCGCCTACCCCATCAACCTAGAAATACGCAGTACCAAGACTTTTGCCGTTACTCCGCCGTCATTGAGCGGAGGGGCTTCGGTGGGTGTCATGCTACGCGACGGCGCCAGTACCGGCTTCGTAACCCTGTCTTTCAATACGTCTTTCATTGTGTTGCCTGAGAGCCCGATGCGCAAGCGCTACTTCGACGCTCGTGTGGGCTTTTTTGCCAACCAATACAGCGAATTTGGCGAAGAATCACATAGTGCAGAGCGTGAAGTATTTGCGGTACGCTGGCGGTTAGAGCCTAAAAATGAGGAAGACGCCCGACGCTACGCCCAAGGCGAGCTGGTAGAACCTAAGAAGCCCATTGTGTATTATATCGACCCTGCTACGCCCGACAAGTGGAAGCCTTATCTCAAACAAGGAGTCGATGACTGGAATGTGGCCTTTGAGCAAGCCGGGTGGAAAAACGCCATCCGTGGTGAATATTGGCCTGAAAATGACAGTACGATGAGCCTCGAAGATGCCCGCTTCTCGGTTATCCGCTATTTTGCTTCTGATATCCAAAACGCCTACGGCCCCAATGTACACGACCCCCGCTCGGGTGAGATTTTGGAAAGCCATATCGGCTGGTATCACAATGTAATGCGCCTCTTGCGCAACTGGTACTTGGTACAGGCATCGGCGGTAGACTCCCGCGCCCGCAAGCTCAAGTTTGATGATGCGCTGATGGGAGAGCTTATCCGCTTTGTGGCCGCACACGAAGTAGGCCATACCCTAGGCCTACGACACAATATGGGCGCTAGCTCGGCTACTCCAGTAGAAAAGCTGCGCGACCCTGAGTTTCTCCGCCAAAATGGACATACCTCTTCTATTATGGACTATGCCCGCTTCAACTACGTAGCCCAGCCCGAAGACGGCGTCACAGACCTCTTCCCCCGCATTGGCGACTACGACAAGTGGGCTATCGAATGGGGATACCGCTATTTCCCTGATGCACAAAGCGCCGAAGACGAAAAGCAAGCCCTCAACCGCATTACTCGCGAAAAAGTACAAAACCCTAGATTGGCTTTTGGTACAGAGGTAAGCCTCGCCGACCCACGCTTCCAAACAGAAGACCTTGGCGACAACGCCATGCTGGCTTCGGGCTATGGCATCAAAAACCTACAACGCATTCTGCCCCAGCTCCCCGAATGGAGCAAGGCCGAAGGCGAAAACTATGCCGACTTGGCCGAGTTGTATGACCAAATCGTGGGGCAGTTCCGCCGTTATATGGGGCACGTAACCAAGTATGTAGGCGGGGTATACGAAAACCCAAAAACCCACGATATGGAGGGCAACGCCTACGAGGTAGTGCCTAAAAACCTGCAAAAAGACGCGGTCAAATTCTTGAGCGAGCAGCTCTTTACTACGCCTACTTGGCTGCTGGAGGAGAATATCCTCAATAAAATCCGCCACTCACAAGCCGCCACTACGGTGATGTCGATGCAAGAAGCCACCATCACCAGCCTCTTTTCAGAAGACCGACTTGTGCGTTTGTTGGAGGCACATACCCAAAGTACGGCCAACTATGGGGTCAATGAGCTGATAAGCGACCTAAACAATACGGTGTTGGCCGAGGCCTTTGGTCGTGGTACACCCGATGCCTATCGCCGAAACCTACACAAAATCTATGTGGAGAAGCTCATCAGCCTCTTGCAAGCTGGCAGTGCCGGGGTACGCCATATTGGCCCTGGTGGTGCTTACGACTTCTATGCCCGCGTAACCGACCTGAGCAAGACCGATCTGCCCTCTATCGTGGCAGGGCAGCTTGCGGACTTGCAGCGTGCCTTCCAACGCGCCCGCGCCAATGACGACCTAACCAAGTACCACTACCAAGATTTGGCCAAGCGCATTGAGCAAGCCCTGAACCCTGTGAAGGTATCGGGAAAGAAATAGCCTGTAGCACAACCTAAACATCAAAAGCCCACCACCAAAGCCATACACCGGCCAAGGTTGTGGGCTTTTTTGGCTCTTGCCTTATCATTGGACATACACACAAAACTAGCGCTTCACAGAATTTAGAAATAAAGATAAAGACCAAATTAGCCCCTATCGAGTAGTGTGCAGGTGGGCTTGAACGACGGTATCGCTTCGGGGTATTAGAGGGGTAATTTTTTGATACCCTAAGTTGGCTGCCTCGCTGTTTTTCGAAAAAAATACGTACTTTCGCGTGGTCTAAAATCAAGGTCAAAACTTTAGCTACCCATGCAAGGACTACTAGTGGCTTGGTTCGACGGGCAGCCCGCAGAGCCTAATCCGCACCTCTGGATTCACCGCCTCACTAAGGGCTTCGAGCAATACATGTTGGTATACCCTCACGCCGATTTTGAGGAGCAGGCCAATATACAGGCCCAAGCATTGCAAAAAACCCTCCCCAAAACCAGCATCTTACTCCAAAACGCCCGCGTAGCCCCACACCAGCTCGACAACCCGATAACGTTGCAGCTGGCTCTGGCCGAAATCTTACGCAAATACAAAACGGCCTTCCCCGAAGTATTGCTCGGCACCGGCTCTATCTGGATGCAGCAGGCTGTCATTTTGGCCAATGTGAATGGCTTGGCCGACAACCTTTGGTATATCAAAAACAACCACCTTGGTGAAGATGGCCAGCAAGCCATACAGATCAGCCTCAAGCTGGACGATACGCCCCTGACCTTGGTATACAAAAACCTGCCCGCTGATGCTGCCCAGCGACGCAAGTATTACCTCACCCCCACACTCAAGCCCCTCTACAATCTGGCCGAAAAAGCAGGGTTTACGCCCGTCAATGTGCTCATCAGCGGAGAATACGGTACGGGTACAGAGTTACTGGCCGAAACGGTGTTCCGCGAAGACCTACGCCAAGGAGCCGAGCTATGCCATTGGCACGCTACCCAGATAGACCCAAGCCGCCTACAAGACTTGGCCGAGCGCATAGACCAACCCCGCACGGTATGGCTCAACCAGGTAGAGCTGCTCGATATGGGGCAGCAGGTGATGCTCTTGCAGTTTTTGCACAACTACCCACACGCCCACTTGCGCTGGGTCTGTACGGCCAACCAAGATTTGGCTCAGGCCTGTAGAGAGGGGCGCTTTTTGTGGGAACTCTACTACACCTTGGCTGTTGTGGAGCTCAACATCCCCTCGCTGCGTGCACGAGGCAAGACCGAAATAGACTACCTGCTCAAGGTGCTGCTACAAGAAAAACGCAAAGAATTGGGTAAGAAAAAAACCCTCAAACTAGAGCGCCCCACCAACGAAGCCCTGCTCAACTACCCTTTCGAGGGCAATGTACGGGAGCTCGAAAACCTCGTGGCCTCCCTCTACACCCTCTATGGCGATGAGGTAGAGCGCATCAGCCCCGAAATGTTGCCCGAACGCTACAAAAGCTCCACCCTACAGTCTTCTCTGCTTTGGAAAGACGCAGAGCAAGCCCATATCCTCAAGGTTTATGAGCTTTGTGAACAAAAAATAAAACCCACAGCCCGCGCCCTAGGCATAGCCTACAATACCCTCAAAAGCAAGCTCCGTAGCTATGACCTGCTAGACAGAGCTGAAGATAGCGGCGAGGGCGATGGAAAAGACGAATAGACTCCCCGCCTAGCTCTTAATCATCTCAAGCCAAATTTCTCAGGCAGCCCTTTCAGAGAAACTTGGCTTGGCTCTCACACCACTGGACATTTTTCAAACCCCAAACCCACAGTTAAAACTGTGGCTAAGTCTCCTTTTCTTGGCAGATGAGGCCTCAACTTATGTCGGAGCTGGCGCTTCGAGCTGCTTTTCCAAAAATGTCCGGTGGTGTGCTTGGCTTTTTAATATACACAACAACAGTAACTCTCCCTAAACCACAATCCTATTTTTAGCTGGAAGCGGTAATCCGATACAATAAATAGGCTCTTCTGTTACTTGGGTGCAAATGTTAGGCGATAGTGATATAACCCTATCTTTAAGCAGTTTTTAATGACCTTAGCACCTTAGCACCTACATCACAGAAGAGCCTCTACACTAGATATTTTCACAAAAATAACCCGTAGTTCTAGTTCCGTAACAATGTACCTACTCCAAAATTCTGATTTCTACGCGGCGGTTTTGTTGTCTGCCGGCTTCGGTATTGTTATCGGCCACGGGGGTGGTAGCGCCAAAGCCCTTTGTTTGGAGGCGGTTGGCCGCAATGCCTTTCTGTAGGAGATATTGTTGTACGGAGCCTACTCGATTTTGGGACAAGACTTGGTTACTCCCCGCATCCCCTACGCTGTCGGTGTGGCCTTCTACTTGAATACGCACTTGTGGATTGGCTTTCAGGAAGTCTGCCAATCGGTTAAGTTCGGGGAAGGAGTTGGGCTGTAGGGCGTAGCTACCTGAGGCAAAGAAGAGATTGTTGAGGCGGATAGTCTGTCCGGCCTTGATAGGCTGTAGGTAGAGGTCTTTCTCTATCTCGGTGTACTGCTTGAGGTTACGTGTGTCGAGGTTTTCGCTGATGGCATAATAGCCCTCCATCAAAGCCATAAAGCCATACTCTTTGCCCTGGTTCAAGACGATGCGGTAGTGGCCGTCTACGGGATTGGCGCGGGCGCGTCCGGCGTTTTCGCCGCTACTCAAGATTTCGTACAGCACCTCGGCGGCTAGGGGCTTCTTGGTTTCGGCATCCAACACCCTACCCGATACCACCAACACGGGCTGAGGCTTGGCCGATTCGGGCAGCTTCAGCCGGAAGATATCCTCTGCGCCAAGCGAGTTGAGCGAGCTGACCAAATAGGCATAGGAGCCGTCGGCAGGAACGGTATAGTAGGCATCCCAAGCAGTAGTATTGATGGCAGGGCCTAAGTTTTCGGGTTCTGACCAATTGAGCCAAGTATCGTCTAGGCGGCGGGTAACGAAAATATCATTGCTGCCATAGCCTTTTTTGCCACTGGTAGAGTAGTACATCGTGTAGCCATCGGCAGCCAAGAACGGGCCTACTTCGGTGCCATAGGTATTGACAACCTCGCCTATGTTTTTGGGAGCTGTCCAGGTGTTGTCAGCTTTTAGAAAGCTGACATAGATATCTTTTCCGCCATAGCTGTCGTCTTGTTCAATACAGAGGAGCAGTACCTTGCCATTGGCCGCCAGACAGTATTCGGAATATTGGTTGCGGTTGTAGAAGTTTTCAATCACCAAGGCCTGAGGTACTTGCCAGCCTTGGCTGGTGCGGTGGCTGATAGAGACTCCAGACTTGTCGGGGCTGCCATCGTTTTTGTAGGTATTGCCTACGAGGATGGTATTGCCGTCAGGGGTGATAGAAATAAGGAAATTATGGCCTTCATTGTTGACAGGGCGGTCAAAGTTATAGGCCTTGCCCCAAGTACCATTGGCTTGTTTTTCGGACACCCATATATCAGAGCGATCGGTATTGCCTATGTTTTCGGGGTGGTTTTTACGGTTGAAGAAGAGTGTTTTGCCGTCTGCCGTAATCACAGGGCTTAGCTCTGCGCCGCTGCTGTTGACATTGGCGCCTAGGTTTTCACGTTCAATGTTTTTGGGAGCATTGGCAATCAGCCGGATAGGCTCTTGCTTTTGGGAGACAATGATTTGCTCAAACTCTGCCTTCATCTGCCCCTCTACTCCCACACCCAATACAGCGCCTTTGAATCGTGTCGTTTCGGAGGCTTCCAAATACATCGCTGTTGTTCCATTGGCCGATATGCGCCAGTTGCCACTGATTTGCTCTATCTTGATGGTATTGCGCTGCCCCATAGGGTGGAGTGTGGGGCACTCTGCCGGCGCTAAGATGCGTTCATACTTCCCCTCTTTAAACTCTCCAAACGCAATTTTTTGGTTGCCATAGAGCAACAGGCGGTAGGAGTTGGAGGAGTTTTGGCTGACCCAGCTCAGGTGTACGGGTTTGTTGATATCGCCGCTGAGGTGGGTAAAGACGAAGGTGATTTCAAAGTCTCGCTTGTTGTCCAGATAGACTCCTTGCATAAAAAGAAAGGAGTTGTTTGTAGTGGTTTTATCTATCACATAGCGGCCATCGCTCAGGGTGATTGTTCCATCAGAAAATTGGGTAGTCCAGCCGTTTTGGTTATCCTTAAAATCCTCCCGCCATACTTCGGGTAGATTTTGTGCGTGTGAGGTATTGAGTGTAAACAGCGCTAGGGCTGTGAGAAATGTGAGTAATGAGCAAAAACGCAACATAATAGACAATTTATGGGGAATGAATAGTTTGATACAATTCCTCATAGCTGTGTCCCAAAGTCGATATTGATACGCATATCGTTGGGCTAAAGTTAGAGAATAGCGCAAAAAAAGCCGCTTTTGCGCAAAATCTATGCAAAAGCGGCCTGTGTAATGGTTGTTATGCTTTGGGCATCGTCGCCTTTATTTTCTGATGTAGGGCCTCAGAGGCTTCTACCAGCGGTAGGCGGACAGTAGGCCGGCAGAGGTCGAGCTGCGCCATCAGGGCTTTCAGACCTACGGGATTGCTCTCTTCGTACATATAGCCGTTGATATCGATGAGTTGGTAAAGCAACTCATTGGCTGTGCCGAAGTCTTGGGCTAGGGCAGCGCGGATAGCCTTGGAGAAAATAGTCGGGAAGGCATTGGCCAATACCGAAATCACCCCTTCTCCCCCGATGGCGATCAGGGCGGTGGCGTGCATATCGTCGCCGGAGATGAGGTAGAAGTCCTTGGGCTTATTCTTGGCTATTTGTAGGTACTGCTCTATGTTGGCCGAAGCGTCTTTGACCGCAATGATGTTGGGGTGTTCGGCCAAGGTCAAGATTGTAGCGGCGCTCATATTGGAGCCAGTACGCCCGGGCACGTTGTACATAATCACGGGCAGGGGCGAGGCATCGGCTATAGCACGGTAATGCGCGATAATACCCTGCTGCGAAGGCTTGTTATAATAAGGGCTTACCGACATAATGGCACTTACGCCGTGGAGGTCGGTCTTGCGAATTTGCTCTATCACCGCTTGGGTGTGGTTGCCCCCTATACCATAGATGATGGGGAGCCGTTGGGGGTTATTGGCTTTTACAAAAGCCAATATTTCGGCTTTTTCTTGGGCGCTGGTCGTGGGCGATTCTGCCGTTGTGCCATTCACCACCCAATACTCTACGCCTTCGGCCTGGCCAGTGTGGGACAACACACGCGCCAAGGCAGGATAATCTACGGTTTGCTCGGCTGTAAAGGGAGTAATCAGGGCTACCCCCGTACCACGGAGATTTAGGGTTTGTGAAGTCATTAGCGTAAGTTCATTTTTTTGGTGAGTGTAAACATTTCGTCAATCAGGCGGTCGATGCTGCCTTCTTCTTCTAGGTTAATCATCAGCTCCAAGTGGTTTTCTTGGCCTTCAAAATATTTCCCTACCCTACACTTGGCCTTGCTGCGGGCCAAGATATTGTCGAAGGGCAAGAAAGGCTCTAGATAAATACAATACAGGTAATCGAAACCCTGCTCTACGAAATTGTCTACTTGATGCGACTTGATTTGCCCTGTAACGCTGATATGCTTTTTAGTAAACCAATCAAACTGAAAGTTATAGGGGTTGCTGTGCATTACGTCCAAGTCCATATAAGTCATCAGTGAGATGCGTTTGCCATCGCGCTTGAGTTGGTCTACCAAATCATTGAGCGACTGATATTTAGACATATCGCGGATGTTAAACAGGATGCCAATATTTTTGACTTCGTTGTAGTGCTGTGTATAGCGTTTGACATTGCTGCGTTCGGCGGCCAGCTTACTTTTGAACTGTAGAAAATAATCTTTGATAGTACCCATAGAGGTATGATTGGTGGCTTGCTTCAGGTATCGGCAGGACAGGCTTTTGTTTTAGCAAAATTCATTCTCAAAAACACAAAAATAGCAAAAAAAGCAGGGGGTTGTATGCGCTTGTAAGGTTTGCGTACAATTTGCCTCACTGTTGTGCCTATTTTGCTAAAATTGAAAATAAATAAAGGGCTGGAATCCTGCGCTGTCAGCCTGATACAAGGCAATGATTATCAGGGTGATAAATATGGCTTGTACCCAAGCGGGCTGAAACGTAAAAAAGCGGCAAAAATCTGCTTTTAGGTTTTGGGGCAAGATATGGGCCAAATAGCCCAAGCCCATCAACGCAAATACCTCTCGGTAATACCCCATCACTTCTGCCGCAGTGCTCCAGCCAAAGCTATGCCACATCTGCCCTAGCATCAGGCCTACGGTATTGAGGCTATCAGCCCGGAACAACAACCAGCCCAAGCACACAAAGTGGAAGGTCAGTACCCCTGCCCAAAAACGTGGCAAGCCCCTCAGCGGCTCCGCGAGGGGGAAATAATAACGCCACAACCGATGAATACACAGCCCCAGTCCGTGCCAAGCTCCCCAAAGTACAAAGCGCAAGTTGGCTCCGTGCCAAAGCCCTCCCAAGAGCATTGTCAACATTAGGTTCAGATAGGTACGGCCGGCTCCGTAGCGGTTGCCGCCCAGCGGTATGTAGAGATAGTCGCGTAGCCACGTGGAGAGCGAAATATGCCACCGCCGCCAAAAGTCTGCCGGGCTTTGTGCCAAATAAGGGGCGCGGAAGTTTTGAGGCAATTGAAAGCCCAGCAAAAGCGCCAACCCAATGGCTATATCGGTATAGCCCGAAAAATCGCAATAAATCTGTAAGGCATAGCCATACATCGCCATCAGGTTTTCAAAGCCCGTATACAACTCCGGTCGCTCAAAGACACGGTCAACAAAGTGTAGAGCTATGAAGTCGGCAATCAGGATTTTTTTAACCAATCCACTCACTATCAAGAATATCCCCTGCCCATACTCCTCACGGTCAATCTGGTAAGGGCTGTTGAGCTGGGGGGCAAACTCGGCAGCCCGTACAATAGGCCCCGCCACCAACTGCGGGAAAAACGTAACATACAGCGCAAAATCACGCAAGCGGTAGAGCGGCTTGAGCTTCCCTCGATAAATATCGGCCGTATAGCTGATGGTCTGGAAAGTGTAAAAAGAAATACCTACCGGCAAGATAATATGGTGGATATTGTATTGGGTGTCAAAAAGTGCGTTGGACCACCAAGCCATCCCATTGATGGGCTTCAGCTCTGCCTGCATCCAGTAGTTATATAGCTCTACGCCAAAGTAGGCATATTTGAAATAAGCCAAGACCCCCAAATTGATACACACACTCAAGCCCAGCCCCAACCGCTTGAGCCGCCGTGAGGGGGCTTCATATATCCACCAACCCAACACATAATCTATCAGCGTAGAACACAACAAGAGTACAAAAAAATAACCGCCTGCTTTGTAATAGTAAAACAGACTGACTCCTAGCAAAAACCAGTTGCGCCACTGCAAGCGCCCATACACCTGCTGGTAGCCCAAAAGCACGAAAGCCCAAAATACCCAAAACGAAAGTTTGGTAAAAATGAGCGGGTTTTCGGGGTTATAGCCAAAAATATTCCACCAAAAGTCCATTGTGTTGTACCTTTGCAGCATAGCACTGCTCGGGGGTGTGGGGGAGTTTGTTGTTGAACGGGACTAAGTTCTTCGATAACGAAGTAAAAGGCACTGTTTTTGCCCCTTTTATCGCAAACCTACTAAAATTTAGTAGAACACACCACCACTTTCGACAAACGCTTTGCGGAAGTTTTTAAAACGCTCTACACTCCAACGGAATGCTTGCCTTATGACGAAGATTACCCTCATCAACACCTACGAAAAAGGTGGTGGCGCTGCACTTGCGTGCAAGCGGCTGACACAAGCACTCAGTGCCTACCCCCAAGACGAACAACTTCAAGTCCGTAGTTTAGTAGGCCACAGCCGCCAAGCTTCGGCTACTTGGCAAGGCTGGGCGGGTTCATTTTGGCAGCGCCAGCAGCTATGGGCTAACTTTATTGCTGAGCGCTTACTCTTCTGGCCACACGAGCCCAATCGCGCTCAACGTTTCAGTTTTTCACCGGGACGCTTTGGGGTAAAGCTCCACAAACACCCTTGGCTACAAGATACAGACCTCATCCACCTCCACTGGATCAACTTCGGCCTGCTTTCTGTAGAAGGCATTGCTGCGCTAGGGCAGTTACAGAAACCCATTGTCTGGACTTTGCACGATATGTGGGCTTTTACGGGGGGCTGCCACTATAGTGGTGCCTGTACCAATTATCAACAAGCCTGCGGCCATTGTCCCTCCATCCGTAGGCCTGCTGCCGACGACCTCTCGCATAGCGTATGGGCTTCCAAAAAACTACACTGGGAGCAACTCCCCCTCCACATCGTTACTTGTAGTGAGTGGCTGGCACAGGCCGCCCGACAGAGCAGCATCTTGCGCAATGTGCCGATACACAGCATCCCCAACCCTATCGATACCGACCTGTTCCGCCCCGCCATACAGCCCGAAAGCCTCCGCCAAAAACACGCTATCCCCGACGATGCCTTCGTCTTGCTCTTTGGCGCTGCCAATATCCAAGATCCCCGCAAAGGATTTGACTACCTGATACAGGCGCTGCAAATAGCCGCTCAAGAGCAGCCCGCAATGCTCGAAAAAATGATCTTGCTGACCTTCGGCAAACAAACCGAAGCCCTCCCTCCCTTGCCTGTCCCTGTTCGGCACCTAGGCTTGTTAGATGGTGCTGCTGCAGTAGCAGAGGTCTATGGGATGGCCGATGCCTTTGTGCTGCCCTCTCTCGAAGATAACCTACCCAATACCCTAATGGAGGCGCTGGCTTGTGGCACCCCTGCTGCCGCATTTGCTGTGGGCGGTATCCCCGAAATGATTCAAGACGGCCACAATGGGCGCTTGGCTACACCCGCCAAAGCGCCAGCCCTATACCAAGCCCTCCGCTGGTTGTATGAAACCAGCCAAGACCCCAACCAGAAAAAACAACTGCGCCACAATGCCCGACAACACGCCCTACAATACTATGCCCAACCGGTAGTCGCAAGGCAATACCAACGGCTCTACGAAGGCTTGTTGTACCCAAAAACTCAACCTTCGGCGGTATTGGCCTAATCTCTCTCTCTGGCGTAGCAATCCTTGGCAACGGCGCTATACCCCTGTTGCCAAGAATTTTGGGATAATGCTATCGTCGTTTGACACTAAACACCCCTCGTCCTTCGGCCAAAATCACCTCTGGCGCAGAGGGATGGTAAGCCACCGAGCTGACAAACACCACACGGCTGCCGCTTTTGTGTACCTTAGAAGCAACCACCACCTCCTCGCGCCCGGCAGGAGCCAAGTAGTCGATGCGCAGGTCGAGCGTAGCTATCTTATCGCGCAGCATATCGATGGTAGTCATTGCGGCCACTCCTTGCCCCGAATCCATCGCCACCATCAACACCCCTCCGTGCAAACGCCCCAGCCGAGGGTCGCCAATAAACTCCTCCCGAAAGGGAATCAATACCTCAGAATATTCAGGCGCTACGTGGCTTAGCCTAAATCCTAAAAACTTGTTGAAGGGGATATATTCGTGGAAAATCTCCTTATAAAAATCAGCGTTGAAATCTGTTGTTGGGTTAGCCTCTTGCATAAATCTATGGACTCAATTGATAAATACGGTAAACACAGCGCAAACATACAAACTTCTATACCAACCCTTAGAAATCTCGGCATGAGATTTATTTTTCAAAAACGATGTATACATTACTTATGTATGCTTCAATCGCTAAATAACAAAATAAAACTTGACACAATGCCATAAATCATAAATAACGTATACTATACCAACAAAAATTGGTTGAGGGAAATAGCCACACCGAAAATCTTTGAGAATCAAGAAAATCAAGTCCTATAAGTCCTCAAATCAATGAATATCCCTTGCAAACGATTCGTCCATTTTTGCTCAATAACTAAGTGTCGCTATGTTCCTATTTGAAAACGAATCTATTGGTATTTACCTCTCGTCCGAGAATCCTTGTATTGTCTGGATGGCCAAGGGTTTTATCCTTGGTGCTGATTTCCGAGAAGGCGAAGAAGTTTTTCTTACTCTATATCGCCGCTATCGGTCAGAATACCCTCATCTTGAGCGCCTCAACGACCTGCGCTTGATGGAAGGCGGGATTTCACCCGAAGACACTGACTGGTCGGCCAAGGTCATTATGCCTCAATTGGCTGCGTTGGGGCTGAGTAAAGAGGCCTTTGTGATGTCAGAGGATTTTTTCACCTTGCTCTCCGTCGAAAATTACCAAGAAAGCCTTTCTAGCATCAAAACAGCCTTCTTCAAGTCCGAGGAAGAGGCCTTTGCTTGGCTCAGCAGTGTCGACATCTCTCCTACTGATTGAGGTATAGCAGTAGCAAAAGTCGGGGGTGAAGTGTTATATTTGCCTTATTCACTCACTGTCCCGCTTGCTTATGTTGTATCTCCCTGCCTATGGTGTTGCTGAGCGCGCACCCTTAATCTTAATACACGGTTTTTGCGAAAACCATAGACTGTGGCGCGACTTCGTGCCTACCCTTGCGGCTGACTTCTACGTACTCACCCCTGACTTACCTGGCTTCGGCCAAAGCCCCATACTCCCCGAATTGCCCACGATGGAGCGTGTAGCCACCGTCTTGGCCGCTCAACTCAGCGAGCTAGGTATTGAGCGCGTTACTCTTGTCGGCCACTCTATGGGAGGCTATGTATCCCTAGCCTTTGCCGAACTGTTTCCGGAGCGTGTGGCCGGTTTGTGTCTCTTCCATTCCACTGCCGCCGCCGACAACGAAGAAAAGCGCCGCATACGCAACAACCTCCTTCAGGTTGTCCGGCGGCGGGGGTCGGCTGATTTTATGGAGGCCTTCGTCAAAAGCCTGTTCTACGAACCACGCCTGCCCGAGTTAACCCAAGCCCTCAGCTCCCTCCAAACGATGGTCCGCCAAACCCCCGACGAAACCATCCTCCAATACACCCAAACGATGCGCGACCGCTCCGACCGTCAAGCGCTGCTCCAAAGCGCCCAGTTCCCGCTTGGGTTCATTCTTGGCAAACAAGATAGTTTTATCCCTTTTGAGCTGACACAAGCGGGTCTTCCTGCCAATGCCCTGCTCCAAGTACTAGACCATACAGGCCACGTTGGTATGTGGGAGCGCCCCGCCCAAACCCTGCACTTCGTCAGACAGTTTGCGCACTATTGCCAACTAGCGTAAGCTTGTGGAGTTTCTCCCCGTTTAGGGCTTTGTTCCTTGGCTCCCAAAGCAGTACTCGATTGCATCAGCGTGCACGCTCCCTTACAGTCGCCATAATTACACACGATACCATTGATATTATTATCATAATAAAAAATACAAATCAACTAGCGCTCTATGACTGACCTCACCAACATCCAAGCCAATATTAGCCATTTGAGCCCAATCAGTACTGAGGAGATGGCGCTATTTTTTGAACTTGGCCTGTTGCGTAAGTTCAAAAAAAACGCCCTTGTACTGAGGCAAGGAGAGGATATCAGCCCCTTTATGTTCATCAAGCGGGGTTGCCTGATGACCTACCACGAAGACGAGGCTGGCTTCAAGCACGTCATTCAGTTTGGGGTGGCGATGTGGTGGACCGGCGACCTACAGAGCATGCAAGACAATACCCTCTCCTATTATGGCATCAAGGCCATCAGCCCGACAGAAGTCTACAGCTTCGACCAAGCCCGATTTGAGACCCTCGTTTCTGCCGCTCCCGGATTTGAGCGCTACTTCAGGTTGCTGTTCCAAAAATCACTCATCAACCATCAGAAGCGCATCATCCGCAATATTTCCTTCAGTGCCGAGCAGCGCTATGAGGCCTTCGTCAGCACCTTCCCCAAGCTAGAGCAGCTGGTTCCACAAAAGTATGTCGCCTCGTATCTGGGCATCACTCCCGAGTTTCTGAGCAAGATGAAGGCCCGATTTTATCGCCAAAAAGATTGAACTAGTTTAAGAATACCGCCTTCTACAAGGTTTGGGAAGAACAAGTAATAGTGATACTTGTTATGGGAAAAAGTATATTCAAAAACCCACAACATCTATCATTCTATGAACCCATCTGAATACATCACTGGCCTACACCACCTCACTGTCTGTGTGGGTGGCGCACAAGAAGACATCGACTTCGTTACCTCGGCCACCAGCTCTTGCTCCCTCCGATGTTTGAGCACCGCCGTGACGAAATCATCGCTCCGCTAGAGCCTATCACCGTGCCCGACTATATCTCATGACCAACCCTCATCTAGACCTTCCTGCCCACGCTGCCAATCTTGGTCGCGTGGGGCAGTATGGCTTCGGGATTGTAGCCATACACGGGCGCGGGCAGTCGCCGGCCTTTATGTTAGACCTACTCGGATACTTGGGCTGGGCTGATTTCCCTATTGTAGCCCCCGCTGCACACGAACAAACGTGGTATCCGCAAAAGTTTATGATGCCGCTGGCCGACAACCAACCTTGGCTCGACCACGCCCACGAGGCCGTCGCCACCAGTATCGAGCGTTTTACGGCGCTAGGCCTCGCCCCCTCACAGGTGGTCTTGGTAGGCTTTTCACAGGGCGCTTGTCTACTGGCCGACTTTATATACCGCAATCCTACGCACTACAAGGCCGTTTGCTGCTTTACGGGGGGCTTGCCGGGCGAGGCTGGCAGTGTTTGGCCGCCTACGGGGAGTTTGTCTCAAACACCCATATTTTTGTCGAGTAGCGAAGTAGATGAGTGGGTTCCCCCAGCCCGCGTCCGAGAGACTGCCGCTGTTTTTGAACAAATGCAAGGCCAAGTCTCTTGCCATATCTACGCCAACCGCCCACACGAAGTCTGTGAGGAGGAGTTGGCTGCTGTGCGGCATTGGCTGTCCTAAAAAGCTACAAGAATCAATATCAAACCTGTGTACTTGTAGCTAAAACCATCATCGGTACTCACTAAGAGCTTGCCTAAAATGATTTTCATCGACACCAAACCACTGCTTTTTAGCTGCTAATTCGTTAAAAATGCTCGTCGTAGCCCTCACCCGATTAAAATCGTAGGCTCAACACAAGGCCTGCGCTTTTTGTCCAGTATCAGCACAAAAATCAGCTTGTTTTGAGCGCCGCGCTGAAAATGTAGACAAACTCTAAGAACGCATCACCTCTCGCAACACGGCCAAGGACTTGAGTGCGGGCATATTGTCGATATGCAGGCGGTAAAAATCAAGCAGTGCATCTACCGTTTTGTGTTTGATGAGCGGCGCAGCCGGGTGGCTGCTTGGGGGTTGTGAAGCCAATAACAAGGCATCCAGCAAGTCTGCCACCGCTGCCTGCTCTGTAGGCCCTATCAGACTAGGGTTGTAGGCCTGTACTTGTGCCAATAGCTCTGAGCCTTGGCTGATGCCGAAGCCTAGAAAAGTAGCAAGATGCAATAAGAAATAACTATGGAAAAGCCCTAGCCCCTCCGTGGCGTTGTCGAGCCAGAGGATATGTTGCTTGAGATAGGCATACAGCTCCGGCTGTGGAGTATCTTCTTTCAGAATACGGTAGAGGGCTTCGGAGAGGAAAAGCGCTACAGCGGTTTTGTTGGGGTCAAAAGGAATTTGGCGGAGCGCAGGAGCGGGTTTAACTTCTGAAATACGGTAAATGCGCTGCACATCTTTTTGGTAGTATACGACCATATCCAGAAGGCTTAGCGGCTGATAGAGCGCGATTTTGTTGCGGTTTTTGGCGCTACGCACCCCACTGACGAGGTAAGTTTGTAGCCCAAGCTCTTCGGTATATACTTTGGTGATAATCGAAGTTTCGCTGTATTTGAGATAGTGGATGACCACCCCTGATGTTTTGACAAGCACCTGTGTCCCCTATTTTTGAAGTTAGCGTTTTTTATTGTGCCCCGTTTCTCGCTCCATTTGCGCCAAGGCTTCATCCAATCGTTGCATGGCTGCCTTGAGCCGGATGCTTTTTGCACGGATAGAGGAAACTTGCTGTTCTATGCTTTTTGAAGATTGATTAGCTGAAGGTTGAAAGGTCGTTTTCATAGTGTTTGGTGTACTTTCAGGTTTGATAATCAAGGCTTTGGTCAAAAGCTTGTTTGGTTTGTAGTGGTTTGGTAATTTGAGCAAAAATATTATTTTTCTTAGACCTTACCAAGCTTTATGCCAAAATAAACCTTGCTTTAGTTTATTCTACAAATGGGTTGTTTTGGTAGACTAATAACGCCAAGGTTTGTATAAATGTTGCCACATCAATCAAAATACGGCTCTAGTCTGCTCCTGTTTTTGTGTGTCAATTGGGGCTTAATCAACTCATGCCGGGCATTCACAAACCCAAAGCTGGTTTTGGTCAAAAAATGATGGATTCCCTCAAGTGCAAAAAAAAATCTTGCCTCCTATTTAGGAAGCAAGACTCTTGAGAAGGCTTAAGCGTACAAGCATTGTTAGATTTGTACGTCTGTAAGCGACTTTGCGCGTGCTTTTTTGATAGCGGCTTCAACACCGATTTTGTTGATGATGCGGATACCGTGTGAAGAAACTTTCAAAGTAATCCACTCACCAGTGCTTTCTACGAAGAAGCGCTTCTTTTGCAAGTTGGGGTAAAACTTGCGCTTTGTTTTGTTGTTGGCGTGAGACACGTTGTTACCTACTTGTGTCTTCTTTCCGGTAATTTGACAAACTCTAGCCATTGTGGTAAATATTTTTATAAGTGCTCAAAAGGAATGATTCCGGCCTGTTTCTAAAAACGGATTGCAAATGTAGGTATTCTAGTGTAAAATCGCAATTGTTCAGGCAAAATCTTTTGTGCTCTGGTATTTGGCCTCTGCTCAGCCCTTCTTATGCCGGATGCTGTAGGGGCAGTGGCGGCAGTTATTTTTGCAGCAATGACCTCGTTTGAGGAGGTATTGCTCGGTGAAAACCTTAAAACCCCGTGGGTCGTAGTAATAGTCTTCGGCAGTGAGGGGTTGTTTTTCAGTGTGTGGCATTCTTGACTTGGGTAGGTGTGGTGCTTGGCTCAAATTAGGCAAAAAAAATACCAAGCTGCAAGCCTCTGCCCAAAGGAAAGTAGGAAAACATGGGGTTTTTTATTCAATCTTAGCCTCATTGTGTATCTTTGCACAAAGGCCACCACAAGGTATCGCTCCTTTTTCCCTCCTATTTTGGTTTGTACTCATATTCAGACACACTATGTAACACTTGCTCCTATGACAAAAACAAGCATTTCCTCAAGTCAAGACGCCATCGATTTAGAAAACCAATATGGCGCACACAACTACCACCCGCTGCCGGTCGTCTTGAGCCGTGGCGAAGGGGTGTATCTGTGGGATGTAGAAGGGAAACGTTATTTTGATTTTCTCTCGGCCTACAGTGCGGTCAATCAGGGGCACTGCCACCCCAAAATCATTCAGGCGCTTTGTGAGCAAGCCCAAAAGCTGACCCTCACTTCTCGTGCCTTTTATAACGATGTGTTGGGCGAATATGAGCGCTATATTACCCAATATTTTGGTTACGATCGCGTGTTGCCGATGAATACGGGCGTAGAAGGTGGCGAAACAGCCAACAAGCTCTGCCGCAAATGGGCGTATAAGGTCAAGGGTGTGCCGAGCAATCAGGCCAAAATCTTGTTTGCCCAAAACAACTTCTGGGGACGCACCTTGGCGGCGGTCTCTTCGTCTACCGACCCAGTAGCGCGCAATGACTTTGGGCCTTATATGCCGGGTTACGAAATCATTCCCTACAACGACCTAGAGGCCCTGGCCAAGGCGCTTGAAGACCCCAATGTGGCCGGCTTTATGGTAGAGCCTATCCAAGGAGAGGCCGGCGTGGTAGTGCCCGACAAAGGCTATCTACGTCAGGCTTATGAAATGTGCAAGGCGAAAAATGTGCTTTTCATTGCCGACGAAGTGCAAACCGGACTGGCACGCACCGGCAAGATGCTGGCCTGCGACTACGAAGGGTTTCAACCCGATATACTGATTTTGGGCAAGGCGCTTTCGGGCGGGGTTTTTCCGGTGTCGGCTGTGTTGGCTCGCGACGAGATTATGCTCACCATCAAACCCGGAGAGCACGGCTCTACCTATGGGGGTAATCCGCTGGCCTGTAAGGTGGCCATAGCCGCACTAGAGGTGCTGAAAGAGGAGAATTTGGCCGACAATGCCTATCAGCTCGGGGAGTTGTTCCGTGAGCGAATGCAGGCGCTCATCGCCAAGTCGGACTTGATTACGCTGGTGCGCGGCAAGGGGCTGCTCAATGCAATTGTCATCAATGACAGCGCGACGAGTGATACGGCTTGGCGCTTGTGCTTGGCGCTGAAAGACAATGGCCTGCTGGCCAAGCCTACCCACGGCAATATCATCCGCTTTGCTCCGCCACTGGTGATGACGAAAGCCCAACTGCTGGAGTGCTCCGACATCATTGAGCAGACTGTGCTGGCGTTTGTGCGCTAGCCCGGCTCGTGCGTAAGCGGCTTAGGGACAGAGCCAAGTAGCTCCCTGTGGCTCAGGGCTGTGCTTCACAGCCCTGAGCCACAGGGACTACAGGTGATGGCACGGCTCGCAGGGCAAGCCCCAAAAAGAGGACCAGGATTTACTGGATTTCCGTACCTCCGAACATTTTCTAATTTGGCTTTGATTCAAAAAACTGCTTACCCAAATAGGGGTTACTGAACCCGCATTGTTTGAGACTGTTATGCATATGACCCGTATTGCGCAGGTAGATACCCTGCTGGAAATTATCCGTATTTTTAATGACCGTGGCTGGTCGATGGCCACGAGCACCAATTATTCGTTTCGCAACCCCACACCACAAGAGGATACCTTCACGATTTCGGTATCAGGGGTGGATAAGTCGAAGTTTGGCCTCCACCACCTGATGGAAATTGATGCGCAGGCCAAGCCTCTGCCAGGATATGAGGGGCTTCGGTCGTCGGCGGAGACTTTGCTGCATACGCAGCTGTACGAAAACCCAAACATTGGGGCGGTGTTGCACACGCATTCGGTGGCGGGGACAGTGCTCTCGCGCATTTATGCCGCCCAAGGGGGGTTGGTATTGGAGGGCTTTGAGATGCTCAAGGGCTTGGACAATATCCAAACGCACGACACTAGTGTGTGGCTGCCCATTTTTGCCAATGCGCAGGAGATGGAGCCACTGAGCGCCGAGGTGCGTAAGTATATGGCGCAAAATCCGCAAACGCAGGGATACCTCCTTGCCGGCCACGGCCTCTACACCTGGGGACGCACACTGGAGGAGGCTAAGCGCAAGATAGAGGTGCTGGAGTTTTTGATGGAATGCGTGCTGCAACTAAGACCTTGGGAGACCACTTAGGCTTCATCTCTTCGTGACAGGATTGCTGACAAGGACACAGAACAACCTTAACCGCAAAGGACGCAGAGTTGGCTTAGCTACAAGTTCGCACAAAATATAATGCTTATAGTTGCATTTCATTACGATATCACTTAACTTATTTATTGTAATTACAACCCCTCTTCTTAACTAGAAATCGCTTTCTATTTTGAGGACAAAAAGATGACTGAAAATGAAATAGCAAATAAAAGTAATTGGATTAGCCATCGAAGTTCATTCAGGATTAGGTTCCGGGCTGTTAGAAAGCGCTTATCAAGAATGTCTGTTTTATAAAATTACCAAGTCAGGTTTACTTGTAGAAAAAGAAAAATCGATGCCTCTTGTCTTTGAAGATGTTAAGTTAGCATATGGTTACAGAATTGACTTGTTAATAGAAAATAAGTTAATCATTGAGATAAAAAGTGTGAAGACTTTAAATGATATTCATCTTGCTCAAACGTTGACTTATATGAAGCTAGGTGGCTATAAACTAGGTTTATTGATTAATTTCAATGTGTCATTACTCCGTAATGGTATCAAAAGGGTTGTCAATAAACTTTAGCGTTTGTTTGTACCAATAGATATTTTCTAACGTGGTGTTGATTTATCAGACTTTGTATAACACTTGATGTATAGAGCTTTGCGGTTAAACTTGTGCTGATAAACAGAGGGCTTGAAATACACACACTGTCCCCAAAAATCAAAGATGCCTATTATCAATGTGCCCCTTGTTGCCGAACTTTATGGCTGGAGAAGGAGTTTTGGTTATGAAATCAGCCACTAATACACAAATCAGTACAAAACATCCGTGCATCCGTGGCGAAAATTGGGCGCTTCCTACTCAATACCACACATTACATAGAATCAATTCGCATCACTAATCTGTATTCATCACTATGGCCGTACTCAACATACCCGACCAAAACAAAAGTATCCGCGATGTAGCCGAAATTCGTGCTTTTCTGAATGCCCGTGGGGTCTTTTTTGACCAATGGGAGGCTGCGGTACAGTTTAGCCCCGAGGCTGATCAAGAAACCATTCTCAACGCCTATGCCCACGCGCTGAAGCCTTTGATGGAAAAAGGGGGATACCAAACTGCTGACGTGCTCAACATCAACGCACACACGCCCAACTACACAGCCCTCCGCGAGAAGTTTTTACACGAGCACACCCATACCGAAGATGAGGTGCGCTTTTTTGTAGAAGGAAGCGGCTTGTTTTGGTTCAACTTGGACAATGGGCAAGACCCTGTCTTCAATGTTTTGTGTGAGGCGGGCGACTTGATTTCAGTGCCCGCGCATACCAAGCATTGGTTTGATGCCGGAGTAACCAACCCCAACGTGAAAGCCATTCGTATCTTTATAGACCAATCGGGTTGGGTTCCTCACTACACGGAGTCTGGGGTAGATACACGTTATAACCCTGCCTAAGCCCTTGCTCCAAACGATCTTCCCCTACCCTCTCAGGCTGTTTCGCTAGAGAGGGTTTGTTTTTGTGTGGTGGTACTCGCCTTGCCCAATACCTTAAAGCCCATCACCAAGATATCATCTACTTGGGAGAGGCCTCCCTGTCATTCTTTGAGGTGTCTTCGAGTTGTTGTTTTTGGGTTTGGCAAGGAAGGTGGTGAACCTCTTGGAGGTGCGCTCTAAAGCGGGCGGTCATACACTTTTTCTGTGTGTCTCCCCCGATTTGGTCTTCGTAGCCGTCAGAGAAAAGGTAGCACACGGCTCCTTGGCTGAGGTCGAAGCTGTGTTTTTCAAAAATCCATTCGGTATTTTTTTGGAATCCTCCGATGGCGTGTCTGGTGCCGGCTATTTTCTGAATTTGCCCTTCTTGCGCCAAGTAGCGTGGGCGCATTGCCCCGACAAAAGTGGTATGAGAAAATAAATATCCTGAAACTACGTACCAAATGGCTCTGTGAGGCCTTGGATAAGCTCAATATCGTATATTTCAGGCAATCTGATATGAATGTCGTTACCATTCAGGCGGCTTTTATCCCCCCAGAAATCGCCACCAAATACAACCTTGTCCCTCAAAAACATCACGATGACAATGAATGGTATAAGATTGTCTTGATGGAACACGTAGAGATAGAGCACCTAAAAGACTTTATTCAGGCATTGGAGGCTTACCAAAATATAAATGCCTAAGCCTGCTGCTAAATATCTCGGACTTTCTGTGATTTAGGCGCTCAGGCTACGATTCATCTCCACACCAACAGCCATTTCTGAGCTGTGTGGATTCGGAGCAGGTTTAAACGCAAAGTAGGTATAATTATACCTGCCTTGCGAACCTTGCCTGAGCCATTGGTCGACAAACGCCTCATTGACCAATACCCAACCAGAAATGCCCCTGCTCGCATCAAGATACATACTGTAAGGACCAAGCCCAATAAATAAGGAAAAACTGGATAGGGACACGCACCAAATATATCCAGTAAGGTACTTTTTTGATAGGTGGCCGGATGAGGTGCGGGATATGCACCAAGAAAAAAGATACCAACAACGCTACCAAGCCCCAAACAGCCCACAAACGCCAAGCCGGAATCAGCAACGCTACTGCAAGCACAATCTCCACTACGCCGGCCAGCTTGTGGAGCAACACCGGAGCGGGCAAAAACGAGGGCATCATCCGCTCATAAAACCGAGGGTTGATAAAATGATTAATCCCTGCAACTAGGTAGAGCACTACCGTCAGGTAAAGCGAAAAAGGAGTGGCTAAAAAGCTCATAGTGTTAGTTTTTTGACAATAGTACAAAAAATACACAAAAAATGTGTACTTTGGGTGAAGCAATTCGCCCGAGAGCGCTTGCGCCTTATCTTACTTATCTACTCCAAACAAACCGATACGCTTATGGACGTGATTTTTCAAAACACTAAACAAACTTCTGTAACTTCTGTCGACCGCGAAGGCCAATACTACCTCATCTATTCGGAAGGACACGTCAATGTAGACGATTTCAAGGGAGGCTTCAACGCCATTCTTGAAGATGTAAAACAATCTAGCAAAATTAGTACGGTCATCATCGATATCAAGAAGGTGAAATCTACCCCGCTTTTGGGGCGTACTTGGCTGGTTACGAGCTACTTACCAGAGTTATACAAAAGCATTGAGGGCAAGCTCCAAATCGGAGTGATTAATAGCGACAGTTTTATAGAAGGCACTACCATCAAGTTGCTCGTTACCTCTATTCAGACGATGGGTTTGGACTTGGGTATCAAGTTTTACAAAAATGCAGAAGAAGCTAAGAAAGCCCTAACTGAAACAAAGGCCTAACATCTCCTAACAAAGTGCTTGACAGATGGGTTGTATCAACCAAATCAAAATTGAGATAACGCTATGTCAAAGCATTTTTTAGTAGTCGGCGCTTCTTCAGGTATTGGTTATGATATTGCCCGGCAGCTCTTGGCCGAAGGCCATCAAGTATGGACTGCCTCTCGCAACCAACCAGACCTACCCACTCACCATACACCTTGGGACGTAACCACGCCTATTCCCGAAGCACTGCTCTCGGCCTTGCCCACAGAGCTGCACGGGGTGGTGTATGCGCCGGGTACGATTAACCTCAAACCTTTTCACCGCTTTACAGAAGAAGAGTGGCTCTACGACTTCAGGGTCAATGTATGGGGAGCGGCCAACCTGCTCCAGCAGTTGCTCAAGCCCCTCAAAGCCTCCAAGGGCAGCAGCGTGGTGCTCTTCAGCACCGTAGCCGCCACCACAGGGATGCCCTTTCATGCCTCTATCGCCAGCGCCAAAGCAGGAGTAGAAGGCTTGGCGCGATCGCTGGCTGCCGAATGGGCTGTGCAGCAGATTCGGGTCAATGTGATAGCCCCCTCTCTGACCGATACCCCACTGGCTGCCAAGTTGCTCAGCAGCGATGACAAACGCGAAGCCGCTGGCAAAAGACACCCCCTAGGCCGTGTAGGCTCTACCCAGGAGCTGGCCGACGCGGCCCTCTTTCTCCTCTCTGATAAATCGACTTGGATTACGGGACAGGTGATGGGCATAGATGGCGGAATGTCTACCCTGAAGCCCTGACAAAATACTCCACCCCTCAAGGGTAGCAAATCTTAGAGGGGTGGCGTGTTCATAGCCTAAACTACTACTTTACTGCCCTGAGGACAGTACTGCCAAAAAGCTTTCCCTTTCTGATAGTTTCGGAGCGCACCATTCCTACAGGTTTGCTGACCCACTGGGTTTCTTGTAGCTCGCCTTTGATTGAGATACCCACCATTGTTTTGGTGTTGAACTCAAAATCATAGGTGATTTTGAAACAGTCAAACGTGCCTGCCGGTACTGTGATTTTCTCTTGCCCCACAACTTTGCGGTTATAGAGCCTGATGGTAATGGTATTGACTTTGGTGCCACTCATAAAGCTTTCTACAGTCATCGTGGCCTCAGGGAGGCTCTGCCCTACTTGGAGGTTGTTAGGCATATCCAAAAATGACTCGCTGACCTGCATCTCATAGCTGCTGTTGGCGGCCATCACCTCACTGGGCATAAAGGCATCCATCGAAATCCGCATAGCATCGCCCTCACAAAAGACCTCATAGTCCATCGAAGTAGTTTCTTTGCCCTTGGAGTCGGTCATAGTCGCCTTTACTTGCATCGCATTGGGCTTGTCGCTTTTGCGTACTTGGTATTGTGTAACACCACTAGACTTGTTTTTGCGGTCAAAAGACTCATACTCAATCTCACGGCCATCTTGAAAAGGAAAGTAGCCCTCACAGTTCTGCCCCGAGGCCGGGACAACCAAGACCAACAGGCTTAGCAAACATACAATAGATGATAAGGATTTGAAAATTGGTGGTGGTAACATAGTTTCGACAAAAGGTTTGATAAATCATTTAAACGGGTAAAATCACCCGTTCAATGTTTCATAAAATTCGTGCTACCAGCACATTATCCCATAAAAAAACAACTTCAAGTAATGAGGCAGAGTTGCTGGAAGTCATTGCTTCACAGGCTGTCCACATTACAAGAAGTTGCTTGATAAGGGAAGGAGAAGATTCAACCTAAGGGAAGCCCCAAGGAGAAACATTTGTTTATTTGTTACCTTTTTGCTTAATTGCAGGGCAAATATAAATATTCCCCGTGCATATATGCAAGCTTTGCTCGCAAAAAAATATTTTTGGATGATACTTCTGGGCTTATGCTACAGCATAGGGGGAGCTTTGCAGGCCCAAGACCAACGGCTATTGCAAGAGGCAGATGCGCTTTTTTTAAACAAGCAATACTCGCAAGCCTTAGAGAAATACAAATCTCTACACGAGCAGTCGCAAAAAGTATCACCTAGTATGCTGCTCAAAATGGCCTACATCTGTGAGCAACAACAAAATTATGTCTCTGCTTTGTATTATCTTCATACCTATTATCACCTATCGCCCGATGACAAAGCCTTGGCCAAAATCCAAGAAATGGCCGCAGAGTATAAGTTAGAGGGCTACCGACAGTCCGATTGGGAGTTTTTACAGGTTTTCTTACACCGTCATCATTTTTTGTTTTCCTTGTTGCTCATCGCGCTCTATGTCTTGGTGTTGATGGTAGTCATCCGCCGTAATCAATACCGCCGTCGTGTACCTTGGTATTACACCAGCTTGTTGATGAGCCTACTGATATTACTTATCACGCTCAACAACCTCATCCCCCCCCCTCGAAAAGCCATCATCACCCAAGAAAACGCCTGTCTGATGAGCGCGCCTTCTGCCGGAGCCGATTTGTTGCAGATGCTCCGCCGTGGCTATCGGGTAGAGGTTGCAGGAGAGCAAGATATCTGGCTCGAAACCCGCTGGAATGGCAAAACGGCTTTTGTTCGGAAGAGCCAAGTGCTACTCATTGATTAAACGGCAAAACAGGGCCTCATACTCTCTATATCTTACGTCAAAACATTGTTTACCACATTTTTAATAGCATTATTAACCGGCCTTGTGATGGGGTTGTTGGGCGGCGGCGGTTCTATCCTTACCATCCCCTTATTTGTATATGTTTTTCAGGTAACACCTATTTTGGCTACGGCCTATTCACTTTTTGTGGTCGGGGTGTCGGCTTGGGTCGGAGTTTTTGACTATGCCCGCAAGCACCTTGTCCGCCTAAGACAAGGATATTGGGTAGCCATTCCCTCGATTTTCTCAGTTGTGTTCACCCGCAACTACTTGTTGCCGGCCTTGCCTGAGCGCCTTCACTTTGGGGCTTTGAATCTCTCGCGGGGTGGCCTACTGATGACCCTCTTTGCTGGATTGATGTTTTATGCTGCTTACTGGATGTTTCGCCCCGAAGATACTCCAGCGCCAGCCTCCAAACCTTGGCGCTTGGCAATGGGGGGCTTAGGGCTTGGCTGGCTTACAGGGATGGTGGGAGCCGGTGGGGGCTTTTTGATAGTACCTATGCTGATGGGGATTGCAGCCCTGCCCGTACAACAAGCTGTGGGGACTTCGCTCTTTATCATTGGTATCAATGCCCTCACAGGCCTACTAGGCGACCTATGGCGTTATCATCTTGACTGGCCTTTTCTGTTGTCCTTCACAACAGCGATGATTGTGGGCGTATTGTTGGGCGGGCAAATCGCACGGCAGCTTCCGGCCAAGGCCTTGCGGCGTATGTTCGGTGTTTTTATTATTTTGATGGCGCTATACATCCTTTGGCGTGAGTGGCGTGTCTTTAGCTAAAAACAAGGTGTCCTGCGTACCGAATGGCTTGGCTTTTGCGTTCATTTGGATAGAAATATAGCACATACACATAGCTGCTTGCCCTAAAATGGCTGCTTCTTGCCTTGGGCTATTGTACAAATTTAAGCTCCAAACCCATCTGACTGTTTATGAAATTTACTCCCAAGATACCCCTGCTTCTTGTATGGTGTTTTGCCCTTGGCTTATTGATGAGCCAGGCCCAAACCAATAGCAACAAACGCGAATTGCTGACTAGTACACTATGGCAACTCAACCAACTCAAGCTCGAAAATAAAGTCTATGACAGTGATATTGTCAGCTCCCGTGCCGGAACGAGCAACCTTCTAGAGTTTGCCGCCAATGGTACCTGCTATATCCGTACCCCTGCCGGCAAGGTGATGCAACGCAATTCTTGGGCGTTTAATACAGACGAGACCCAGCTCGTCATCCATTCGTCTGAAGAAAATGCCAAGCAGGTGTATGCTATTCTGAGTCTCAATAAAAAACAACTGATGCTCGAACTCGATGACCGTGACGGCAACCAAATATTCGTATATGTGCCTTATAAAGCACCAAAGAAGAAAAAATAGGGTTCTTCCGTGATTTTGGCGCTCAAGTCCTCAAAAACCTCCTTAGTGATAGATTTGCCAACCTATCACTGAGGATTTGCACCAAATTTAGGAAAAGACCAAAAACGGATGCTAATCCCCGGAATGGATTTGGTTTTATTGATTCCCAAGGATTTTTCTTGGTGTAATTTCCTTGGCCTTGCTCAATATTCCCTTGGTAATCGTAGGACATTACGGAAGCTATACCTTATATTTATTCTCGCTTAGGGTTACTTCATTCGTCGTTATGCTCTTGGGTATCAGATGGGGCTAGATACCTCTCCTACTTCCTCACCAAAACTTCTTGATACTGTCCGTTGCTGGCCTCTGTGAGAATGAGTGTATCGCCCCGAAACTCAAACCGAAATACATCCCCCACTTGCGCGCTGTTGTAAATCTTGATGACACGCCCATCGTCAAAACGGTAAAACAGCGATTCTACCGACTTGACACTCTGCCGGCGCGCAGTGCCATCAGTATAAAAAACAAGGTTTAAGTGTGAGCCTTGGGGCGACAAATACACCCAACGCCCCTCAAACTGTTGTTCCAAACTTGGGGAGCACCCTCCGAGGCTGATGCCTCCCAAGACACAAAAAATGATAGTGATATATCTTATCATAAAGCAAAACCATCAACTAGCCGGGGCGGCTTCGTTAAAAATCACCTGCAATACTGTTTGCCCTACAGCCTTCAGTGTGGCTGTATCAATGATAGACATATTGTCGGCGTGTGTATGGTGATAGTGCCCAAAATAAGAGCGGCCATCTTCGGGGTTAAACTCTACGATGTCTATCATCGGAATTTTGGCGATTTTGTTGACATAGTAATGATCGTCCATAATTCCAGGGCTTTGCTGATTGACAAAAACGCTACTATAGCCCAACCTAGCGGCTATACCCCATACTTTTTGGGTAATGCCTGCGGCAAACTGCATCGAGTGCCCCTCACGGTAAAATCGGGCTCCCTTGGCACCCACCATATCCAACAAAATACCATAGTAGGCCGAGTAGTTGTCTCGATGTTTGTTTTTGGCCCAATACTGCGAACCCAAACACCAAGACTCCATCGTTTGTTGGCCTTCATAGTTTTCGGGGTAGCCATAGTCTTCCAAATCAAATAAGATAATATCAACCCCTACATTGGAAAGGCTGGTATCTACCGTTCCGAGGATACGGGCTATTTCGAGCAGTACTCCTACGCCGCTTCCCCCGTCATTGGCTCCATCAAAAGGCTCGTTTTTGCGGACACTGTCCTTGTCGGCTACGTGACGGGTATCCCAGTGAGCCGCCAACAAAATACGCTTGGCCGCTTGTGGGTTGTAGCTTGCGATGATGTTACGCCCTTGGAGCAGGGTGCTGTCATAGGCTCTTGCCTCAAACGATTGCTCCATCACCTCCCAGCCATAGCCCCGTAGGGTTTGGCTTAAGTACTCTCCACAGCGGCGGTGGGCTGCTGTATTAGGTACACGTGGGCCAAAAGCCACCTGACGCTCAATAAATGCGTAGGCTGAGTCGGCGTTGAAATCAGGTGTAGGTTGCAATACCAGTGGGGGTGTACTGCTTGTATTCTGAGTATTCTGGGTGTTTTCAGAGTTGTTACAGGCTTGTAGGCAACATAGCATCGCCAAGCACAAACCTACAAAGAGGCGGTGTTTTTTCATTTGGGGTGTGTTCTTGTAAGCAGGTCTATCGCCTGCAAAGGTAAGATTAAATCAGAAAAAGACGGCTACCATACCCAAATGCATCAGGCCAGCTTGAGTGCCAAAAAGGTAGCATCATCCGTTTGAGGGTAGCTGCCACGCCATTCGTCAAAAGCTTTCTGGAATGCCTGCGCCTGCGTTTGCAGGCTTGCTGCCGAAGGTTGTAACAGCTGTTGGATGCGTTTTTCGCCCCACTTGGTATTGCTGCTTTCACCTATTTGCTGGGAGTACCCGTCAGACAGTAGGTAGATTTGCGCACCGCTTTGGTATTGTAGAGACACAGCCTGCTCCAGCAATTGGCCTTGGTGATTGTGTGTCGGACTAAGTTGGTGGACGGCTCCGTCGGCTTGCACAAACAACGCATCCTGCTTGATGGCGGCATATCTGAGCACCTGAGTTTGCAAATCCAATGATAACACCGCCACCTTAAAAAACCGGTCTAGGGCTATATCAGCTTGTTTGAGCGTTTCGGAGGCGATAAGAGCCGATAACAAGCCCTCACAATCATTGGGAGTATGGCTGTTGATGAGATCCCCTAGGGTACGCTGGATGACCATTGTCTGGTACAAAGCCTCGGCTTCTATGCCCGACATATCGCCAAAGACCACACAAATATGCCGCCCTTGTGGATAAAACCACACGAAATCTGCCGATACTTCGTCTTTAGGAGAAAGGACTGCGCCACAATCTTGAAAAAAAGCCCGAACTCCTTGAATTTGTTGGGTAAACAAAAACTGCTGGAGCTCATACAAGTAGCGGCTGGAGTGTGAGCGGCGCGACTGAACCCGTTGGTATTGTGTCTGTATTTGTTCAAAGGCTGCTTGCAGCTTTTTGACACGTTTGCGCTCTTGTTGTACTTGGTCGTTGCCTATCAACGACTCGTTGCGCTCTTGTTGTACCTTATAGAGGTACTGGTTGTGGTATTGGCTTTGTTCTATCCGCCAGGCAAGTAGCGGTGGTACTCCCTCTTGGGGGCTAAATGCCTCAAAAATAAAGTCAAAGACCCCCTCTGTTCCCAAAATTGAAATTTCGAGCCTTGGGAAAACAATCGGCTGATCTTGTGGCTGCAACGCTTGTATGATAGGCGCAAGGTGCTCAAAGAAGCTAAGCGCTCCAAATACCGAGCGCGTTTGATAGTCTTTTAGCGACACAATAGCGTCATCGCTGGCTACCACGTGGCCTTCGGTATTGAGGAGTACAAACTGGATTTGGGGCTGATGCAAATCTTTGTACTGAAGCAAATATTGCTTGGCTTGCTCCATCTAGGTCATTTGTTCTGCAATGTATCGAAACATCTCTTCTACGTGTTCGCCAGTGCGCGCACTGGTCAAAAAATTAATCTCTAGCGGGAAGCTCTGTTTTACTTCAGCGATATCTTCATCCTTGACCAAATCGCGTTTATTGCCTACCACACAGAAATGCGCCTGTGGCAGCATTTTCCGAAGGTAATCAATATCTTCTTTCACATTTTGGAAGGTAGACGAGCGGCTCAAATCAAACACATAAATAATACCATGCGCTCCGAGATAATACGAAGTTGGTACTTTTTTCTGGGTAACCTCTCCGGCCACATCCCAGATAATCATGTTGACGGTATGGGCAGCAAACTCGACGAGCTTTTTATCAATCTTTACTCCCAAGGTAGTAAGATACTCATCAGAGAATTTTTGATAAACAAACTGACGCACTAGTGAGGACTTTCCCACGCCGAAGTGCCCGACTAAAATAACTTTTTTACTGATTTGCTGCATGGAGTTTTCCGAAATATTGTGCTAATTTTTGTCCAATATCTTCTTCACTGATCATCTCCGGTGGTTGGGAGAGGAATTTTTCAGCAAAGACGTTCATATACTCTATCAATCCATTTTTGGTGGCCGAGTTGACCACTCCAGACACCACTACTGCGATATAAAAGCGGTAGTAATTATGGAGAATGATTTTGAGTGAGCCATATTCTATCATATCCAAGGAGCCACCTTTTTGCTTGAATGCGTCTTCAATAAAGGCTTTAATAGCCGTAAGCATGCCGGCTATCAGGTCTTGGTCTATGGTATCTCCGGTGGAGTATTTACCCACCAAAAGCCCTGACGCTTGGTTGATGACATATACCTCTTCTACGCGGGCTTTGTTGCTTTCTTGTAACAACACATCGCGGTAGCTGACTCCTTCCCACAAAGCGGAGAATTGTTTGAAGATATTTTTTAGAGAGAATGCCCGTTCGAGGCGCTGGTCGATATTATCCGAGAGGCGTTCTAGCTCACGTTTGATGTAGCTGCTGACCATACGCCCCAGCATAGGCTGGATTGCGTGTGCGATGGTATCTTGCGCTTGCATCAGTTCACTATGGACTTTTTGGCTAATGACCGGCTCCGACAGTTCGAGCAATTTATTGGTAAGCGATTCTACCTTTTGAGCCACCAAAGGGTCTAGCTGCGCCTTGATTGTTTCCAACTCTTGGCGCAGTTCTTCCCTCTGCTGCAATTCATCAGCCAGCAAGAGTTCGCGCAACTGCTTCAGTACTTCATCTTCTTGGGCTTGTGACTCCATAAGAGGGGTGGTATTAGGCTTGGGTTATTTTCTGTGCCACTTCTGCTATCCACTGAGCCGCCGTAGCCTTGTCGGCTTGCTTTTGGTCGTTCTGGTGCAGTTTGGCGCTGATACGCTCTACAGTTTGATGCATTTTTTGGGTAAATTCCTCTTCCATTTGGCGGATTTCCTCGCTGAGGGTCTGGGTCATCGAGAGTAAGGCCTGATGGGTGGCATCGGTTACCTGTCCTATTTCCTGTTGAGCTTTGAGGAGGCGCTTATCGATGTCTTTCATCTGTTGGCCTGCAATCAGCTCTTTGACTGCATCTAGGCGCGAGAGTCCTTGCTGGGCTGCGGGCGCGGCCTGTTGGGTTAGCTCTGTCAGTAGAATATGCTGCATGGCGGCTTCGGCAGTACTCTGCTGAGAAGCTCCTTGTATCATACGGGGGAGCTTGTCGTAGAGTTCTTGCATTTGCTCCTGAAACACCTTGCGGTTTTGCTCCAGCGCCTCTACAAAAATCTGCTTCATCTCGCCTACTTGCGTATCATACTCCTTACGGTTTTCGATAAGCATGGCTGTGAAAAGCTCCTTCATTCCTTGGATTTGGGTTTGCATTTCACGCTTCTCGGGCCCTATAATCAGCTCTCGGAAGGCATCTATCTTAGAAGCATCCATAGTAGCCTGTTTGGCAGTAGCAGGCTCTTGGGCTTGCTGCTCGGCTTGAGGGCTAGGGTTGGTGGGTTCGTTTTTTTCTTGATCTTCCATGAGGTTGGGGGCGTTGTTTTATTTAGTTGTTGAGCAAGGTTTTAGAAATATTTTCCAAAGAAGCACTAAGGGCTTGTTTGCTCACATGGGCTTTGTCTTGGCGCTCAAGCTCAGCTTGTGCTGCTTCTTCAAGTGCTTTGAGGCGCTCACCCATATTGGTTTGTGTTTCTTTGAGGGCTTGCAACAGCTCGTTTTTCACTTCTTCAATTTTGGCAAGCAATACCTGCTGGCTTTGGTTGATATTTTGTTGAATCTGTTGAATTTGCTCCTCATAGTTTTCGATGTTTTGCCCGAAAAGCAAATTCTTGACCTCTTCGAGTCTATTTTTGTACATTTCGTCTGCGTAGTTACTGCCGTTGCTCATAGTTTTGGGGGTTATTTGTGTGGGTAAGTGTTTGAATATAAAGGGGTTATTGGTGTTTCAGTAGCTCTCGCATCGTCATTTCGTCTACTTTGCCAGAGGCTAACAATTTGCGGCTTTTTTGAAATTTTTTGACTGCATCTTCTGTAATTTCGATAAAAAGGCCGTCATGTGGAATATCATAGCCCAATTTTATGAGAATCCCCTGTACTTTCCAAACAACTGCCGAAGTATCTCCTTTACTCAAGGGGCGCTCTTGTACGGCCTTATACATCATGTACTCGTCTTGAGCGATACCTTTTTCTTCTATAAAAGCAATGGCCTCGTTGTCATACTTGGCTTTTTTGAGTTTTTTGGAGGCTCGGAGGCGGGCTTCTAACTCCCGAGCTTGGCTGATGAGTTGGTTATAATAGGTACTGGCCATTAGGCTTTGCTCATCACGTTCATCAGGAAAGAGCACATCAATGCCATCATTGAACCATACTTTGCGGGCAAATACCCCAGCCTCATTGGCCACACGATAATATTCGGTTACAGCTTCGGGGCGGTGGTAATGAACATCGATAGAGTCTTCGGGGGCTATAGGATAATGGTAATTGGTGGGGGGGTTGTATCGCCTATAGCTTAGGTATTGGTTAAACGCAATATACGCATTTATAGCGATAAGTAAAACTATCGATAGCCGTTTCATAGTGAGTTAGTTGTTGTATCGCTAGAGCGTCGTGGCTCGACGACAGATAAGTAATGTGAAATATGTTGATGCAAGAATGATGCTATTATTTTCGGGCTTGAAAATACGCAAATCTTCGACAACATCACAACTTTTTTGAGATACTTTGTCGGCGTTTGTTATTCAGAATGGGCGGCAGATGTTTGATGCCAGGGCCGTTGGTCGCGCCAGCGGTCGTGAGACCAAAGGTAGTTGGCAGGGTATTGACGGATGAGCTCCTCGCTTAGGGCAATGTATTTGTCTAGTATGGCATTGGGATAATACTCATGATATGGCGGGAGGGCAATTTCTTCAAAAAACACCTCATAATGGCCGCGTTTTGCGCCGGGGCGCATCCCGATAAAAAGTACAGGAAAATTGGTCTTGCGAGCGATCTTCTCTGCACCTATATAGAAGGCTGTTTCCCTTCCCAAAAAATCTGCCCAATAATAATGTTCTGGTAAATTGCCGAAAGGCCGCTGATCCGCCACCATCGCCACCACATGTTGTTCGTGGCCTTTGCGGCGGATAATCTCACGCAAGACCATATTCATCGCTACGGGCGAAGCGCCAAAACGCCCCCGAATTTGTTGCATAAATGACGCGCCAAGGGGGTTGGATAGCGGCTTATATACCGCATCTATCGGAAAAGATACCGAGGCAGCCGTGGCGTTGAGGAGCCACTCCCAGTTACAATGGTGGGTAGTCAGTGCCAATACAGATTGGCCGTGGGCTATCTTAGAAGTCAGTAAATCTAGATTTTTGAACTGAACGCGCCGTTGCAACTCTGCGCGGCTGATGCTCATCAGGCGGACGGTCTCAAAAATTAAATCACAAAATTGGGTGTACCACTGCCGAATAATCTGCCGGTGCTCGGCCTCGCTCTTCTCAGGAAAAGACTGGCTAATATTCTGACGCACAGTTTTATAACGATACCGCACAATGTAGTATAGCAACAAAAAGAGTAGGTCTGAAAAAATATAAAGTACCCTAGTAGGGAATAAAGAAAGCAACTTTAACAGCCACATTGCGTATAAACATAGTTATGCCTTGCTGCAAAGATACAAACTTGCGGCTGTTTGTGCTATCTTCGCCAATAAATTCGCAGCCAACTGGTCAGACCTTTTGGCGTAAAGTTGCGTACACATGAAAACAAACAACTCTCTCTGAATGCCTGAAAAGTATTTAATAGACCTACAATACGCCCCCTGCTTGGCCTATATGGCCGTTTGTATGGCTGCCCCCGACAAAGTAAAGGTCGATATTCACGAACACTATCAAAAACAAAGCTACCGCAATCGTTGTTATATCCTTAGTAGCCAAGGTATTGTACCACTCTCCATACCTATCATCAAAGGCAACAGCCAACACAAGCAAGCGATGTGTCAGGTGATGATTGATAATAGCCAGCGTTGGCAACAAATTCATTGGCGAAGCATCGTCACTGCCTACCGCAAAGCTCCTTATTTTGAACATTATGCCGATTATTTCACCCCTATATACGCCCAACAATATGACCTGCTCGCTGATTTTAACTGGGCACTACTGACAACTTGTCTGCAAATACTTGGCGCCAGCCAAACCCCTCAAAAAAGCACACAATATCAGGCTCAGGCAGATTTACCTCCCTCTGAGCAAGACCTACGAGACCTAATACACCCCAAAAAGGGATATGCCCCCGGCAGACAAAATGACACAAAACCTTATCTGCAAGTCTTTGGCAAACCTTTTGAGGAATTTGTACCTAATTTAAGTATACTAGACCTCTTGTTTTGTTGTGGAGTAGAAGCGCGCAGCTACCTGCAACAAAATTTCAACAAAACACACCTTTTGCAGCAATTAATTTGAGATTGTCCTTATTATTTACTATCGTTGCTTAATTAAACCAGCCACTCAAGAGAAACAACTGTTTATTTGATATACATATGGAAGCAAAATTTTCAAACAGAGTGAAGGAAGTTATTTCCTTAAGTCGTGAAGAAGCGCTTCGCTTGGGCCACGACTACATTGGCACAGAACACTTGCTTCTGGGTATCATCAGGGAAGGAGAAGGGATTGCTGTGGGACTGCTCAAAAAGCTGGGCGTTACGCTCGATGACTTGCGTAACACCATCGAAGAGGCTACCCGCAAAACAGCCAAAGGAAATGTCAAAAATTTGGCTAATATCCCCTTAACTAAACAATCTGAAAAGGTACTGAGAATCACTTATTTAGAAGCCAAAATATTCAAAAGTCAGCTCATTGGTACAGAGCATTTGCTGCTGTCTATCCTTAGGGATGATGACAGTATCGCAACACAAATCCTGCATCAGTATGACATCAACTACGATACCATCAAAGATATGCTCGATCAACGCACCGGCAATCAGCCTATGAATGCCGACACAGATGAAAACGACGAAGAAAAATCGATGTTTGGAGGCGGCACCGGCTCTCCTCGTTCTTCTTCGGCCTCTTCCGAAAAATCACGCACCCCAGTGCTCGATAATTTTGGTCGCGATCTCACTAAGTTGGCCGAAGCCAACAAACTTGACCCCATCGTAGGGCGTGAGAAGGAAATTGAGCGTGTGGCCCAAATCTTGAGCCGCCGCAAGAAAAATAACCCTATCTTGATAGGTGAGCCTGGTGTTGGTAAAACAGCTATCGCCGAAGGCTTGGCGCTACGTATCGTTCAGAAAAAAGTATCCCGCGTGCTCTTTGGCAAACGTGTCGTTACGCTTGATCTTGCCTCGCTTGTAGCTGGTACCAAATACCGTGGCCAGTTTGAAGAACGTATGAAGGCTGTGATGAACGAGCTCGAAAAATCACCTGAGGTGATTCTTTTCATCGATGAACTACATACTATTGTAGGCGCTGGTGGAGCTTCAGGCTCTCTCGATGCCTCCAATATGTTCAAGCCTGCGCTGGCTCGCGGCGAAATCCAATGCATTGGCGCTACAACACTCGACGAATACCGCCAATACATCGAGAAAGATGGCGCCTTGGCACGCCGCTTCCAAGTGGTGATGGTAGATGCTACTACGCCTGAAGAAACACTCGAAATTTTGAACAATATCAAAGACAAATACCAAGACCACCACCACGTCAACTATACCGACGAAGCGCTGGCGGCTTGCGTAAAGCTCTCTGATCGCTATATCAGCGACCGCTTCCTGCCTGATAAGGCAATCGACGTACTCGATGAGGCTGGCGCTCGCGTACACATCAGCAATATTCAAGTGCCTGAAGAAATCTTACAGCTCGAAGAACGTATCGAGGAAATCAAGCGTGAGAAAAACCAAGTCGTACGCAACCAAAAGTATGAAGAAGCCGCGCAACTGCGCGACAAGGAAAAACGCCTACAACAAGACCTTGAAGTAGCCAAGCAAAATTGGGAAGAAGAAACCAAGAAGAAGCGTTACACCGTGTCGGAAGATAACGTAGCCGAAGTAGTAGCGATGATGACCGGTATCCCTACCCAACGTATTGCCACCAAAGAGGGGGATAAAATCCTCAAAATGGGAGAAGCCCTTAAAGGCAAGGTTATTGGACAAGATGAAGCAGTGCTCAAGCTGGTTAAAGCCATCCAACGTACTCGCGTGGGCTTGAAAGACCCCAAAAAACCCATCGGCTCCTTTGTATTCCTTGGTCCAACAGGGGTAGGTAAAACAGAATTGGCCAAAAAATTGGCCGAATACCTCTTCGACAAAGAAGATGCTCTAGTACGTATCGATATGAGTGAGTATATGGAGAAGTTCTCCGTATCGCGCCTCGTGGGAGCGCCTCCGGGATACGTAGGTTACGAAGAAGGAGGTCAGCTGACCGAGAAAATCCGCCGCAAGCCCTACAGTGTAATCTTGTTGGATGAAATCGAAAAAGCGCACCCCGACGTGTTCAATATTTTGCTACAAGTACTGGACGACGGCATCTTGACAGATGGCCTAGGTCGCCGTGTAGACTTCAAAAACACGGTCATCATCATGACTTCCAACATCGGAGTACGCGACCTGAAAGACTTCGGTGCAGGGGTAGGTTTTGCCACCCAATCGCGCCAAGATGCCGAAGGTGAGCTAATGAAGAGCACTATCCAGAGTGCCTTGCGCAAGGCCTTCTCGCCAGAGTTCTTGAATCGCTTGGATGATGTGATTGTATTCAACTCACTGAATCGTGAGCACATTCACCAAATCATTGACCTGATGCTCGAAAAAGTGTTTGCCCGCATCCAAACTCTAGGTTATATCGTTACGCTCACCGAGAAAGCCAAAGACTTCCTCTCTGACAAAGGATATGACCCGCAATATGGAGCTCGCCCCTTGTCGCGTGCCATTCAGAAATACCTCGAAGACCCAATCGCCGAGGAAATCTTGAAAGGAGATATTGCTGAAGGCGATACCATTCACGCAGACTATACCGGCGAAGGAGACCAACTGGTACTTTCGCTTTCTAAGGCCAAGGCATAAAATCGCCAAAAGGCTTATTATCAGGATTTTGTGGCAGGATACTGCCGCAAAATCCTTTTTTCGTTTTGATATTCTTTCCCCTAAAACCCTCCATATTATGGCCGTAAGTAGCGCAAAATTTGTCATCAGTAATACCGACCATCGAAAGTGCCCCTCCGAAAAACTCCCTGAGTTTGCTTTCATAGGGCGCTCCAACGTAGGAAAGTCCTCACTCATCAACGCCATCACAGGGCATAGCAAGCTAGCTAAAACCTCTCAACGCCCCGGCAAAACACAACTTATCAACCACTTTATCATCAACGAGGAATGGTTTTTGGTCGATTTGCCAGGCTATGGCTTTGCCAAGGTAAGCAAAGAGCAACGGCATAAATTTACCGAAATGATTAGTGAGTATCTGCTCAACCGCGAGCAGTTGCAGTGCGTGTTTGTATTGATTGATTCACGGCTGCCCCCACAGCCTATCGATTTAGAGTTTTTGCAGTGGCTGGGCGAAGTACAAGTACCTTTTGTGATGGTATTTACGAAGGCTGATAAACAATCAAAGAATAAAACAGCATCTAGTATTGCGTTGTATAACAGGGTGATGCGTCAGAAATGGGAAGAACTCCCTATGCAATTCGTAACCTCTGCCATTACCCAAGAAGGTTGTGCCGAAATCCTCCAATATATTGAGTTTATCAACAAAGAGATAAAAAATAACACAAAATAAAACCGCCCCCTGTTTGCGTAAAATCAATACTGCTTGGTGGCGAAAAATCTAGGTCTGTTGGAGGAAATACCCGCTCGGCTACAGGAGTTTATACCAAGATTTGCAGGATTTGGGGATTTGCAGGATTTGATTTTCTTGATTATCAAGGATTTTCAGCGGACACATTTCCCAAACCAATTTTGATTGGGTATAAAAGACCCTCGCCAGTGGGTGAAGGTCTTTATTAGGGAATGTCCTAGTTTTGCGGTTCGTCGGGGCGGGGTGCGGGATTATCGGCAGGCGAGGTCTGCTCACTATCTGTAGGAGCTTCGGGGCTGGGTTTGTAGTCAAACCGTGTTTGGTCTTTTTGAAACTCATAGCGATCATAGGCATTGATGATGCGTTTGACTAGCTTATGGCGCACCACATCAACGGCAGCTAGCTCGACAAAGCCAATGCCTTGGACATTTCTCAGAATATCCATTGCCTCTACCAATCCAGATTTTTGGCGTTTGGGCAAGTCAATTTGAGATACATCCCCCGTAACAATCACCTTAGACTCAGGCCCCATCCGTGTCAAGAACATCTTGAGCTGCATAGGGGTAGTGTTTTGAGCCTCATCCAACAAAATAAACGCATTGTGTAATGTACGGCCACGCATATAGGCCAAGGGAGCTATTTCGATGATGCGCGTTTCGAGATAGTGTTTGAGCTTTTCGCTCGGAATCATATCGTCGAGTGCATCATAAATAGGGCGCAGGTAGGGGTCTACTTTTTCTTTAAGATCTCCGGGCAGAAACCCTAAATTTTCGCCAGCCTCTACCGCAGGTCGGGTAATGATAATTTTCTTAACATCTTTGTTCTTGAGCGCTCGCACAGCCAAGGCTACTGAGATATAGGTTTTGCCTGTTCCGGCGGGGCCTAGGGCAAACACGAGGTCGTGTGTGAGTGATGTCTCTACTAAGGTCAGTTGGTTGGGTGTTTTGGGCTTGATGGCCGTTCCTTTAGTCCCATATACCAATACATGTTGATGACCTTCTTGTAAGGCTTTGATTTCCTCCTCGCGTAAGAAAGCACTGACATTTTCTTGGGTTACTTTGCCGTACTTATGATAATGTTGGAGCAAGGAATGGATAATCTCGTTGATCTTGATGATTTCGGGGGTGCTGCCTTGGATACGCAACTCATTGCCACGCGAAACAATCTTGCTCGAAGGAAAGGCTGCCGCCACTTCTTTGATGTTGCTGTTTTCTACTCCGAGAAAATCAACAAGGGAAACATTTTCTAGTTGGATTACTTTTTCTATCAAAAGCGGAGGGGAGCTTGGTAAAACATTTGTCAATTTAGCAGTTGGTTTGAGCGCTTTAGTTATACCGATGAAGTACGTACTAAGTGCGGGTTTGGTTGTGTGTTGGAAAGGTACTTATTTTTTTTGAAAAGCAAAAACGATGCAAAAATGTTGTGTGTAAAAGCCCTGCCAGACATCAGGATAACAAAAACATAACATCAATGCGCCATTGGTTTGCACACAATTTGATAACCCAAACATCATCTAAAGCTTGGGGGATTTTGTCGCTCCTATATTAATTTGCGCCCTAATTGATTGATTATGTTTGCTGCCCTCCGGCATCGCTTGCTCAATGCGTCTATCCGTGACAAGCTGCTTTTTTCTTTTTCAATATTCTTACTGATTACGGTCTTGTTGATGGCAGCCGTTTTGTGGTTGGAGGCGCGCAAAGACTATGTGCTCAGTATTAGTGAGCGGCTCAATACTCTCAAAATCAAAACACAAGAGATTGACAAGCTGGAGTATGGCTTTTTTGCTGATGAGACCATCAACCCTGCGTTTTATCAGACCGGCGCCAGTCCATACCTCGACCGACACCGCCTACTGACTCAGGAGGTGCAAGATTTGCTCATACAAGTCTCACGCACCCCTGAGCTACAAGAGGGCACGCTCCCACAGGATGTGGATTCAACCAGGCACGCCTATAACCACTACGAGCAGATTTTTGACCAGTTGGTTAGCCTCACCAAACAACGCGGGTTCAAAGACTTTGGTACCGAAGGCGAAATGCGTCGTGCCATCCACGAACTCGAAAACTCTCCTTACCCCTTCGACAAGGGGCTATTGCTCACCCTGCGTCGCCACGAGAAGGATTTTATCCTGCGAAAAGATTTGCAATACCCCAAAAAACTCGCACAAACACTCGAAGACCTCAAAACACAAATCACCAGTATCGGGCTAGAAGCCGCCGACAAGCGCTACGCTTACAAACTTTTGGCTATTTATCAAGAGAAATTCACCAACCTCGTACGCCTCGAAGAACAGATAGGTTTTAGTTCGCAAAGCGGGCTGCGCGGAGAGTTGGCACAAGAAGCTGCCAAGATTGATACATTGGTCAAACGACTCTATGGAGAGGTTGCCCAACAGACGCAGGTGCTGCGCCGCCGACAACAGATTACACTCTGGGGGGTGATGGTCTTTTCGATGTTGCTGATTGTTTTTTTTGCCATCTATATCACTAGGCTCATCAGCAATCCTATCCAACGCCTTTCTAGTTCTATTCGTGTAGTCGTACAGAGCAAGTTTGCCGAAGGGGTAGACTTTCACCACGTCTACTCACAGGATGAGATTGGGCGGCTTTCCAAGGACTTTAATAAGATGCTGCGCACTGTACGCGAAACACTTCAGGAGCTAGAGAAAAAAAGCCAGCGCTTAGAACGAAAACAAGAACAGACAATGGCCAGCCTGCGCTACGCACAACGCATGCAGCAGGCTATCTTGCCCGAAAGAAGGGAGTTGCAAGCCTATTTCCAAGAAGTAATGCTGATTTATGAGCCACAGGATGTGGTTTCGGGCGACTTCTATTGGTTCAAACGACACAATCACAAAAGCTTTATCGCTGCGGTAGACTGTACCGGTCACGGCGTGCCCGGCGCATTTATGAGTATCATCGGCACGGTGCTCTTCAACCAACTTCTGAGCGAAAATCCGCTCGACGACCCCGCCCTGATGCTCGAAGCCATGCACATTGAAGTAATGGCAGAGCTCAACCAAGACAAATATAAGAACAACGACGCGATGGAAGTCTGCCTTTGTATGATTGAAGAACTAGACCAGACACGCCGACAGGTTACTTTCTGCGGAGCCAAACGCCCCCTGCTTGTCATCACCCAAAACGGAGACATGCATTATCTGAAGGGTGTAAAACGCGCTGTAGGTGGAGGCCATATCCAAAACGAGCGCCAAATTTATAAGCCTTACGAAAACCAAACCCTCGTTTTAGAAGCGGGAGATATTTTGTATCTCTTCAGCGATGGTATTCTTGACCAGCCCGGTGGGCAATATCGACAGAAGTTTGGTCTCAAACGCCTGAAACAGTTTGCGCTAGATCATTACACCCTGCCTTTGCCGGAGCAGGAGGCCAAGCTACGCGCCTGCCTCAATGAGTTTATGGGCGAACACGCCCAACGCGACGATGCGACCATCGTAGGCATACGGCTGCGTTAAATCAGTCAGCTTTTGTGTAAACTTAGGTGCTTGTGTACCTTTGCACTATGACCACACCGCCCCTTATCTCTATCATCACGGTTACGTACCAAGCCGAAAGCCTACTAGAGCGCACCATCGAAAGTGTGTTGGCACAAACATACCCCCACATCGAGTACCTTATCATCGATGGCGGCTCCCGCGACGGCACCACTGACATCATCCGCCGCTATGCTGAGCACTTGGCCTATTGGGTGAGTGAGCCTGACAAAGGCCTGTACGATGCCATGAACAAAGGCCTTGCCGCCGCCAAAGGCGATTACGTCTGGTTTATCAATGCCGGCGACCGTATCTTCGCCCCCGATACACTCAGCCGCATTTTTGCCCAAGCCCCTTGGGCAGAGGTCTATTATGGCGATACCGAATACCGCACCCTGAGTGAAGAATATATGGGGCTGCGCAGCGAGGTTACCCCACACAGGCTGCCGCCACAACTCAGTTGGCGGAGTATGGCACGGGGCATGGTCGTCTGCCATCAGGCATTTATCGCCCAAAGGAGCATCGCCCCTAGCTACGACTGGCACACCCACCCCTACAGCGCCGACCTCGACTGGGTCATCCAATGCCTAAAACAAGCCCAAAGCGCCACTCACACCCAACAGGTGCTGGCTGTCTACCTACAAGGCGGCTTTTCGAGAAAGCACCTCAAACGCTCCCTCACAGACCGATTCAAGATTTTACAAAAACACTTCGGCCTACTTCCCACGCTCTGGAATCACCTACGCATCGCCCTGCGCGGTGCTTGGTTTATTGCCAAAAGACGAAAAGGGTATTAGCCCAATAAGCAGTGGCCTTGTGGCCTAAACTACTGGGTATTTTCCAACACTGAAAAGACGCACTGTTGTGCATCTTTTCGGGGTCTACAGCCGTATTTTTTCATTTTTCTGTTAATCAGGATGAGCTCATTTCAAACCCTAAGATTTTGAATCTGATACAATAGCTTCACCCTATGGCTGCTGGCTATCAACACTCAATGCCTTGGGCAGTAAGGTAAGTTACGATGTGTTTTTGCCCAAAGAGGCGCGCAGCTTGCAGAGGAGTTGTCCCCTCAAACAAAGAGGCTAGTTCTGGCTGTGCACCATTGCCCAGCAATAGTTTGACAATTTCAAGGTGGCCGTTTTCGGCAGCTACCACAAGCGGCGTACACAGTATTTCGGGGTGTTGGTAGTTGGGGTCTACTCCTGACTTGAGATGGTAGTTTACCAAGGCCTCATCGCCATTTTGGGCGGCCATAAACATTTCTTTCCAATTAGCTCCAGCTGACATAATAGCACTATTTTGTTTTGAGATATTGATTAAATAACGCTAAAGGTAGTAATACGTATGAAAAAGGCAAAATAAAAGCAATACCCTTGATGATATTGCGCATCTTTATCCATATGGCTGATTTATCTATTAGGTGCTAACTCAGGAAAAATCGGTTACTGTTCAGGTATTTGGGACTACAAGCGGCAGCGCAAAGGCTGCTACCTTTGTAAAACAGATAATTTCTCCACAAACTAAAAAACAAATGAATCTCAATCAACTTAAAATTAGCCTGATGTTTTCTTGGATTGCATTTACCCTCACACTAGGTAGTGCGGAAGCACAAATGGTTCACAAAGATGCCGAAGAGGTAAAGCCTGTTGCTCTAGGGACAATCATTCCAAACTTGCCGCTCACTGATAGCGAGGGCAAGCAAATCAATACACACGACTTGGTGAAGCAGCAAGGTAGCGTGTTGGTGTTCTACCGTGGGGGTTGGTGTCCTTATTGCAACAAACAGCTCTCAGGGTTGGCCGAAATTAACGAAGAGATTGTAGCCCGGGGCTACCAAATACTGGCTATCAGCCCTGATAATCTCGAAAATTTGCCCAAAACCTTAGACAAAAACCAGCTTAACTACCAAATCTACAGCGACTCAGGGGCGACACTGATTACCGCATTAGGCATCGGATTCAAAACCCCCGGAGGCGCTAAAGCATATATTGCCGCCAATAGCAAAGGCAAAGTTACAGAGGTGTTGCCTGTACCTACGGTATTGGTAGTGGATAAAACAGGAAAAGTGATTTTCTCACACAGCGATGCCAATTATAAAGAGCGTCTAAGCAATGAAAATCTGCTAAAAGCTTTATAGCCAATATCCAGCAAAAAAATCATTGACAGACTATCCAAGTTTGAGCTTGGGAAGTCTGTCAACTTTTATATCAAAAAAGCGAATGCCGAACCAAGAAAACCTAGGGTTACTTGGCCTTATAGGTAACCCCTCCGATGGTGATTTCGGTAACTACATCTCCGGTTCTATCACCGTGGTAGCTACTACCTTTGGCTACCTTATACTTTACTTCAGGGTAGAAGAATGTGAAAGGGCTAGGCTGCTCATAATCAAGGTTATTGAGCAAGTAATCTGTCAAATCACCACTAAAAGGATAGGCTTTTTTGGCAGCAACATCAAAAAGATAATAGCCTCCAAAATCCATACAGCCCCAAATAGCAAACACGACAGTAGGGCTAATCCATTCTCCATAAAGAGACTCTTCTAAACGAATGATTTCCTTGTCGCTTTGGCGTTCGTGTATGCTCAGACTACCAACACAAAGGGCAAACTCACTGTGATAAATCATCTGATGGTAGTGAGCTAGCGGGCTGCCATTTTTTAGCACTTGTACTTTAAGTGCAAAGATATCGCCTGCCATGATGACCTCAAGTATCCGGTCGTCAAAACGGGTAACATAGACGAATGGCTCCTGAGCCTCGTAAGTAAATACTGGGCTTGTGCCATTGCGTAGTTTGACTCCAATATTATTAATAGTTTCTACAAACAAAGGCATTGGCATCTGATAATGTTTCCGAGCCTTGAGGTCTATGAGATACGATGGCATCCCCTCTTCTTCATCAGGAATAGGCGACATAGAGGCCGACTGCTGTTGAATCAACAACATGTCTTCTTGTGACCAAGGGTTGTCATTGTTGGTATAATCTTGAAAGCCAAAGCGGAAATCAAAGCGTCCATCTGCTTCAGGAAATGCGTCCTTGGTGCTGAAAACCACTTTTTTGGAAGATTTCTCATATACTGTGATGCGGTGCAACGGCATTTCATAGTCCTCTATCATGGCCGAGCCCACAGGGCTGATTACTGCTTCGTACTTGCCTGTAGGAGAGGCGAAGGTCTGGTCTTCATATTGGGCAGACACCACACTGACTGTGAAGCCGTAAGCCAGCAAGCCTACACATAATGAACGGTACATGTGTAACATAAATGTAAGGGAATATTGGGATAAATATGTGTGCAAATATCGCGAAGCTATACGTATAATGGAAGCTTTTGTTTTTGACAAAGTATCAGCGCATCGATTGCCAAGAACCCTCCTACATTCCTACATTCGCAACAAAATCATGGTGTAACATTAGATTTTCAACACAAAATAAGCCAAATTTCAGCGTAATTCAACAAACGCCAAGTTGTGGACACAGGCTGTTGTAGGCGTTGTCAACAAAACAGGAATATTATGCACCCTAACGAACAAAAAATCAAAGATTTTTATCATCACCTTCAGCAAAGAGATGCACAGCAAATGGCCAATCTATACACAGATAATGCCTACTTCAAAGATGCTATTTTTGAGCTAAGAGGCGCAGAGCTGAAAGCCATGTGGCAGATGCTTTGCAAAAACGCTACGGCTGACTTTGTGGTTACCTGCCAAAATATCCACGCCACAGACACAGAAGGCTCGGCAGAGTGGGAGGCCAGGTACACCTTTTCGCGCACAGGCAAGAAGGTACATAACCGAATCAAAGCCCGGTTTTTATTCAAGGATGGAAAGGTATACAATCATATTGATACTTTTGATTTTTGGCGATGGGCACGGCAGGCTTTCGGACCGATGGGGCTTTTGATGGGTTGGACTCCCGCTTTCAAAAACAAAGTAAAGGGTGCAGTAAATCAAGGGTTGCAAAAGTTTATGGCCGAGACGAAGGCTTAACGAACAGCAGCCAACCGATGTCTTCCTGCCTCTGATAAGCCATATAAACCAAAAATCACTATGACCAAACAGCTTGCTATGGCTGTCATAATCTCTTGTATGGCAGCAACAGTTTTCGCCCAACCCTCTCATACTACTATGTCAAACAAGGATACTTCCCCTACATTTATCACCCCAGCAGGCGAGATTATTGGTTGATATGACGGGCAAGTTATTCGGGTAACCGGTGTGCCCTATGCTCGTGCGGAGCGGTTTCAGGCTCTGGAGCCCGTTGCTCCCAGTCCATCGCCCATACTGGCTCAACAGTGGGCGGCAGCCTGCCCACAAGCTGGTGTTCCGTTTCTCGAAAAAGTATTGGGAAGCCCTCCATTGGCCAAGATGAGCACTGTCAAGAGCTGTCTATCACCCTTCCCAGAACCAACAGTACTGCCCCGCTGCCTGTGATGGTTTGGATACACGGGGGCTCTTATACTTCTGGCGCGGCAAAACCTGATTATCGTCAATATTATTTTGGAGCAAAGTACAAGCGTTTTGCAAATCAACTCCAATGCTTTAGTTGTGTAGACTCCTGAAATTGTTTCGGGGTATGCGCCACAACCTTTGAAGCTGGGAGCAACTAAGACTGCACTTAGCCAAAAAAAACAAAAACCAATGTCTAAGTCGAAACTTTTTATACCTTTGTAGGTATTTCACAAGCCAAGCCATCCCTTTTATGAGCACTGCGGTGATTACCCAAACAGACTTTTCTTTTCCCAGCCTCAAAGCACGCTACCAAGGCAAAGTACGCGACGTATATTATTTTGAGCATCAGTTGGTAGTAGTATCCACCGATCGTTTGTCGGCTTTTGATGTGGTACTACCCAGAGCTATTCCTTACAAAGGACAGGTGCTCAACTTGTTGTCATATTATTTTATGCAACAAACCCCCGAAGTACCACATTGGATTACGGCTGTTCCTCACGCCAATGTGGCCGTTGGTAGGCGCTGTGAAGCGCTTCCGGTCGAGATGATTATCCGAGGCTACCTTGCGGGCAGCGCTTGGCGTGCCTATGCCCAAGGGCAGCGCGTGTTCAATGGCAACAAACTCCCTGAAGGCCTTCGCGAAAACGACGCCTTGCCCGAGCCTATCCTCACCCCCAGTACCAAGGCCGCCCAAGGCAATCACGATGAAGATATCAGCACCGAGGAGCTCCTCTCTCGCGGCCTGCTCACCCCCGAACAATACGAAATCATCGCCCAATATACCCGCCAGCTTTTTGCCCGAGGGACAACAATTGCCGCTGAAAAAGGGTTGATTTTGGCGGATACCAAATATGAATTTGGTATCTTTGATGGCAAGATTTACCTTATCGATGAAATACATACTCCTGATTCCTCTCGCTACTTTGATGCCGATGGCTTTGCCCAACGCCAAGAGCGAGGAGAAGCGCAGCCCCAACGCTCCAAAGAAATGGTGCGCAAATGGCTGATGAGCCAAGGCTTTCAGGGCTTGGCCGGGCAGCAAATCCCTGAAATGACAGAAGAATGGGCCTTGCAGATTTCACAGGCCTATATCCAGCTCTACGAACAGCTTACCGGACAGGCTTTTGTGCCCCAAACGGCCAACACAGATGCTATTGCCCAACAGATAAATACATATTTAAACTCCTAAACAAAAACGCTTTGCTCGAATGAAATATTCTATAGACAAAGAACCCAAATACATCTTGCTCAAGTTTCACGAAGAAAGACTTGATGCTACTGTCTCTCCTGAGGTAAAAGCCACGTTTATCTCCCTCAATGCCGAAGGAATGCGCAATCTTGTGCTCGACCTAAGCGAAGTAAAATATGTGGATTCTTCAGGCCTAAGCGCATTGTTGATTGCCAACCGCCTCTGCTCTGATGCAGGCGGGAGCTTGATTTTGGCGGCCCTCACCGACCACGTGATGAAGCTCATCAAAATCTCTCAGCTTGAAAAAGTGCTTACCTTACTGCCTACTGTCGAAGAGGCGGTAGAACATATTTTTATGACAGAGCTGGAGAATGACTTGCGCGCCGGCCAAGAAGATGTAGAAGACGAATAGCCCTCTAGCCGAGGCTTGTCGGGCCTGGCGTTCCGGCAAGCCCTCGTAGCTAGGACTGTTTTTTGCTTATGTTTGAAATCACAATTTTGGGTAATGGCGCAGCCACTCCTACCCACCAAAGCAACCCCAGCGCACAGTATATTCAACTCGACAATCAGCATTTGCTTATCGATTGTGGAGAGGCAACGCAGATTCAAATGATGCGCTATGGTATCAAATCCCAAAAAATCAGCCATATTTTCATCTCACACCTCCACGGCGACCACTACTGGGGGCTGATGGGGCTGCTCTCCTCTTGGCATCTGCAAGGGCGCAAGACCCCAGTATACCTCTATGCACCACGTGCTCTTGATGAAATCATCCGTCTACAGCTCAAAGCTTCACAGACTATTCTCAATTATGCCTTACACTTCAGCCCTATTCCGGCGGATAGCCCTTGCTATTTGGTAGAAACTCCCTCGTTTAGTGTGCAGTCTTTTCCGCTCAAACACCGTATCGATTGTACTGGATTTGTGGTACGGGAGCGCCCCGATATTCGCTACAACCTCCGAAAAGAGATGCTGGGGCCTACGCTTGGGAAAGCTCAAATACTGGCACTCAAACAAGGACAGGATACCACTGATACACTAGGCAAACCCCTGCGCGTTGACCAATATACCTACAAATTTCTGGCCCGCAGTTATGCTTATTGTAGCGATACAATGCCTGACGAAGCCATAACCCCATACCTGCACGGGGTAGACCTGCTCTACCACGAGACCACTTTTTTGCACCAAGACCTCGACAAAGCCCTAGCCACCCTGCATAGCACAGCCCAACAAGCCGCACAAGTAGCCCACGATGCGCAGGTAAAACGTTTGTTGATGGGGCATTTTTCGGTGCGTTACGAAAAGCCTGCAGCCGCCTTTGAGGCCGAAGCTAGACGTATTTTTGCTGAAAGCTATGCTAGTGTCGAAGGGCACACTTATCATATTGATAGCCAAGCTGTAGGCTAAAAAGCCCGCTTGCTCCGTTTGATGGCTGTGCTACAGGCTTACTCAGACCCCGCGCTTGTCTCCATAAATATGAATGTGTAGCCGGTCGGTGTAGCGGAAACCCTGCTCTTTGCACAATGCTACCAGCCATTGCTGTTTTTGGCGCAATAGTGCTTGGCTTGTCCCTTGGGGCATCAGGTATACCTTATCCGAAGGGATATCATAATTTTGTACCAAATCTAGGACTTCGCTCAGATCTTGGGGAGAATCTACCACAAACTTAAAGTATGATTTTGATGACTGCGCAAAAAAACTGATGGCCTCTGGTCTAATACGCTCTTCTGTCAACACCCCCGCATTGCTCAACTTGATAGAGACATTATATTGGTCGCTGTATATATCTAATGCTTCATTGGGGATGATGGTGCCATTGGTTTCGTATTCTATAAAATAGCCTTCGCTTTTTAGGCGCTGCGCAAAAGGTAATAGCGCCTTGTGTTGGACTAGCGGCTCTCCTCCAGTAATGACGACATGTTTGCAAGGATGCTGCCCAACAGCCTCCATCAGCGCCTCCACCTCCATCATCACGATATGTTGGGCTTTGTCATATTTCTGATAGCCTGGCTCTGTATCGCGCAAGTGTGGATATGGGGTGTGTTGCCAATTCCAGGTATAGTCAGTATCACACCATACACAATAGAGATTGCAAAGCGAAAGCCTCACAAAAATAGAAGGAAACCCTAGGTTTTTGCCTTCTCCTTGAATGGTATAGAATATCTCAGGGCCGTCGTTGAGGCGCGCCAGTTTGAGCTTAGTGGTCATAACAAATGGGTAAAGCGTAGCGAAAAGCACGCAAATTTAGCAAATTTAGCAGGTAAAGACGCTGTTATGAGTAGGGAGCGTGTTTTATCGATATGATAACCATTGACATAAACAAAAAAGTTGCTTTCAGCAACAAATAATGCTTGAATGCGTATGGCTTCGTAGATGTTTTAACCTTTTGCTCACTAAACCACTTACACTTATGAAACATTCCTCCATTTTTCGCTTTTTCATCTTTGGTTTAATCGCCGGCACACTGTCGGCTTGCGGTGGTAGCACCAAAGAAAACGCCACTGAGGCCGATACAGCAGACAGCCTGACTACTGAGGCTGAATCAACGACTGAGAAGCCGAAGACGGTAACCTTGGCTCCGGGCGAAACCCCTTTTGGCTTCCCTGCAGTAGCTACCAAGGCCGAAGCCGGCGATGTGGTATTGTGCCCCAGCTACAAAATGTGGACAAGTAAACTAGCCACAGAAGACCCCACCAAGGAGACCTATCTCTTCTACCACGCAGAGATGGAAACTCCGGGAGAGCTAGAGTCAGAAGTGAAATTTACTTTTGATGGTACACAAAAAATGCCCAATTCAATGCTGGTACGTATTCCCAAAGGCCAAAAAGCCAAGGTCGGAGATGTAGTACTGACTTGGTGGCAAACAGGCTCGGGAATGCAACGCGCCATTGTAACCGAAGCCAGCAACCCCGCCGAACCGACAGTGCGCTACCTTGACCTCAGCTGGGACAACCCCGCCCAAGACCGCGACAGCGGCAAAGGCATCGGACAAACAGAATACAAACTCAAACCGAACTCTTTTACAGTCATAGGGCCTTTCTCTCAAGGAAGCACCATCGCAGCCAAAGACGGCGACGACTGGCGATGTGTGCAGGTTATTGCCAATGATGGGCAGCAAGTTCTGACGCTTGGGTTTGCAGGGCGAATGAAGACCTATCCTCGCAAAGATTGTAAGACCATCCCACAGATAGTCAAAGTACAACCCGGCGACAAAGTACAGGCCGTATTTGTGGGCAATTTCCGTCCGGCAGAGGTCGTCAGTGTCGACGAGCGCCTAGGAGTCGTGTTTGTCAAATTTGAACATAGTCCCAAAGAGAGCCCGGTTTCTTTTGGGCAAATCAGCAAGGGCGACCTATAATCTTGTAGAATACGCATCATAACTACTGAGGAGAGCACTCGAAAGTTTTTATCCAACTTTTGAGTGCTCTCCCAAATCAAGTGGTTAGACTTGATTTTTTTGATAAAACTTCGCTGCCCCCACGCTCCCGTAGTACAAATCACGAGGCAGTATCGCAAACAGTCTCTAACAATGCCCCAAAACCCAGCTTTGATATATGTTCAACCACATAAGAGCTTGTCTAAATTTTCAGCTCCGCGCTCAAAATAGCTGATTTTTGTGCTGATACTAGGCAAAAAGCGTAGGCATTTTTTTGTTCCTGCTGGGCATCGGTATGACTGCGGCTTCTGATGGTAGAAAATTGTATTATGGCTTTATTGGTGTTGGGGTGGTCACGATTATTCACTCAGTGATTTTGATGATAATGGCTCGCGAAAATCAGAACCAATAGAGCTGCAAAGGCTGGAAGGGTCGTTTTTGGACGGCAGGGTTTTTATTGTATCTATTTCATTGGCTTGCAAAGCTGAGGGCTTAATCATAATTTTGGGCATTTATTGCTTATGCGCCTCTTATTGCTCGACAACTACGACTCATTCACCTACAACTTGCTGCAAATATTGGAGCAACACGGCAGGTATACTTGTTATGTGGCCAAAAACGACCGTATCAGCCTTGAAACCGTAGCGCTCTTCGATAAAATAATTCTTTCCCCGGGGCCGGGTGTTCCTGCCGAAGCAGGGATTATGTTGCCGCTTATCACACAATATGCCCCCCAAAAACCCATCCTAGGGGTATGCCTAGGGCATCAGGCTGTGGGAGAGGTATTTGGTGCAAGGCTTTACAACACTGACACCATCTACCACGGAGAAGCCCATCCACTCCAACACAATGGGCAAGGTTTTTTCAAAGGCTTGCCCAACCCTATGCCCATAGGGCTGTACCACTCTTGGCTTCTGCACGAAGAAGGGTTTCCCCACGACCTACTTGATATTACTGCCCGCACCCCCGACGGCAGGATTATGGCTATCCAACACAAGCATTATCCCGTCAGTGGGGTACAGTTTCACCCCGAATCTATTATGACTCCAGAGGGCAAACAATTGCTCTTTCAGTGGTTGGATAGTTGAGCGCCTCCTCACAAAATTTACGTATCTTTGCCTGATTAGCCCCCTCTCTCATATAATGAAAACACTCTCCACCTTATTATCGGGCTTGAATGCTCGCCATACACACGGCCCTGTCCAAGCTGAAATCCAACAAATACGCTCAGACTCACGTCAAGTACAGCCCGGAGATTTATTTGTAGCCGTAAGTGGTTTACAAACCGATGGCCACCAGTATATCCCTCAGGCTGTGGCTCAGGGCGCATCGGCGATTGTCTGCCTCAATACCCCTTCCGGCCTTCCCCAAACACTGAGCTGCTACGAAGTACCCGACACTGCTCAAGCTCTAGGCTTATTAGCCGCCAATTATTATGAGCACCCCTCGCGCCAGCTCCGTCTGGTGGGAATTACAGGTACCAATGGCAAAACCACCTGTGCCACCCTCCTATACCGGCTGTTTGAAAACCTAGGTTACCGTACAGGTTTGATTTCGACCATCGAAAACCGTGTGCACGACCGGGTATCGCCTACGCAGTTTACCACCCCTGACCCATTACAGCTACAGGCGCTCTTGGCCGAAATGGTGCGCTCGGGCTGTACTCACGCATTTATGGAGGTGAGCTCTCACGCAGTCGTACAACAGCGTATTGCCGGAGTACACTTTAGCGGCGCTGCTTTTACCAATATCACCCACGACCATCTCGATTTTCACAAAACCTTTGACGCATACATCAAGGCCAAAAAAGGCTTTTTTGATTTGCTGCCTCCAGAGGCATTCGCACTGGTCAACCTTGATGATAAGCGGGGAATGGTGATGTTGCAAAATTGTGCTGCTCGTATTCAGAAAACATTTGCACTACAAGAGGCTGCTGATTTTAAGGGGAAAATCATCGAAAATACCCTCCAAGGGCTGCTGATGCAGTTTGATGGGCGTGAGGCTTGGTGCCAACTAATTGGCAATTTCAATGGTTACAACCTCCTGACCATCTATGCGATTGCCTGCCTATTGGGCGAAGAAGAAGAGCAAGTATTGACAGCCATCTCTGCCCTCAGCCCTGCTACCGGAAGATTTGAGCAAATGATTAGTCCCGAAGGTATCGTAGCAGTGATAGACTATGCCCATACGCCCGATGCGCTCGAAAATGTACTTCAGACCATCAATGATGCCTGCCAAGCAGACGAGGCCGTCATTACAGTAGTTGGCTGTGGTGGTAACCGCGATGCGCTCAAACGCCCACTAATGGCCAAAATTGCTTGTCAATATAGCGCGCAGGTCATCCTGACCTCTGATAATCCGCGCAATGAAGAACCTATGCACATTCTGGAGGATATGCTCACAGGTGTTCCGCCTTCGGCTCAAGCACAAGTACAAATCATCGAAAATCGACGTGAAGCCATTGCCAAGGCCTGTGCTATGGCCAAACCCAAAGACATCGTGTTGGTAGCAGGCAAAGGCCACGAAACCTACCAAGAAATAAAAGGAGTACGTTATCCCTTTGATGACAAAGAGGTTTTGAGGGAAATCTTGTTCTAAATCAACAACCATTCCCCCACAATAGCGCCACAAGAGTCCAATTTGATTCGTTTGGGGAGCAGCCTCCAAGCTGCCATCTTCTTTTTAAGTTTTTGTTCAGGCTTATTTAGGTTTTTATTTGTGCTTTTTAAAACATAAAAAATGCACCTTTGAACAATGAGCTTTGCTGAATTTATGATACGTTTACGGCTGTTGTGGGTGCTTGGCTTAGCCATTTTATTTGGGCTTGGCTTTTGGGTTGGGACTTGGCTTGGGAGGATTTTCTGAACAACAAGGCCTTACTATAGAGGTTTTGTGTATCTTGTAGGTGTTTCTGTTGAATTACCCAAAACTACCTACCAATGATTCCAACCACAGACATTTTGTTGTTTGAGCAACGCGATGCCGTTGCCTATCTAACCCTCAATCGCCCCGACTCGCTCAACGCCCTCAGTCCTGCCCTAGTTGCAGACTGGAATAAGGCCGCCAAGGCCATTGCCCAAAGCCCAGACATCAAAGTACTGGTTGTGCAGGGCGCAGGGCGTGCTTGGTCTGCTGGGGTAGATCTCCAAGCGCTTAATGAAAGCATCCAAGGAGGGCAGTTTGCTGCAGATCAGATTTTGAAAGATGGGCTACAGCTTATCGAAACCCTACAAGCGATGCCACAGGTAACCATTGCCGCCATCAATGGCTTCTGTTTTACGGGAGCTCTAGAAATTGCATTAGCTTTTGATTTGATTGTCGCTGCTGACGAAGCCCGCATAGGGGATACACACGCCAAGTGGGGCATAGCGCCCAAGTGGGGAATGACCCAACGGCTGCCCCAACGTATTGGCCTGCTTAAAGCGATGGAAATGTCATTTACTACCCAACCCATCAGCGGTACCGAAGCGGCAGCCCTAGGCTTGGCCAATCGGTCGGTTCCTCTCGCACAACTAGACCAAACTGTCGCGCAACTAGCGGCACAAATCACCCAAAACAGTGCCCAAACTATCGCTGCGATGAAGCAGCTCTATTACTACGGCGCACACCACACCCTTCACGAAGGGCTGGAGCACGAGTATCAGGCAGATATCCGCATCAACGACAGAGAGGAGTTTTTGAGGGATTTCAAACAAAACAAAAAGCGCTAAGCGCGCTATGTTCCAAAACCCAGCGGCTATCCATCATAATAATAGGCGGCCTTGATAGCTGCCACCCCTCCAAGCCTTGTCTGGTTTTGGAGGGGTTAGCCCCAATCAAGATTTGTTTGGAATATTATGCATCAAAAACCCTTGATAATCAAGCATATAAAATTCTTACATCCAATGAATCTTGGTGTTTTTTACACCTGATTGGCTTTTAGTCTTCAAACCACTCGCCTTGCATTGCTATTGTTACAAAATTTTGTTGGCGAAGTCGCTGATGCAAGCCGGCAGTTTTGGGCAGCTCATAGGCAAAGAAATAACGCATTGTTTGGAGCTTACCCTCGTAAAAAGCCAGCTTTTTGGCCGTCGGGCGGATGAGTGTAGCCGTATTGCCATTGGCGGCAGTAGCGTTGTTTTCTTCTGGATGTAAGACTGTTTGGCAGCAAAGTCCTTGTTTGAGCCACTGCCATGCGATGGCGATGATGCCTGTTAGTTCCAGATAGAGGGTTGCATCCGCCAAAAACGCCTCCGTTTGCCCTTGTTGTGCTAGGGTAAGCAGCTGCTTGGTGGTGGTTTGGAGCTCTTGGAGGGCGGTTTGGAGCTGATCGGCCTCGGCCTTGAGGGCTGTGTGTTCGGCGGCAGCTTGGATGGTAGCCTGCACTTCTGACAAAAACAAGCCAAAAGCCTGCCCCTGCTTCATCGTAACCTTACGGCCTAGCAGGTCGAGACCGTGGATACCCGTCGTGCCCTCGTGGATGGGGTGTATGCGGGCCTCACGGTAATACTGCTCGACTGGAAAGTCGCGGCAATAGCCTGCACCGCCTAAGCACTGTACCGCTGCACTGGTACTTTGCACACCCATTTCGGAGGGATAGGTTTTGGCGATGGGGGTCAAGAAATCTAGCAAAAGCTCGTATTTTTCGCGCACAGCGTGATCGGGATGCGCCTTGGCTAGGTCGGCATAATAGCTTGCTTGTAGCAGTAGTGCCAGCGACCCATCTACCACTGCCCGCTGGAACAGCAACATTCGCTTTACATCGGCGTGTTGGATGATAGGGACTTGAGGCTGCGAGAGGTCTTTGTTATCAATCTTACGCCCCTGTGGACGCTCCATCGCATAGGCCAGCGAAGCATAATAGGCCGCCGAGGCAATCCCCGCTGCATTCATTCCCACCCCTATGCGGGCTTCGTTCATCATCTTGAACATATACATCAGCCCTTGGTGTTCTTCGCCCACTAGATACCCGTGGCAATCCTCACGCTCGCCCATTTGGAGGTGGGCAATGGGTGCGCCTTTGTAGCCCATTTTGTGGTATACGCCAATGGTTTGCAAGTCGTTGGGCTGGAGTTGCCCTTGGGCATCGAATCGTTTTTGGGGCACTACAAAAAGCGAAATGCCTTTTACTCCCACAGGAGCCCCCTTGATTCGCGCCAGCATCAGATGGATGACATTGTCGCAAGCATCGTGATCGCCACAAGAGATATAAATTTTCTGCCCCTGAATGCGGTATGTGCCATCGCCGGCGGCTGTGGCCGTGGTGGTAATGTCCGATAGCGAGCTGCCCGCATTGGGCTCTGTCAGGGCCATTGTGCCCTGCCATTCTCCTGAAAACATCTTGGGTAAGTAGGTCTTTTGTAGCGCCTCACTGCCGAAGCTCTTGATAAGTCCGGCAGCGCCTGTAGTCAAAAACGGATAGACGCTGGCCGAATAGTTGGCCGCATTGAAGACAAACCCTGCTGCAGAGTTGATTGTAATGGGGAGTTGCATCCCCCCGTCATCATAATCGAATATGGCCGAAATCCACCCTGCATCGGCCATTTGTTTGACCACTTCGCGCATCTTGGGGTGTACCCGTATTTTGCCGTCTACCAGTTGTGGCTCGTCCCTGTCCATTTCCTCGTGAATGGGTTTGAGGTAGGCATCACAGAGCTCAAAAGCTGTATCGAGCAGCATCGTGAAGGTTTCGGGGGAGTGCTCCTCATAAGCCGGCAGCCGGCATAATTCGGTGATTGAGAGTACCTCATTGAGCAAAAACTGAAGGTTTTGGGCGCTTGCATATTTCTGAGCCATCGTAAAATTTGTTTTTAGTGGTTAGTTACTATTTCCTGATTATCAGGCCAATGTTTTGGCATACACAAATACGTTGGTAACCATAGGGCACTTGGGTAGTTGTTCGCACCTGAAATCAGTGATTTTGAACTGTGTTGAGTAAATATAGCATTTTTTTTGTGATACATTAGGTCTGTTGGCCAAATAAAGTAGTGAAGCCCTTGATAATGAGTTGGAATTGTCCTACTTTTACTCAACAAAACCAAGCCCCTACCCCAATCAGAACAACCCCATGAAAACAAGCTCCACTACGGCTGAAAAAGTTGTAGCCAATCAGCTACAATCTCCAGATCAAGAGCTACTTACACAAGAGGCTCCGCTAGAAATACGGCTACACTATGGTGCCCCCTCCGACAGACGTGTATTTATATTTTCGACCCTGATGCGCACCCCCGGCAACGATTTTGAGCTGGCAGTAGGGTTTCTATATACAGTGGGGGGGATTAGCCGCTACCAAGATATTGTCAAGATGTACCATGACGACAACCCCAAAAGCGAAGGCGAGCGCGGTAATGTGTTGTGGGTGGAGCTGGCTCATCATTTTAATTTTGACCCTGCGAACTTTCAACAAAAACGCTACAAAAATGCCTCTCTGGGTATCAATCCGGCAGCTGCCATTGCTGAAGCCTTGCAAAAAAGCCCACAAAGAGTTCCTCCCCCTATTCCTATTTTTAAAACCCAACAAATTCACCAGTTGTTGGCTAACTTGCGCAAAGCACAGACCCACCTTCAGTTCAAAGCAGTCGCCTTATTTGAACATTCAGGCTCTCTGACACTTATTAAAGAAGACTACAACCTCATCAATGCCATCCACAAACTCATCGGTATTGTACTGACCCAAAACCTGTTGCCCTTGCAACACCACATCTTGGTGGTCAATGCCAATATTGATTTTGATGTAATGCAAAAAATCTTGACACTAGGCGTTCCAGTGGTGGCTGGTGTTGGCAACCCCACAAGCTTGGCTTATCACCTAGCCACAGATGCCGGCATCACGATGCTCAGCTTTACGGATGGCGGCTCTTTTGCTGTGTATACAGGTAAAAAACGCCTCTCTTTTCAATAACCCTGTTAATGAGTACAGCCTTGTCTGATCCTTCTTACATGTCTTTAGGTCTTCACACACTCCCCAGAGGGGGCTGCCTAAGCCGTCGATTTGGTCTCAAATTTTTGCATTCCTACAGGTCAACCTGTAAGCCAAATTTACCAAGCCCTCGTTTTTGTATCAAAATGATATGCCTGCTTACCCCCAAGCTCCAGCTTTGGAGCTGCTTTTCCAAAAACGCTCAGTGGTATGGTGCTGGTCTGCACGTTTGGATCTTGCTCGGTCTTTTGATGTATTTGTCTGCTTTGAGGGCTTACGCTCAATTACAGCCGGTGGGTACTTGGCGGACTTATCCTGCCTACCAAGAAGCACAACTCATTAGCGGCACACCGACCTTTGTGTATGTTGCCTCCCAAAACGGGCTTTTTCGCTACGACCGCCAAGAGCAAAGCTTAGAGCCGCTCAGCAACCTACTGGCGCTTTCTGACAACCGCTTTACCCTGCTACAAGCCACCGGTCAAGCATCCGAAGATCTGCTCATAGGCTATGTCAATGGAGCCATAGACCTTTGGCAGCAAAATCGATTGTATGCGCTCAGTGCGTTGGCACAAGCCGAGCTGACGGGCAGCAAACAACTCTACCAAGCTGCGGTGGATGGGCAAACGGCCTATCTTGCCTCTGAGGCAGGGGTGGTAATCCTTGATTTACGCCGCCGCCAAGTGCGCGAAATTTATCGCAACCTAGGCATCAATGCCTCTGTGTTGCCCACACGTGGCATAGCCCTTTGGCAAGACAGCCTTTTCATCGCCACCCCACAGGGGGTACAGCGTGCGGCCTTGCGCAGCAACCTCAATTTACAAGACTTCAGCGTCTGGCAGCGCAGCGCCGCCGGTAGCCTGCCACTGCCAGTAGGGCAGTTGGCCGTATGGCAAGATACCCTTTATGCAGCCACCCCACAAGGTATCTGGCGCTATGCCCGGGGGCAGTGGCAACAGCGTTGGCCTTGGCCTACACAGCGCTTGCACAGCCGCAATGGTCAGCTCATCGCCCTTACAGCCAATGGTGTGTACCGTATCCAGCTCGGGCAGGCTCCTGTATTGGTGCAGGCTACCAATATCACTACACCACAAGATGCTTGGCTTGATGACCAAGGACAGCTGTGGCTGGCCGATGCTACCCGAGGACTGCTCGTTCCGCAAGGCCAGACTTGGCAAGCCCGCAGCCCCAATGGCCCGGCAAGGCAGGCGGCCTTCCGGCTGCGCCAAGGGGCAGACAGTGTTTGGGTGCTCAATGGCGGCTTTGGCAACAACGGCCAAGCCCTCAATCGCCCCGCCAATATAGCGCTATATGCCCAAGGGCAATGGCGCAACCTTAACGCTGCACAAGGCAATTTTTTACCCTCCACCCAAGACCCTGCCGATGCGGTGTACCTTTCCAACAGCCGGACTTGGTGGTTGGGCACGATGGGAGACGGTTTGTTACGCCGCAGCCCCGACGGCCAGTGGGTAAGGCTAACCAACAGCGGGCTGCCACAGGCCAACGGTCAAATCAACGTAACGGCCTTAGCCGCTACAAGCCAAGGCGAGCTATGGGTACAGGCGCTCAACCCCCAAGGCGGGGCAACACTCTTCCGCTTTCCGACAGACAACGGCAGCCCCCAAGCCTATTTTGCCCCCAATAACGCCCTTCGACAAGCCAGCGATGTGTTTGTCAGCCGCAACGGATTGGTGTACGTATGGAACCGACAAAGCCCTGAGGGAGGGCTATGGGTGCTGGATCCACGTACCAACGACAGCCGTGTACTCAATGCCTTCCCCGGCACCGGAGAACTCCCCTCGGCACAAGTACTGAGCCTCGCCCAAGACCTCGAAGGCCAACTTTGGATAGGTACTAGCAACGGAGTGGCGGTGATTGCTTCGGAGCGCAACGTGTTTGTGCCTGACTTCCGGGTCATTCGTCCGGTATTTGACAGCCGGCCCTTGCTGCGCTTTGAGTCGGTGTTGGCCATTGCCGTAGACGGAGGCAACCGTAAATGGATGGGTACACGCAACGGCCTTTGGGCCTTCAACCCAGCCGGTACTGCGCTCGAAGCCCGATTTGATACGCAAAATAGCCCCTTGCGTAGCGATACCATCACCTCTCTCGCTTGGCAAGGCCGCAGTGGTGAGCTAATCGTAGCCACACCCCAAGGGCTTTGGGGATACCGAACAGACGCTAGCGCCGCACCGGTAACGGTCAGCACACTGCACATTTTCCCCAATCCGGTACGCTCCGATTTTAGTGGCCTTGTCGCTATAGAAGGCTTTGCACGCAACTCAGAAGTACGCATTACGGATATCGCCGGGCGCTTGGTTTACCGAACCCAAGCCCAAGGCGGCACAGCTACCTGGCCGCTGACCGATGCCCAAGGCCGTCGCCCACCCGCCGGGGTTTATCTGGTGTTTGGCTCCCTGCCCGACGGCCAGGAGGCCTTGGTAGGCAAAATCGCCATCACAGGAGACTAGGCGCGCTCGGCTAGCGCATTCTTGATATAAGACTTGGTGCGAAACTTATCACCCAAGGTGCTTGTTAGGGTATATGTTTAAACACCGATATCGCCTTTTTATTTTATTCATCATTGCTATCTCCCCTGCTCATTCTTATGGACATTCACTGTATGCCTCTATCGGCCACCAATGCTTTTTCTGGTTTGGTGTTGGACTATCTCCAAGCGCGCCCCGAGCTGCGCGATTTTTATGGTCATCTACCTACAGAAGCCGGCTTTGAAGCCCAGATAGAAGCGAAAAAAAATTTTCCTGCATCGCATCGACAAGTGCTGTATGAGGTGCTTTGTAAGCAATATGAGGGGATAGCCGATGCACCTATGGACAATATTGAGGCGCTTCGCGAAGCCAACACCTTTACTGTTACGACCGGCCATCAGCTTTGCCTCATGACAGGGCCGGCTTATTTTGTCTACAAAATCGTCAGTACCATTCGTTTGGCCGAGCGCCTACAAGCGCGCTACCCACAGTACCGTTTCGTACCCATATATTGGATGGCTACGGAAGACCACGATTTTGCCGAAATCAATCATTTCCACCTCTTTGGGCAGCGCTACGAATGGCAACGAGAAGCCACCGGGGCAGTAGGTAGGCTTTCGACCCAAGGGCTGGCCGAGCTGTTGGCCACCTTACCCGATTTGCCGCCGGAATATGCGGCTCCTTATTTGGAAAGCCAAAACTTAGCCGAAGCCACACGCAAGCTCGTACACACATTGTTCAAACCTTGGGGATTGGTTTGCTTGGATGGCGATGAGGCAGCCCTAAAGCGCCTGTTTGCCCCAATGATGTGGGAAGATATGCACCAACATCACGCCAACAATGCTGTGAACCAAAGCTCCGAAGCGCTGCAAGCACTTGGATACAAAGCACAGGTGTATCCTCGTAAGGTCAATTTTTTCTATCTTGAGCAAGGGCTTCGGGAGCGGATCGAGTCCCAGCCCGACGGAAGCTATCAAGTGCTCAACACCAATCTCCACTGGTCTGCCGACCAACTCCAAAGCCTGATTGAGCAACACCCGGAGCGCTTTAGTCCCAATGTGGTGATGCGCCCGCTATACCAAGAGCATATTCTGCCCAACCTAGGTTATATCGGGGGACCCGGCGAGCTGGCCTACTGGTTACAGCTGAAAGCGATGTTTGCACATTATCAAACACCATTCCCCATCCTGATGCCCCGTAATTTTGCAACTTATATCAACAAAACCCACAGCAAACGCCTTCAAAAACTTGGCCTCAGCCCTACAGCCTTGTTTGGAGAGTGGCATCAGGTCAAGCAGCATTTTCTAGAAAAAGAAGCCGCCGTCTCCTTGGCACTTGACCAAGAGCAGGGCTTGTTGCACCAATTGTTTGACCAACTAGTGCAAAAGGGCAAAGCCCTAGATCCTTCGCTTGAAGGTTGGTTGCGCGCCGAAGAACAAAAGGCGCAAAAGAACTTAGAAAATATAAAAAAACGCTTCAAAAAAACAGAAGAGCGCAAGGCCGAAACCAGCCTAAATCAACTCCAAACACTGTATGACAAACTCTTCCCCAATGGCGGCCTACAAGAGCGCTACGATAATTTTCTCAATTTTTGTATCAATAATCCCGATTTCCTCGTTATGTTGATGCAGCAATTAGACCCCTATCGAATGGAGATGTATTTGTTGCAAGAGCCGAACTAAGGCCTGAAATATCTACGTCGAAAAATTTTCGGGGATTATTTTGAGAAAAAACCTATATTTGTGATTATTGTATCGAGTTTGCTTACTTACCTCAACATTTAGCCATATCTTGTAAACGATTGTTGTTTGTATTTTTTGCATCAACATAACACCAACATAACTATGATGATTCTAAACTTATCTGCCGCCCTGCTTTTTTCGCTTTTGAGCTTTATCAGCCCTGCCCATAGCGAAGCTCCACAAGCCAGTTTAGCAGAAGCTACCTGCAATGCCAAGCCCTACATCGACTTTTGCATCAGCAAGCTACCCCAAGGGTACACTTTTTTGAAGAGCTACCCTATCAATGGAGAGAATGGAGCTAAAAAAATGGTGCGCTTCAGCTATGTGTTTAGTAAAGGAATGAACTATTTCATCCGCATAGCCAACAATACCGACGATACAGCTCCCAATGGTGTGTTTTTGCGTTTGAAAGATTCTAGCCAAAAAGAAGTAGCCAGTACGCTATCAGGCGGCGGTAAAGAATACCTCAAAGGCTTGGCATATACTTGCAACACAACCGGTATCTATTATTTGGAATACCACTTTGACAAAACCAACAACTACTGCGCTGGCGGTGTTTTGGCTTTCAAACGATAATTAAAAGTTTGACAGTGGTTTTGTACCCTTTGGTGGCTATAGGCTTTCAAAGGGTTTTTTATTGATTTTGTAGCAAGACCGTTCTACACACTGCTGGATATTTGTAGAAAAATAGTGTGTGGTAGCGCCGCCGCTTCACTTCAACAGAGGGCGTTCTTTGGTACAAAAATACAGCTTTTGTAAATTTGTCCTACGCTTCAGAATCCCAAGGTTTTATACCAAGGTTCTCAAGATTTGGGGACTTACAGGGTTTGATTTTCTTGATTCTCAAGGATTCTCGGCACATACACTCTCCAACCCAATGTTGATTGGGTATAAGCGTTTGTTACGCCACTGGACATTTTTCAAACCCCACTATGGGCTAAGCCTCATTTTACCCCCCCCCCAAAAAAAAATGATCCCTCAGTCTGTCTTGGAGCTGAAGCCCCGAGCTACTCTTTCAAAAATATCCAGTAGCGTTACAGTTCTACGAATTGTTGAGACGAAGCCGTGCAGGATACTGCTTGCTAAATGTTGAGATTGAAAATACAAAAATTACTAGCCAATGTGTTTGATTGTTTTTGCGCGCCAGCGCCACCCCCAATACCCCCTGATATTGGTCAGCAATCGAGATGAGTTTTATGCCCGCCCTACCCAAACGGCTCACTATTGGCCAGATACTGAGCCGGTTATTGTGGCAGGCAAAGACCTACAAGCTGGGGGTACTTGGCTGGGCGCTCGTGCTGATGGGTACTGGACGGCCATCACCAACTATAGGGATTTGCAAAATATCAAACCCAATGCGCCTTCAAGAGGCGACTTGACCGCCAACTACTTGCGCCTTACCCACCCACAGCCTCAACAATACCTACAAGCACTGTCTTCTCAAGCGCAGCAGTATAACGGCTTCAATTTGTTGGTTAGTGATGGGGAAGATATTTTTTATTTATCCAATTATGCTCAAGAAGTACGGCGGTTGCCTATGCAGGGTGTTTTTGGCCTGAGCAATCACCTACTCGATACCCCTTGGCACAAAGTAGCACGGGCTAAAGCCTTGCTCGAACAACAGCTCAACCAAGGAGACTGTAGCCCTGATAGTTTGCTAGATATGTTTCGAGATACCCAATTGCCTAGCCAAGAGACCGATATCCAACAAACTGGGCTGCCCTTGGACAAAGAGCGGATGCTTGCGCCAATGTTTATCCAAAGCCCAGACTATGGCACCACCATCTCTACGGTGTTGTTGCAAGATACTGCTGGGCGATTGACCTTGGTAGAACGCAGCTATCAACGAGAAACTGGCCAATACAGCCAACAATACTTCAAGCTATGATGTGCGTATCGACCAAAGTGTTCCAAAGCCAAGGCTGACGCTTTTGCCTAAATCTATATGGTATCGAATGCTTGAAGACCTACCCCTTTTAGCCGGACAATATGTGGCGCTTGGTAATCGAGTAGGGCTACTTTCAGTTCTTCTTCTACCCATCAATCAAGCCCCTTGGCAAAGGCCAGTAGATGTCCAACAAGCTTGTGTTCTAAAAAACTAATGCGTTCTTTGACCGAAGCAAGGGCGTTGAACTCGGCGTGATTTTTTTGGTAATGGGTAGCCAGTTGCGAATTTGGTATGGGGTGTCGTTGTTCCGGTTGTTTGCAGTGTCCATTGTTGCATATCGAGCTTATGAATGCTCATAGGGACGCGGCGTTCGTCGATACGGATATGCCAGTTGCGCTTTTCAAAAAACTTATGGATTTCATCCACTCCTTCTCCCAAACATACCAAGGATGGGTGTTTAGCACCTTGTACTGTACCAAAGGATAGGCATAATGGTAGCGCTGGTCATCTAGGTGATTGTGAAAAAGCAGGGTGTCTTGTTGGCCTACCTTGTGGATAATGGCTCCTCGAAAAGCTGGTATTTCACGAGATAACAGCACTGCACCGAACTGTATCTTGAGTAATTTGAGCGTTTTCACAGTTGTCGGGTGTTGAGGCTTTTTGGTCAGAGACAAACAAGCCCTCGCTACTTGAGGCTTCGCGAGGGCTGTTGTTTTTATTTGAGGCGCTGTGCCTGTACGACGGCCACCGCCACCATATTGACGATTTCGCGTACTGAGCTGCCCAATTGCAACACGTGTACGGGTTTGCGCAAGCCCATTACAATAGGGCCTATGGCCTCTGTGCCAAATACTTGCAGCATTTTGTAGGTAATATTACCGGCAGAGAGATTGGGGAAAATAAGCGTATTAACCCCCTTTTCGGCCAAGGGGCTGAAGGGGTAGTTGTCCTTGAGCAGCTGTTGATCGAGGGCTACATTGGGCTGTAGCTCTCCATCGATGAGCAAATCAGGATAACGCTCTTGGGCAAGGGCTGTCGCTGCCTGCATCTTGCTCGCGTCTTCGCCTTCGGCAGAGCCAAAGTTGGAGTAAGAAAGCGTGGCGATACGTGGCTCGAAGCCAAAGAAGCGCACAGACTCCGCAGTCAGACCAATGATTTCGACGATTTCCTCTGCACTCGGGTTTTGGTTGATGGTCGTATCGGCCAGAAACAGAGGCTCATTGTCTTTGACAAGGATATACATTCCGGCCAACTTTTCGGCCTTGGGGTGTACGCCTATCACCTCTAAGGCTGGACGAATGACCTTGGGGTAGTGTTTGGTAAGGCCCGAAAGAAACACATCCGCCTCTCCCCTATCGACCATTGCGCAGCCAAAGTAGTTGCGGTCACGCATGAGCTTTTGGGCATCATAGAGGGTAATGCCACGGCGTTGGCGGCGTTGATAGAGGTTTTGGGCATAATCAGCACAGCGCTCGGGCAAGGTCAGCGGGTCGAAGATAGGGCAGTCGCTCAGTTCGAGCATATTTTCCTCTATCAACGCTCTGATACGGGCCTCATTGCCTAGCAAGATGGGTTCGGCGATGCCTTGGTCGCGTACGATTTGGGCAGCACGGAGAATTTTGATGTTGTCGGCTTCGCCAAATACCACACGCTTGGGTGATTTTTTGGCAGTTTCGATTAAGCGCCCTGTGAGGCGTTGCTCTATTCCGATGCGTTTTTGGAGCTCTAGCTCGTAGGCCGCCCAGTCGGTGATGGGGGCTTTGGCTACGCCTGACTCCATTGCAGCCTTGGCTACCGCAGGCGAGATGGTAGTGATGAGACGAGGGTCTAATGGCTTGGGTATCAAGTAATTAACCCCGAATTGCAGGGCTTGATCTCCGTAGGCTTGACTGACAGCATCGGGCACGGGCTGCTTGGCCAGCTCTGCAATGGCACGGACAGCGGCGAGTTTCATTGCCTCGTTGATGGTAGTGGCGCGTACGTCCAGCGCCCCTCGAAAGATATAGGGGAAGCCCAGTACGTTGTTTACTTGGTTGGGATGGTCGGAGCGTCCTGTAGCCATAATAATATCATTGCGAGTAGCCATCGCCAGCTCATACTCGATTTCGGGGTCGGGGTTGGCAAGGGCAAACACGATGGGCTTGTCGGCCATTTTGCGCAACATCTCGGGGGTAAAGATATTGGCTTTGGAGAGACCCAAGAACATATCGGCACCTTCGATGGCCTGCTCTAGGGTTTCGATGTTGAGGTCGCGGGCATAACGCGATTTGTATTCGTCGAGGTCGGTGCGCTTGGTGGTCAATACGCCACGGCTATCGAGCATAATAAGGTTTTCGCGGCGCACCCCAAGGTCTATATACAGGTTAGAACAGGCGATGGCTGAAGCCCCTGCGCCATTGACCACGACTTTGATGTCTTCTATTTTTTTGCCCACCAATTCGAGCGCATTGAGCAAAGCCGCGCCTGAGATGATGGCCGTGCCGTGTTGGTCATCGTGCATAATGGGGATATTCATCTCTTTACGCAGGGTTTGCTCTATGAGAAAAGATTCGGGGGCTTTGATGTCTTCGAGGTTGATGCCGCCAAAGGTTGGCTCAAGGGATTTGACAATGCGGATAAACTCCTGTGGGTCTTCGCAGTCGATTTCGATATCGAACACATCGATGCCGGCAAATTTTTTGAACAACACACCCTTGCCTTCCATCACAGGTTTGGAGGCCAAAGCGCCAATATTCCCCAAACCAAGAACAGCGGTGCCATTGGAGATAACGGCTACCAAATTGCCCTTGGCCGTATAGCGGTAGGCATCTTCGGGGTTTTCAGCGATGGCCTTACACGGCTCTGCCACACCGGGCGAATACGCCAAGGCAAGATCGAGTTGGGAGGTGAGCGCCTTGGTAGGCGTAACCTCTATTTTGCCGGGCTGCCCTTGTTCGTGGTAGCTCAGCGCATCTTCTTTACGGACTTTAATAGCCATAGAGTCAGGTGTTTAGTTGGTTCTTGTATTGTAAATGTACTTTTTTGTTGTTTGTTGTTGTGATGGTAGGTTTGAAATAGCCTAAGCTTTTTTGGTTTGGGTATATGCATACGCAAGCGGCTTAGGGGCACCCGAGTGCGAAAGTGCACAGGATACGGGTATAGCCCTCAGTACGAGGAGTACGGTCGCCTAGCCTTACGCTTGCGCAGGGAGGGGAAGCCCCCAAAACTTCGACATATGCAGCTAGGAAGCTTTTTGAGCTTGCTCTTGGAGCACAAAGGTACGTATAATGGTTTCTAACTCTACAATATGGGCACGTTTGTCTTCGCCGGGCGCATCGATAAAGCCCTCAATGTAGTAGAGTTCCTTGTTGCTTTTGTCTACCATAAGATAGCCCAAGAATGGACCTCCCCTCGATTGGTTTTTGAGTAGCCAAAGTCCTCTATACTCGACTGCGTAAAGGCCGTTGAAATTGAGTTTGGTAGCTTCGACCTCCATATTATCGTTTTCGGTGATGATATAAGAATCGGGCAAGATGGCGCGCTTACCATCATTAAAATACTGAAAACCAAGAGAGTCACGCAGGCTCACAAACTGCTCTAGCTCAAACACCTTGGGGTTATTGTAGGGCAGGCGTACGATGAAGATGCTCTTGTCGACGCGCTGTTCGAGGAAGCGTAGCCAGATGAAGTTTTCTTCATTTTTGACAAGCTTGTAAGCCATCGGTACACGTAGGGCAAAGGGGTGGTGGTTGGTGATGAACTTACCGAGCTTCTTGTTCTCTTGGGCACTGTACATTTTGGTGCCTACACGCTCCCGCTCCAAGTCGTGAAAGTGTTGGCGGAGGCGGTTTTGGTATTGGCGAATGTTATTGGCTAGCTGCTCTTGGGTGGGGCTGTAAACGAATAGCGCTTGTTGGCCGTTGGCATAGAGATTTTTGCTCAAAGACATAAACTGCGTTGGGTCTTTTTTAGCGGCCTCAATAGTTTCGGGTTTGAGGCGCGCAAGGTTACGCCTGTTTTCGGTGCTTTTGTTGTCAAAGCTAGTCAAAAACAGTACATTATGATGTAGTTTGAGAAAGCTTTGAAGCGCCGAAGGATAGATGTGTATGAGCTTGAAACGGTTTTCGGGCTGCGGCAGACCGGGGATAATATCATAGAGCGCCTCACGTAGGGCTTCGCCGGGGCGGCCTGTCCAAGTAAGGCTGTCAGCCACCACGACAATCTCGTGAAAGCCACCACGACTTTCGATACTGAGCGTGTTCTTCTCACGGTTTTGCTCGTTGCGTTTGCAGCTCGACAAGACCCCCGCCAAGCATAATGAGGCAAACAACAACAGGAAATAAGGGGCTCTTTTCATAAGAGGGTTTTTGTGAAAAATAAGACAGCAAGAGGTGATTTGTTGTGTGCAAGTTAAAAAAGTTAGGGCAAAAGACCAGAGTACGGCGCACTCTTGTTTGATAATTGGGCTTAAAAGCCTTACCTTTGGGTACATCTACCAGCCTTATAGTAGCGCACTTTCCAACCTACCCCTCAGGTTTTTATGGAACAACACCCCACTGTGGCCGTTCTTGCAGCAGCGCTTTCCGATACCCATACCTTGGTTTATACGCGTAAAGATTGTCGTAGCCTGCCCGAAGAGTTGGGCAGCTTACAGGGGCTGAGGCTGCTCAATGTGAGCTATAACCGCCTGAAGACTTTGCCCGAAAGCTTGGGGGCGCTGCTCGAACTCGAATCGCTTGATATCAGTAATAATTATTTCAGAAACCATCTGCCGGCAGTTGTTTATAGGCTGGAGCGGCTACGGGTATTGGATGTGCGATTCAATAAAATCCGGCAGCTCAGCGAAGATATTGTTCAGTTGCAAGCTTTGGAATCTATCAATCTGCGCTCCAATGAACTGGTAGAGCTACCTCAGGCCTTGGGGCATCTGCCGGAGTTGCGGGCTATCGACTTACAAGGCAACCACCTGCTCGACCTTTCTCAGATGTGTTTGGTATTGGCCTCCCTGCCTCAGGCTTTCAGCCTTGATTTATCCAACTGTCATATCCAACAATTGCCCGATGAGTTTAAGCGCCTGCGCAACTTGTCACACCTTAACCTCAGCCACAACACTTCGCTCGATGTTGAGCACAGTATTGAGCTGCTGTCCCAACTACCTCAGCTGCGCTCCCTCGACCTACACAATACCTGCAAAAGCCTGCCTCTCAACATCGCCAAACTGAGGGCTTTGGAAACACTGCGGTTTGACCAATTTGGTGCCCATACCGATGAAGTGGCCAAGCTCCCTAGACTCAAACACCTGATTGCGGACCACTGCGGTTTTCAGCAGTTGCCCGAATGGGTTTGTAGGCTTGAAACACTCGAAACACTGGACTTGTCACACAACCAACTACGCCATCTGCCCGACAGCCTACGCCACTGTAGCCAGTTGCGGAGGTTGAATCTTGCACATAACTTATTTGAGGAGCTGCCCCGTTGCCTGATGTACCTCCCCTTGGTGTTGGAGGGGCTCTCCCTTGATGACAACAAACCCCTGAACGTACGGGTACACAAGCGTTTTTTGAATAAACTCTATCGTATGGCTGATAATCGTCCGGCGCTCCGACAGTGGGCTTTTGCCCTCTGGATGGGTAACTTGGAGATTGAGCACCTGCCCCCGTTGACTTGCGCGGACTTATTGCCACTGATGGACTTGGACTTTCCCTATTTTCAGGCAGGGTTGGATTGGCTCGGCCACCTGATACAACCGCCTACCCCTTGGCCCACACCCGATAGCGGCGCAGTCTTGTATGTGGTCGGGCAATTCAGGCGTTTTTCGGCCAAGGCTCTCAAACAATTCCTCAAACAACAGGGCTACACCCTCAGCCACCAACTCAGCCCCAAGGTTACTCACGTCTTGGCCGGCGGGCGTGTCAGTGCTACCATACAAGAGGCACTCTACAAAATGCCACATTTGCCCATATTCTTAGAATATCGCATTACCAAGGCCATTGACCAAGCTGGTTTTTGGCAACCCTTAGACGATAATGCTTCTGAGAAAATTCAGGCTTTCTTTGACAGTAACCAAGCTGTCAACATCCGTATTGGCCTACAGCTCTTACAGCCCTATAGGCTCCCCTCAAAACGCTGCCTCGATGTACTGACCTATACGTTCTTCAGCAACGACCCACTGATTCGTAAGGAGGCGCTAAAGCTTTTTTGGCGTTGTTATGATGCCGAAACGCAGTATCAGCTGATGGGCTACTTCAATGCCAGCAAACAACAAAATAAGGCTTTTCAGCGTGCCGGGCGCAGAAGCCTGATGGAGTGGGTCTTGAGGGAAGCTCAGCTCGACTCTCTCTACTTTGTAGAACGGCTCTACCAAGTAGCTCATTGGGGGGGAGATTATATCCTACATGTCGGGGGGCGGTTTTTTGACAAGGTACTCCAAGACAAAACCGCCCAAAGTTATGAAGGAACGCTGTTTTTGCAGGCAATAGAATATCCACTGGCCGAAGAAATGCGGGCACATCCCCAAATCACAAGGTTGGAGATTCTGGGAGGCAAGCCCGAAGCTGTACTCGCCCCCCAAGGCCCTGTATTCAGCCTACCCAACCTGACATACCTTCGCATAGAGGGCAATGAGTTTAAAGATGTGCCCGAACAAATAGGCCAACTACAAGGGCTCAACAAACTCCGGATTGCTGAAACTCAGCTAACGCATTTGCCCCAAAATATCTTACAACTCGCAAGCCTAGAGGAGTTGAGTATTTATAATAACCAACTGGCGCATTTGCCCCAAAATATAGGGCAATTGTCTCAACTACGGATGATTTGGGCTTTTTCGAACCAACTCCAAGCGCTGCCCTCAAGTATTGGGCAACTACACAAGCTACAACGCCTACAACTTGACTGGAACCAGCTCCAAAGTCTGCCCGAAGAGATAGGCGAGCTCTCACAATTAGTATATCTACAGTTGAGTTGGAATCAGCTGTCGACCCTGCCCGAAAGCATCGGCCAGCTCCAATACCTAGAGGAACTCACCCTACTGGGAAACCCCATCCAGCAGCTGCCCCAAAGTTTATTACAGCTCAAATCGCTGCGCTTGTTAGAGCTAAGCCGCGAAATACCAATGCCACTCGAAGAACGTAAAGCTTGGCTAAAAGCCTTTGAAACACACCTACCTCAGTGTAAGCTGACCTTTCGGTTGGTTTAGGCTTTGTTTTTTGGTTGAAAGACCTACCCCAAAATCAAAAATGTCGGTTTTGAGCTTCATACTGCAAAATTTGCCCAAGCTCTTATATCTTTGTGGTCTGATACTTTATAGGATATGCAACATACCGATACCTCTCCCCAAGCCGAAGTCTTGCCCTCAGAGCAAGGCTGGACTGAAGTCATCGCCCCACACGCCCCTTGGTGGGATCTGCGCTTGGGCGAGCTGTGGCGCTACCGCGATTTGATACTGCTCTTCGTCTGGCGCGACTTTGTATCGGTATACAAACAGACTATCCTCGGACCACTCTGGCATATCATCCAGCCCCTGACCACGACCGTGGTGTTTGTGGTAGTATTTGGCAATATTGCCGGGCTATCGACGGATGGGCAACCGGCCTTTTTGTTTTATATGGCCGGGGTTACGATTTGGAACTACTTTGCGGGCTGCCTCAACCGCACTTCCAGCACCTTTGTAGACAATGCTGCTATCTTCGGAAAAGTATACTTCCCTCGGATGGCCGTGCCTCTTGCCAATGTTATTTCGGGCTTGTTGGCCTTCGGTATTCAACTAGGCGTTTTTCTGTGTTTGTATGCCTTTTTTGCGCTGCGCGGTGAAGCATTGCAGCCCAATTGGTGGCTGCTGACCCTGCCTTACTTGGTGTTGATGATGGCCTTGCTAGGGCTGGGCTTGGGGATTCTGATTTCGTCCCTCACGACCAAATACCGTGATCTGACCCAGCTAGTAGGGTTTGGTGTGCAGCTATTGATGTATGCTACGCCAGTCATCTACCCAATGTCTTCGCTCTCGCCACGCTGGCAACAGGTAATGGCCTTCAACCCTATCGCCCCTATTGTAGAAGCCTTTCGGTATGCCTTTCTGGGCACGGGTGTGTTCAACGCCTCTATGTTGTTCTACAATGCTGTGGTTACGGTGGTCATACTGCTCCTCAGCCTCGTGCTTTTCAACCGAGTAGAGCGTAATTTTATGGATACGGTGTAAGCCCCACCTCCTTTGGCTATACTCCAATGATTCTTCCATCCTGTTTAATCACTTGATTTACAGTATTTTAAAATCCATATTAAAAATAAACAAGCCTTTTTTGTTAAATTTTGAACACTGTTCATTATTTTTGCGTTATAACCTCAAATACTATGGGAACAGCCGAGCGCAAGAACAGAGAAAAGGCCGAATTGAGGGGGCTTATTTTAAAGGCTGCAAGAGACCTCTTCGTGCAGAAAGGCATAGAGCAAACAACAATCCGCAAGATTGCCACCGCGATTGATTATAGCGTTGGGACGGTTTATGTCTATTTTAAGGACAAAAATGACATACTGCACGCATTACATACACAGGGGTTTGGCCAACTTGGCAATGAGATGCGGACTTTGCATACCATCGCCGAGCCGATGGAGCGTTTGATTGCGCTAGGGAAGGTATACATCAAGTTTGCGCTGGAAAACCCGGATATGTATGAGTTGATGTTTAGCCTCCGAGCACCTATCGAGTTTTTGGAGTCTTCTCACAAAGAGTGCTGGAATGAGGGCAAGGCCACTTTTGATGTCCTGCGGACAAACGTGGCACAGTGTCTTGAGGCAGGTTATTTTAAGGGGCAGGCGCTGGAGCCGCTTTCTTTTGCCATCTGGAGTATGGTACACGGGATGGCCTCGCTGCATATCAGCCAACGCACCAGAGGAGTCAATCTTATGGAGCCGGAAGTGATTATCAATCAAGCCTATGAGGCTTTTGTCCTGATGATTCGGGAGCAAATATAGGGTACGCTATATTTTTTTAATCAAAAATTGAACATCGTTCAAATTTTAAACACAATTCAAATGAGAACACTCATCTCCACCTTGGTTTTTTGGATGTGGCTGATTCAGGGCTATGGTCAAGGCCTGCTTGAGCAGTATGTCGAGGAAGCGCTGGCCAACAACCAAAGCATTGCCCAGCAGCAGTTTGCCTTAGAGCAAAGTATGTATGCGCTACAAGAGGCCAAGACCTTGTTTTTGCCACGGGTCAGTTTTCTGACCAACTACTTCTTGGCCGGCGGGGGGCGTACGGTAGATTTTCCTGCCGGCGATTTGCTCAACCCGACCTACAATACGCTCAACCAATTGACACAAAGCAGTAATTTTCCGCAGCTCGAAAATCAAAGCATTCTGCTGAATCCCCACAACTTTTATGATGCCCGATTTCGCACGACCATACCGCTCCTCAACCAAGAGATTGGCCATAATCAGCGGATCAAAAACCATCAGGTTTCGCTTCAGCAGTTAGAGGTAGACTTGTACAAGCGGGAGTTGGTAAAGGAGGTAAAAACGGCTTATTTCCGCTACTTGCAAGCACTCGGTGCCATTCGGATATACGAAGAGGCACTCATACTGGCGCAGCGCAACAAGGCCGTCAATGAGTCTTTATTCAAAAATGGCAAGGCCAACCGTACGGCGCTCATCAGTGCAGAGCACGAGCTGGTGAAGTTGCACGCCCAAGCAGCTACCGCTACCGACAATGCCCGCAATGCGCAGGCTTATTTCAACTTTTTGCTCAACCGTCCTCTGGAGGCCGAAATTGTCAGTGAGCAAGCCTATACCGAGGTAGCGTCTTTGCCCAATACAGCGCTTGACCTTGGGGGCAGGGAGGAGTTGCGCAAACTGCGGATTGCACGAGAGATCAATTCTGAAATGGCGGGCTTGGTCAAGTCGGAGCAAGCGCCCAAACTCAGTGCCTTTTTGGATCTTGGCTCACAGGGCTTTGATTGGCAGCTCAACAACAAGACGGTATACTACTTTTTTGGGGTTTCGCTGGAGTGGAACATCTTCAGCTTTAGGGAGCACAAACACAAAACCAAGCAGCTCAAGATAGCGCAGCAGTCGCTGGTAGCACAAAACGACTATGTCGAGCAGCAACTCCAACTCCAACGCCTCACCACGACCAATGCGTACAACACCGCTCTGGCACAATACCGCGCCAACAAGAGTATGCAGGAGTATTTGTCGAAATACTGCGACGACCTCTTCAAAATGTACAAAGAGGGGCAAGTGCTTTTTATTGAGCTGCTGGAGGCACAACATCAGCTCATACAGGCAGAAATACAACTCAGCATCACCTTGTTTGACACACACATTCAGGCGGCTGAGGTAGAAAGGGTAAACTCAGGATATCAACTAAATCAACACAACAATGACTAGAGTAAACTTTTGGTGCGGCCTGTTGTTCATCGGGCTTGTATCCTTGGCGGCGTGCAATGCCAAAAACAAGGCTTCCGGCCTCACAGAGGGCGAGGTCATCGCGGTCAAAACGCACCCCATTGCGGTGGCCAATGGCAAGGCGGTATTGGTGGCCACGGGCATCTTGTCTACCCAAAATCAGGCGAACTACAGCTTCAAAATCGGAGGGGTGATTGACCGAATTTTGGTGGAAGAGGGGCAGGCGTTTGGCCGGGGGCAATTGCTGGCTACGCTCAAGCTGACAGAAGTGTCGTCGGGGGAGGTGCAGGCGCAGCTGGCTTTAGAAAAAGCCCACCGCGACCACCAACGGGTTAAAAACCTCTATGCCGATAGTGTGGCGACCTTGGAGCAACTCCAAAATACCCAAACAGCTCTGGAGATAGCCAAAAAGCAGCTCGAAGCCGTGTCGTTCAACAGGCAATACGCCTACATCTATGCGGCCAATAGCGGGTTTGTGCGTAAAAAATTGGCCAGCAAAGGAGAGGTCGTCAGTGGGGGGATGCCCGTGTTGGCCATCAACGAAAGCCGCTCACAAGACTGGGACTTCAGAGTCGGGCTGTCGGACAGGGAGTGGGCTTTGGTAGAGATAGGCAATCCTTGTAAAGTAGTGTTAGATGCCTTTCCTGATAAAGTTTTTGAGGGAGAGGTATTCAGAAAATCGCCCGCCGCAGAGCAAGGCACGGGTTCTTTTCAGGTAGAAATAAAAATCAATACCGCCAATATCAAACCTGCCCTCGGGATGTTTGGCAAAGCAAGCATCGCCACCAACCGAAGCAGCGAGTACATCACCATTCCTTATGATGCGCTCATAGAAGCCGATGGCAAAAACGCCTTTGTGTTTGTGCCCATTGACCAAAAGCGCGTCCGCAAGCAGGCAATCCAAATAGAGAGCTTTGACAACGAACAGGTACGCGTCCGCTCCGGGCTCGAAGGAGTCAGGGAGGTGGTACGCAGCAACTCCGCTTTTCTGAATGAGGACTCCCATATCAAAATCGTAAAGTAATACTACCAATGAATATCACCCAATTTTCAGTCAAAAACTATCAGTTCACCCTCGTGATGTTCTTGATGGTGGCCGTGGTAGGTTTGGTTACGATGCTGACGATGCCTAGGGCCGAAGACCCACAAATCAACCCGCCTACCTACCCCATCGTGGTGGTGTATCCGGGCACTAGCCCCCAAGATATGGAAGAGCTGGTTGTAAAGCCTATCGAAAACAAAATCTATGAGCTGGAAAATATCGACCGCATCGTTACGGTCATCGAAGATGGGATTGCCATCATCCGGGCGGAGTTTAAGTATGGGGTCAATGTAGACAACAAATACCAAGAGGTCGTGCGGGAGGTCAATGTCCTGCAAAACGAGCTACCCGAAGATATTTTCAGCATCGAAATCCGAAAGGTAGACCCAAGTGATGTCAACATCTTGCAGGTGGCCTTGGTGAGCGAAAATGCCTCTTACCGACAGCTGAAAAAGGAAGCCGAAAACCTCAAAAACCAACTCGAAAAAGTAGTGGACTTGAAAAAAGTCAAGGTTTCGGGCGTGCCCGACGAGGAGGTCAGGATCGATTTACAATTGGATAAATTGGCCGAATACAACATCCCCCTCAACACCGTCTTGGGCAGCATTCAGAGCGAGGCCCTCAACATCCCCGGCGGCAGCCTGACGGCCAACACCAAGACCTTCAATGTCAAAACAAGTGGGAAGTTTGACAACATCGACCAAATCGCCAACATTGTTGTCAGCAGTGCCAACGGCAAGGCTATCCTCTTGCAAGAAGTCGCGACGATAGATTTTAGAAATGCGCAAGAGAAACACCTCACCCGCCTCAACGGCAGGCGCTGTGTGTTGGTCAATGCCGCCCAAAAAGTAGGCAGCAATATCGCAAGCACCCAAGCCAAGTATGAGCCGATTGTGGCCAATTTTGAAACCACACTGCCCCCCAACATCAAACTCTACAAACATTTTGACCAAGCCGACAATGTAGCCAAAAGACTATCGGGTTTGGGAACAGATTTTATGATTGCCATCGTGCTGGTGCTCTTTACGCTCGCCCCCTTGGGCTTTCGCGCCTCCTTGGTGGTGATGATTGCCATTCCGCTCTCGCTGGCCTTGGGCTTGGTAGGGTTAAATGCCTTTGGCATCTCGCTCAACCAACTGAGTATTGTGGGCTTGGTGGTTTCGCTAGGGCTGCTGGTAGACGATAGCATTGTCGTGGTAGAAAACATAGAGCGCTGGCTACGAGATGGTTATGAACGTAAAGAGGCGGCCATCAAAGCCACGGCGCAGATTACCATTCCCGTATTGGGCACTACGGCCACACTCGTGATTGCCTTCCTGCCCTTGGTGTTTTTGCCCGGCGGGCCGGGCGAATTTGTGAGAGGATTACCCTTGGCCGTTATTACAAGTGTAATGGCTTCGAGCTTGGTCTCATTGACGTTAGTACCATTTTTGGCGAGTAATTTCTTGAAAGAGCACCAAAACCCCGAAGGCAATATCTTTTTGAGATTGCTCAAAGGCGCTATCGGGGCGACTTATTCCAAGGTGATGAAGGTGGCGCTCCGCAATCCTGTGTTCACCCTAGGGCTGGCTTTTGGGATGTTTGTCGGCTCCCTGGCTCTGTTTCCCGTGATTGGCTTCAAGCTGTTCCCTACGTCCGAAAAGCCTATTTTCTTGATGAATATCAAGATGCCTTTGCAGACAAGCCTGCAAGAAAGCAGCCGCATTGCCAAGATGGTAGAAGACAGCCTCAGCAAGCACCCGCTCATTACCCATTTTACGAGCAATGTGGGCAAGGGCAACCCACAGATATACTACAACGTACCGCAGCAAGAGGAAAAATTTGACTTCGCCCAAGTCTTCATACAACTTGCACAAGACACCAAGCCTGTAGCCAAAACACAGCTCATCAACAGCTTACGCACACAGTTTGCCGATTTTCCCTATGCCAAGGTCGAAGTCAAAGACTTTGAGCAAGGCCCACCCATAGAAGCCCCCATTTCTATCCGGGTGATAGGCGATAATTTGGACACCCTTCGGAATCTATCTTTTGAGGTAGAAAAAATTTTGAGAACCCACACAGGCTCACTCTATGTCAATAATGAGCTCAACACCCTCAAAACAGACATCAAAATCAACCTCAACCGAGAAAAAGCCCGTACGCTAGGGGTCTTTAGCGCCGAGGTAGACAAAACCATCCGCCTGGCCGTAGCAGGGCTACAAATGGGTACTTATACCGACCAAGAGGGCGAAGAATACAATATCACCGTCAATGGGCCGAAGGACAAATTTGCCACCCTTGCCTCACTAAACAATCTCTTTGTAAACAATGCCGTAGGCACGGCCATTCCCCTGAGCCAAATTGCAAGCATTGATTTTGAAACCTCCCCCACCAATATCAACCATTTCAACAAAAACCGCTTTGTCAAAATCACCTCCTCCACCCAAAAGGGGGTGCTGGCCAACGATGTGCTCAAAGAAGTCATCCCCCAACTAGATGCGCTCAATATGCCCAAAGGCTACAGCTACAAGCTGGCCGGCGAAGCAGAGAGCGAGGGCGATGCCTTCGGCGGCAGCTTTGTTACGGTGATTCTACTGACGTTATTTCTGTTCATTGCCGTCCTTATTCTGCAATTCAAGACCTTCAAAGGCATGCTGATTGTCCTGTCGGTCATTCCGCTTGGGGTTATTGGCGGGGTAAGCCTGCTCTGGCTTACCGGTAACCCGATGTCGTTCATTGCCATCATTGGCTTTATTGGTTTGGCCGGGATAGAAGTCAAAAACTCGATTCTCTTGGTAGACTTCACCAACCAACTCCGACAAGAGGGCGTAGCCCTCAACACCGCCATCGAGCAGGCCGGGGAGCTACGCTTTCTGCCCGTAGTGCTGACTTCGCTCACTGCTATTGGTGGTTTGATTCCGCTGGCTGTCAATCCTAATCCCCAAATTTCTCCCTTGGCGATTGTCTTGATTGGAGGCTTGATTAGCTCTACGATTCTCTCACGCATCGTAACCCCCGTAATGTACAAACTCATCCCCCCAAAAATCACACAGGCCGCGCCCCCGCTCGGGTAGGGGAGGACTGGCCTTGCAAGGGGGCGCAACAGAGGGCAAAAAAAGCACCATAGCGACAAAAACCAAAGATGTGTAATGGTGTAAGGGCACTCAAAATGCAGACAAGCGGGCAAAGAGCCATTCAGGACTTCAAACATTTTTTCAAACCAAATCTCATCACTATCATGAAACAGGCAATGTATGTATTTTTTATCGCCGTGTTGTTGGGCTTTCATTCGCTCCACGCGCAGTCAAACCCTGATGCCATTGTGGGCGAATGGGTCAACGAAGCAGGAGATGCCAAGTTTAAGATTTACAAGGCATCTAACTCGAAGTATTACGGCAAAGTGATTTGGGGAACAGGCGGTGAAAGCAAAGATGTCAATAACCCTGACCCCAAACTCAGAAGCCGTGAAGTAGTGGGTCTGGTGATTCTCAATAATTTTACCTTTGAGGGTAAAGACAAATGGGGCAGTGGCACTATCTACGACCCCAAAAATGGCAAGACCTACTCCTGTATGCTCACGCTCAAATCGGGCAACAAACTGGATGTGAGGGGCTATGTCGGGGTCTCGCTCTTCGGCAGAACCGAAACCTGGACAAAAATCAATTGATGTAGACACTCCTTATGGCGTGCAGACGCAAGGCATCCTGAAGGGATGGAATGTTTATAGAAATATTGTCGGGTTGGGTACGACCCCGACGGGGTCGGATGCCTAGCCTAGCGTTTGGCTATAAACAGTAGCGCTCTTATTTCGCGCATAGCGCTTTGTTTTGGTATTAAGTAGAAAAAATTAAACAAAAAATGAAAGAGTACATCTTAATCACTGGCGCCTCATCAGGCATAGGCTATGAAATGGCGCAACAACTTGCTGCAAAAAAATACCATCTGATTTTGGTGGCGAGAAGCGGCGACAAGCTCACCCAAATGCAAACAAACCTCAGCGCCCAACACGGGATAGAGGTGCGGGTGTTTGTGAAGGACTTGTCAGACACCGAGCAGGCGCTGGCACTCTACCAAGAGGTAAAGGAGGCGCAACTGGTGGTGAGCCATCTGGTAAACAACGCCGGATTTGGCGGCTATGGCCATTTTGTAGAAACCCCCCTGACACGGGAGCTGGAGATGATTCAGCTCAACATCAGCAGCCTAGTAGTACTGACCAAGCTCTTTGCGCAGGAGATGCTCAAGCGCCAAAATGGGCGGATTATGAACGTAGCCTCGCTGTTGTCGTTTTTGCCCTTTCCCTACTACTCGGTCTATTCGGCGACCAAGGCCTTTGTCTTGGCTTTTTCGGAGACGATTGCAGCCGAACTGAAGGGTTCGGGCGTGGTCGTAACGACCTTCTGCCCGGGAACAGTCGAAACACCTTTTCACACTCCCGAAATGCGGAAAACCAATGCGATGAGTGCCAACAAGCCGATGTCGGCGCAGGTGGTGGCCGCTATGGGTGTCAAACTCCTGCTCAAGGGTAAGGGCAAGAAGTTGGCTGGTTCGATGAACTGGTTCTTGTCGAACTTGCCCCGCGTAATGCCTGATTTTATGATGATGAACATCAAGAAAAATCTGGCGAGTATCAAAGACAATTAACCCTCAAACAGATTCCCCCTATCCCGATGAGTTACTTCCTGCTGACCCTCAAGCACCGCAATGAGGTGCTGTTTTACTACGGCTTGGTTTGTCTGGCCTTTGCGCTGGCCTGCCTAGTGGCTACCAAGACCACCCAAACGCAGCTCTATGGAGTCAATGCGTGGTACAAGCCCTTCAAGTTTGCGTTTTCGACCTTCCTGCTGGTGTGGGCGATAGCGTGGTATGTGTACCATCTGCCCCACTTCAACACCAGATTATTTAGTTGGTCGATGGTGGTGTTGTTGGGCTTTGAGATTGGCTACATCGCCTTACAGGCAAGCAAAGGCCAGCCCTCGCACTACAACAACAGTACGCCTTTGTATGCCTTGCTGTTTTCGTTGATGGCTTTGGCCGCCACCTTGGCCACGCTGTACATCGCCTATGTGGGCCTGTTGTTTATGTGGTACGACTTCCCGGCCTTGCCCAACCACTACGTCTGGGCCATCCGGCTGGGCATCTGGATTTTTGTTGTATTCGCTTTTGAGGGCTTTTTGATGGGCGGGCAGATGAGCCATACCGTAGGGCTTCAAAACGACAACTCCTCCCTCTGGATTGTAGGCTGGAGCAGACGCGCCGGAGACTTGCGTATAGCCCATTTTGTGGGGATGCACGCCATACAGTGCCTGCCCTTGTTGTCGTATTATGTCCTCAAAAACACCAAGCTCACCCTAGCGGCGGGGCTGCTCTATGCCCTGCTGGCCACATTCACCTTGGTGCAGGCACTGCAAGGCCGTCCATTATTGCCGGAGCGACAAAGCACCCAACAACCGCTGTAATGGTATGATTTTTTGCCACGGATGTGCGGATGTTTTTTCACTTAGCGTCCTTTGCGGTTAAATGCGTTTGCCACGGATGTGCGGATGTTGAAGACGGCTTGTAAAGACATAGCCTAGGGCAAATAGAGACGAGTGGTTCGATTGTGTCCATTGTTCTTCAACCCCCGATGGCAAGGTGCTTATCGGGGGAGATTTCACCACTTATAACGGTATTTGCCGCCCTCGAATTGCCCGAGCATTCTCTCTCGATTGACCTACACATCACTGGCCACTTTCCAAATCGCAGGGTTACAACTATAGGTCAAGGCTCATTTTATCCCCAAATAAAATAGTTGCTCTTATTCAACACTAACCCACACAAGAACCGTCGATTAGATATCTAGCCCAAAATGAACAAACGCTTGGCTTTATGGGTTTATCAATAAGAGCACGGTATTTTTAATTATTGACTACTAATTACACACGCAAAAAATTGCACTTAATAAAATTTTATAAATTTGCCTTTGTTAATTTATTTGATATTTTTTATGATTATATCGAAGTCATACTATTAGCTAAACCAGCTCAAAGGCCATAGCCTTTAACGCAAATACACTAAAAAAACAGATTATGACTTTTGAAAAAAAATCTTATCACGACTATGTTATCAAAGACGGTAAGTTCATTGGACAGTTTGATGAAATGTACACAGCCTTTTCAGATCCTTGGCGGCAATCTGAGCAGCCCAATAGGTTTTCTCGTTCGGCAGGGATTACACATCTAAAAGAGCAAAATATCCGCTCTGTATTGGAGTGTGGCTGTGGGTTAGGGTATTATGCTGACTGGATACATCAGGCTACTGGTATTGTTCCCAAAAGTGTGGATATTTCGCAGGTAGCCATCGAAAAAGCCAGAATACTTTTCCCTCACCTTGATTTTGAAGTTGCAGATATTGCTAAGGACTTGGATAAGTACACCGCCTATGATTGCGTGTTGTTTTCTGAAATTATGTGGTATATTTTAGATGATTTAGAATCGATACTGCAAACTCTTTCTTCGAAATTTAAGGGTAAATACCTTCTGATTAATCAAGTTTTTTACAAAGGAACACAGCAATACGGGACTGAGTACTTCACGAATATGAACGAGTTGATTGCCTACATCCCTTTTACGCTTGTAGGGCACTGTGAGGCTAAACTGACCCAAGACAGCACTATCGAAACGGCTGTGATGTTTAAAATATAACGTGCTCACTTGTGGTGCTTGGGTATCAAGCCCACTGCGTCCAATGTTGCCAAATAATCCACATAGCGAGGGTGTCTAGCTTACAATACCGTAGTAAGGCTTGCACCCTTGCCTCTTTGTCGGGGCTGTCGTGGATGAACGAATAGTAAGACTGCATGGCATCAAGCCCTTGATTGATATTGATTTGGCGCCCATTATTGAGGTGGTGATTGATAGCCGGAAGTAGGTCATAAGGGTTGCGCAAGTGGCCTTGCTCGTCATAGGCCAAGAGCGAAAGCTGCGGCTCAAATTGTGCTAATGTTTGGGTAATGCGTGGGTCTTTGGTAGCGCGCAATACCGCCGGTAGCACTACCTTGATGCTGGTGCGGTTGTACATCAGTGGATGAAAATAGTGATTTTTGGCTATTTTCTCCATATCGAGCCAACGCTCTTCTTGATGCAGCAAGTTGTCGAGTTGTTCTATCCAGATAGCCTGTAAGTTTTGCTGCAAGGCTTGTTGGTGTATTTCTTTGAGTACTGTTTTTTCGTATGATGACCATATCAGGATAGTCCCCTCTTGCCCCAAACATTCGAGCAGACTTTGTGCAAACTCAAATCCGGGGAAGCTATCTGGTAGGCCAAGAAACCCTTTGTGTGTCAGGTGATTGTAATCAGGTTTATCAAGCTTATGGCAACTCCACTGAAATGGCACAGACGCATAGGGGCGATTGTGCGCAAAAAGTGGCAGAGCCGGTCTTAACACCTCAAAATCAATAAAATACAGCGGATATCTGACCTTTTGTATCACAGTAGCCAAGCTATCCGAAATCCATTCTTCTTGGCTCAGGGTATGTTTCCACTGTATGTAGGCGCGGCCACTGCGGTCGGTTTGTTGAAGCTCTTCGGCTGCTAGGTCTTGCAAATGGGTGCGGCCTTGTTCGAGCCATTTCTGCCAAGCCTTGCTACGCGAGGCATTATTGAGTCGCAGGACGGAGTGTAAGTCTTCTATATCAAACTTATCCCCCCAGCAAGTTTGTCTGCCGCTAAGCCCTGTTTTGGGGTGTGGTAGACTAAACTCACAATTGAGGCAGGCGTTTTCGAGCTTTGGGGGAATACAGGTTATTGGGTCGGTGCTCAGTGAGTTGAGCATATCGACGGCGGCGGCCTTTACAGTAGGCAGCCTTTTGGCTAAGGCCTGCTTTACGGGTACAAGCGCCAAAAACCGTGGCATTTGGGGTGTAAGCCAAGGCGCTATGGCTGCTTCATCTACACGCACTTCAATGTTTCTAAAGTTGCCGGTTTTGTCCCCTTCTGTTACTTCAAAACATTGCCTCAGGCCATCTTGTGGTGCTTTTACATCCTTATTTACCAAAAACAAATACGGGTCAATTTGGCTGTCGGGATAGGCCTCTTGTAGTACCCAATACTGAAAGCATAGGTCTTCGAGGTAACTCTCCAGTCCTTGCTGATGCAGGCTTTTATGGTGGGTATAACTTTTGGATTTGACTTCTATCAGCTCGAAATGTTGGCCGCGTTTTCGGAGGATATCGATGCGCACCCATTTGCCCTGACTGGCGATAGCGGCCTCAAAGATAGTTACCTCTTCGTGTGCGTCGAGCAGGGCTTTGGTTTGAGCCAATGCAGCCTCGTGGTTGTTGCCAGTATTGATTTCGATACCTTCAGGATAATACAAGGTGGCTAATTTCCCGACAACATAACCCTCGTTGGCCAGATTGAGCTGGGTAGGGTCTTCGGCCCTAGCACTAGGGTAAAACTGTTTACGGTAATACAACTTTGTAGGACAACTACGGGCTGTATTAAAATCAGTTTTTGAAAGATAGTTCATAGGCTTTTGCATCAGCAAGGGGGAGTGTGTCCTTGCTTACTCAAGGCGAGAGCGTGTCAATTTTTTCGCGTACATCTCGAAAGCTAGTATCTTCAAGATAAATTTGCTGGTAATAGTCTAGCGCTTTTTGCAGGCTTTCCTTACTTTGTTGCCCTTCATAAGCCGAAGCCAAGACATAGCGCAGCTCCTTGCTTAGGTTTTGGAAGTGGGGCAGTAGTTTTTCCAAGAAGTCAATCACTTTTGAGTAGTTTCCTTGTTTGATGTGGCTATTGGCATAAGCCAAAATCAGGGAGTTGTCACCATCGCGGGCTTCCTCTTCATACATGTGCGCCGGAAACTCGGCCAAGGTCTGGACTACCCGCCCATAGGCTTGGGCACGATAGAGCATAATGGCCTTATCTTTGACAATAGCGGCTACCGAGCGTTCGATGGCTGAGTCATAGAGCTTGATGGCTTCGTCTAGGTTTCCGATTTTGGAATGCGAATCGGCCAGCATTTGCAGGTTTTCATAGTCCAGCCCATCGCTACTGATATTGAACTTTGTAACCTCTTCAAAGAGTTTGCGATAATACAAATCACGGGAGGTTTCCTTACGTACTTCGAGCACTGGTGTTTCTTCGTGTACGACATACTGGTGTGTGTTTGGGGCAATGGGCGATGCCTGTTCCCGTGGTGGGAGATTGGCTTCGCTTGCTTCATTGGCCGTTTGGCGGCGCATCCACACGCCTCCGCCCCATAGCCCAAGGCCAAAGGAAAAAATACTGATGCCGATACTCAAAAGCCAATACATGTAGTTCAGTTCAATGCAGTTTGATAAGTGTAGGCTATATGCACAAACATAAAACCAATCTGTGCAAAAATAAGGTTTTTGTGCGAATTTTTTCCGACCAACGGTATTTTAACTTCGATAAAGGTTGGTAGCCTTATCCAAGATTTCGGCTATTCTTTCTCTCAAGCTATTGGGAGCCAGCACTTTGACGCTTTCTCCATAACTCAATATCTCTGCAATGAGTTCATAACTGGGTACAAGCCTCAGTTTTACTTCTAAGCCCCGCGCTGTTTGGCGGGTTTCTTGGGTAGGGTGCAGGGGTTGGTTTTCGATATATTTGCCCTGCAAAGGGGCAAAGCAGAGGAGGATGTCTTGGGGGGCTTGGTCGGCCAAGACAGTAATGCCGAGCGCATATTTGAAATATGCGTCTGCGTCGAAGCCTTCGAGGCGGAAATAGCGGTGTTCGGTTTGTGGCTCTAGGGCTTCTATCCGGTCGAGGGCAAATATGCGGATGCTTTCGCGCTGCTCATCATAGCCAATCACATACCACCGGTGTTTGTATTCTTTGAGCAAATAAGGGTGATGTAGGCGGGTTTGCGCCTCTTCCATCTCAAAAGAACGGTATTGCAAGCGCAAAGGATGCCGGGCTTCGATAGCCTGTGCTATCGGGCTAAGCCATTCGCTACCTTTATAAAAAGGTACTCGTTCAAACTGGATAAAATTGCTGTGTTGGTTGTCGGCTTTGAGCTTGAGCGCCTTGATGATTTTATCTACTGCCTCTTTAAAATCCTCAAAAACCGGCATTTCCTGAAACTGGCTCAAGGTACTTACCGCAAACTGCAAGGCCGAAATATCGCTGCTTTGTAAGGGCATTGTAGTCTGCATACTGAAGGGGTGTGTATAACAATAGCCCTTGTGGTAATGATCAAAGACGATGGGGGCATCAAAGTCGAGGCGCATATCTTGGATATCTTTCTTGATAGTCCGCTCTGAGAAAGTCGTGTCGAGGCGGCGCTCGCAAGCTTCGCGCAAAAACTGGAGGTCTGCTATCTTTTTGTAGTTCAGAATGTCATCTATGATACGATAACGAGCATAGGCGCTTTTGTTGACGGGCATAGGCAGTGGGTATGGCAAGGTAAAATCGCTTGAAGCAAAAGTACTCTTTTTTGCCGAATAATTTCTAGTTCTCTGCTTGCCCCTACAGGTTATCCAACAAATTGATGACCACACACGTAAGGCTGTTTTGAAAATAGTTCTTAACTTTTTGCCAAACAAAGGAGGGTTTCTTGTTATATTGCCTAAGTGTTCTATAGTTTTGCATTCCTTTATACACCTACTTGACCTCTTACACTCAACCATATCATTTTAGCAACAATACCGCGCTATGTATTCATCTTTTTATGTACTGGCTTTTGCTTGTATACGATGCTTTTGCTATGGCCTATGTTTGTGTAGCATTTTGGCCGTTTATGCAGAAGCATTACGCGCTCAAGGCTATCTTATTGAGGGCAAAGTAACTGATAGCGAAACAGGTGAGGGGATTCCCTTTGCCAATGTATACCTACCCCAAAACCGCAAAGGCACTACAACTGACTTTGATGGCAACTTCAGCATCCGTACAGACCAACTCGAAGACAGCCTTACGGCTTCTTATGTGGGCTACTATAAACGTAGCAAGCCCCTCCAACAAGGGCAGGCTCAGCAAACAGTGTTTTTTCAGCTTGAGCCCGAAAATCAAAGTCTCAACGAAATCGTCATTACAATGGGTGAAAACCCAGCCTGGGACATCATCCGCAAGGCTGTCAAAAACAAAAATACCAACGACCGCCGCTCACTCCAAAGCTATGCTTACGAAAGCTACAGCCGCGCACAACTCGATATCAACAACATCACTGAGCGCTTCGAAGGGCGGCGAGATATGCGCAGCATCATTCAGGCCATTGATAGTATCGGCTTCCTCAACGATGATGAGGGCAAACGCCTGGTGCCTATCTTCGTGTCCGAAACAGTCTCACGCTATTATCATAACCAAAACCCTGAAAAGCAAAAAGAAATCATCCTCAAAAATAAAACACAGGGTGTAGGTGTGCGCGAAGATGGGGTCTTGTCACAGCTGGTCGTCGGCTCTTTTCAAGACTATAACTTCTATCAAAACTGGATTCGGCTCGTCGAGAAAGAGTTTGTCTCGCCTATTGCTGATAGCTGGCGGTTGTATTATGAGTACTACCTGATTGATAGTAGCTTTATTGACCAACATTTTTGCTATCAGATAGAGCTAGAGCCCAAACGCCCACAAGATTTGGCTTTCCGTGGCACTATCTGGATAGATTCGGAGAGCTATGCGCTCAAACAACTGGATTTGTATATTCCTCGTGAGGCCAATATCAACTATGTCAACCAAATCAAAATCCAGCAAACAGCCATACAGACTCCTACAGGCGCTTGGCTGACCAACAAAAGCCGTATCATCATCGATGTGGCCGCGCTCAACCGCAAGGCCGCAGGCATACTGGCCAAGTTTTATCTCTCCAACCAAGCCCACGAAGTAAATCAAGAGTATCCGCTCTCTTTCTTCGACGAGCGCATTACCCGCGCCGACGATGCCTACCAAAGTGATGCGGCCTACTGGCAAACACACCGCCACGAGCCTCTTTCTGCCCGAGATTTACAGGTATTTGCCATGATTGACACCATCAAAAATGTACGGGTGGTCAAGTCTTATGTCGAAGTAATCGATATCCTGACCTCTGGCTACAAGACTGTCGGCAAAATAGATATTGGTAATTATCTCTACACCTATGCCTACAACACCTATGAGGGGCATCGGGTGCGTTTTGGGGCACGTACCAACGAAAGTCTCAGCAAACACATTGTCTTAGAAGGCTATGGCGCTTACGGTACCCTCGATCAACGTTGGAAATATGGGGGCGATATTCGCTGGATTATAGGCCGAAAACCTTGGACAGAAATCGGGCTGACACATCGCTTTGACATAGCGCAGATTGTTTTTGATGAGGATATCCTCAACGTCTCGATGCTTTTTAAAGCAGCGCTGTTCTGGGGAGATATGCGCAAACGACAGCCCTACTACCTCCGGCAAAGCCAAGCCTATATACAGCGAGACCTACTGCGAGGGTTTACACAGAAACTGAGTATACAACACCGGTATTTTGAAAGTATCGACAACCTAACACAGCTCAACTTCTTTAAAGACCCCCAAAGTTTTGACCCTGTCATAGAACAAGATTTTGAAGTAGCTGAACTGGTGGCCGAATGGCGCTATGCACCCAAAGAAGTACTTATCCGTGATGGTAACCGCCGCATCAGCCTAGGCACAAGGTTTCCAGTCTTTACTTTCCGATACCACTGGGGTGTACCCGGACTGCTGGGCAATAATTTTGAGTACCACAAGTTTTGGTTCAATATCAGCCAAAAGGTACGCCTAGGTACTCTGGGCGATGGTAAATATAGTTTTTCGGCCGGCTATACAGACTCCCCCCTGCCCTACCCGATGCTCTTCGTACAACTCGGAAACCCCTTCTCGCTATACAGCCAATCAGCTTTTGGGATGATGGGCTTTGCCGAATTTATTCAGGACCGTTATATCAGTTTTCATTATGAACACTACTTCAACGGGCTCATTACCAATCATATCCCGTTGATAAGGAAGCTCAAATGGCGTGCTTTTATGATGTTTGACGCGCTGTATGGGGGTATCAGTTCACAGAGTATCGCCCTCATTCCGGAGGCCAACCGACCTTTTGCGTTCACACAAGAAGGGCAGATGCAGATGGGCTTGCCCTATTTAGAACTAAACTATGGGCTGGAAAATATCTTTAAAGTACTGCGGGTACACGTGTTTCATCGCCTGACCTACCTCGACCGTCCTGCTGCTCAACCTTGGGGGCTCAAACTCTCTGCCCGCATTAGATTATAGTAGCGGATATTTTTGGTTTTTATTCGTGTATTAGTGGCCGATTTTTTGCCTCGGATGCACGAATATTTTTCCTGTGCCCCAGCCCTATACCCCCCACAGGCCATTGTATTAAAAAAGCCCCAGAGGGGCGTTCCGTCGGTAGACAATCAATACAGCATCACAAAAAGCTCCAGAGGAGCGATACCCTTAGCTTCTCTATGGTGTCGCAACTACCTTGCTAAAAAAGACCTGAAGGGGGTGATTAGAGAATCTTCTTTGGAAATAAGTGATTTATTTATTGGATAGCTCCTTATCCCTTGGTTTTCAGCGCCGGAGCGGGTCTGGGCTGTGTGCGCTGCTGTGCTTCTGGCTGAGGAAAATGCAACTCGAATCGGGTATACTGGTTCAATTGGCTGCTCAGTTTGATGCCTATACCGAGTTTTTCGGCACATTTGCGTACCACATATAGCCCTAGGCCGTTGCCTTGAGAATATTCGTGCCCCCGGAAATACATATCGTATACTTCGTCGTGGTGTATGACCGAAATACCACTGCCGTTATCTTCAATGCTCAACATTTCTATCCTGTCGTTGCTGTCAAGCCGGAAATCAATCAGAATTTCAGGGTTTTCGCGCTCAGTAGGCATAAACTGAATTGCATTCTCGATCAGGTTATAGAGGATATAGTGTAGGAGTGTGTCATTAGAAAACACCTTTGCCTTGCGGTCGATATCGTATTGTACTCGGATTTGCTTGCTTTCGATAAGGTCTGTAAACCCTTGCAGGATTTTTTTGATGTTTCGGCCTACTGGCACATACTCACAGCTCAGCTCTGCATCCCCTATATTGCTGACCATAATGAGTTTGAGTACCATTTTGTCCATTTGGTTGGAGGTATCTTCTACTTGTTTGAAAATCTCCAAGGCCTCCGGGTCTTTCAGTCTTAGGTGTGCCAAATTGGTCAATCCTTTGAGTGAGGTGATGGGCCTGAGCATATCGTGTGAGGCTCTGTAAAGGAACATATCCAGTTCTTTATTGACTCGCTGCCACTGTTGGGTGCGTTCATCGACCAGGCGCTCTAGGTTGTGGTTGATCTCGTTGATTTGGTCATGAGCCTGTTTGAGTGAGTCATTGGTTTGGCGCAGCTCTTCGGCCTGTGCCAACACTTCTTCGTGCTTTTCTTGCAGGAGTTGATGGATGCGGTTGCGGTCGCGTTGTGTTTTGAAAAGGAACAACAATGAAACAACAGCCACTGCCAGCAGCAGCGAAATCACTACAGCAACCAAGTATTGGCGTTGGATAGTACGGCGCTGTTGTTCTTGTTCCAAGCGCATCTGCTCAGCTTGTTTTTGATTCAGAAAATTAGAGCGATCCTGTAGCTGTAAGTCATAACGCAATTTGAGTTCCAACATCTGCATCGTACTTTGCTCTTGTAGCAAGGTATCACGCAGCACTGCGTAAGCTTCCAGTTTGGCAATGGCTTGTTCTGTACGTCCTTGTTTTTTGTATATCTGTGCTTGTTGCCAGTACACCTCTGCCAGCATTGGGCGTGTGTCGAGTTTTTGTGCCAGGGTATAAGCAGAGTCTATGTAGGCGGCGGCGATATTGAGCTGTTTGCGGGCTTCTCCAAGCTCCGAAAGTGCGATATAAAGCTCTACCAAGTCGCGCTCATTTTGGTATTGTTTGAAGACTACTAATGCCTGTAGCAAGTTTGTGGCGGCTTCCTCTACCAAGCCTTTACGTAGTTGTGCTTTGCCCTGATTGGCCTTAGAATAACACAACATCAGGGTATCTGTGGGACGAATCAGTTTTTGGGCTGACTCGTGATACTGTAGAGAGATGGTATACTGTCCTAGCTCATAGTGATTGACACCTAAGTTATTATAACACGACACAATCATCGCCGTATCTTGCGCTCTGATAGCCTCTTGGAGCACTCTAGAGAAGTGGCCGATGGCTTCGTGATGGCTGCCCATTGCCGTGTACAAGTTGCCGATATTTTTGCGCACCTGAGTTGCTAGGGTGCTGTTTTGCATCTTTTCGGCAAACTTCAAGCTAACCAGGTAATCTTCTAGGCTCAAGGCATATACGCCGAGCATCATATAATTGAAACCCCGCCAGAAGTGGGCCTCTGCTCTGGTATTGCTATCTAGTAGTGGGCGGGCTTGTAAGCTAAACAACTGGTTCGTCGCCTCAACGCCTTGTTTGGGGTTGATGCGTGGATACCGTTTGCCCAACTCTAGCCAAATAGGTAGGCGTTCTCGCAAGTTGTTCTTGGTTTCGAGTATGCCTAGCAGGCTGTCTATTTGTTGTTGAAACCGCAGCCTTTGGTAGGTCTGCGCCTGTGTGGCCTGCCAACACAGTAGCCACAGTGCCAAACCCAACACCCAACGTTTTGTGAGCCTAGCGCAACAATAATCAGCTAAATATGTCCGCAGTCTTGGATACATATTTGGGGAGGTGTCTTTCGAATGATGTTGATAGTTGGGGGGGGGTGATAATAGTATTGATTTCTTTGTGCTTAACTTTAACTATACGAAATGATTGCGCAAAAAGTTTATCAAATACCATTATGTCTCTAGACACACGGCAGGAACCGGCGGCTTTGCCTCTATTAACGAAAACGTAATAAAAACGTTTTATATCAATAAACCAAACCCTTGAAGTGGTTTATGGGACATCATCTGACAAGTTTTGGACATTTGATTCGCTCCTTAGACCAGTGCTCGTTTTGTGGGTACAAATCAACAAAAACAAACTATAAATGCCCTAGCAAGCATCTCGACGGTTCGTAAAATCAACAATAAAATACACAAAAGTACTTCGCAATAAAATTTTATAAATTCATCATTGTTTTGCCTGTCTTAGGCGTTGGTTGCTATTAGGTTGTCCTTACATCTGTGGGCTAAGTCTCATTTTACCCCCAAAAATGAGGTCTCAACTTGTCTTGGATCTGGAGGTCCGAGCTACTTTTCCAAAATGTCTAGGGGTGTGTCCTTACATAAAACAAACAGCACCACCGTTGCCAAATCAACGGCGATGCTGTCAAGTCAGGGCTTTGTGTGTTTCTTTTTATGCACAATAAAGCAGATTAGGCTCTGGTAGTAGTTTGGCGTTTATTTCTTTTTATAAATCCTCTTTTGTGTTTCTCCTTCTTTGACCAGCACCAGTTGCTCGTTGCTAAGCTCATCGATGGTGTATTTTACGGGGTCCTTTTCTTTGCCGGCGTTGCTGTCCCACTCTTTCAGCACAAGGGTTTTGTCATCGGGTTCTAGCTCCCACCAGCCTACTACAGAAAGAGAGAGCATTCCTTCGCCCACTTGCTTCTTGTACGAAAGCTTCATTGGGTCATTGCCATCTCGGCCTAGGGTAAGGGTCTCTGCGGCAAAGTCTGCCATTTTTCCTAAATCTCCTTGTAGTTGCACGTCGGATTTGATACCGGTCTGGCTTTCTGTGCTTTCTGAGCCTTTTTTCAGATTGGCATTTACATCATACTTCCAAGCATTTTTCATTAGCTTTTGGGCTTGGTCAGAAACTTTCAGCTCTTTTTTGCCACCGCAAGCTGTCAGAAGAGATAGAGACAGTACGGCCAGCGCCCAAGTGAGTGTGAAAAGTGGTTTTCTCATAGTAATGTTGTGTTAGTAGAGTGGGTAATCCTTAAACTGTATTGTTTTAAAAAGCAGACCCTACGTTGGTTTGCAAAATGTGTATATAGGCGTGGACCTTACAAAATAATTGTTTTGGCCTAGCACACACTTTCCACAAGCACACGAGCGTCTATCTTTCACAGAACACTAACGTAAAGTATTGTTTTTTGGATGAAATACAAGATAAAATATTAACAAATCTCTCTAAAACATCTTTTTTGCCACATATCAGTCAATCACACTCCGTTGTGTGCGCTGTGATTGCTGGCTGGTTCAGAACTGGTAGCCAACAAATAACCAAATATTATTTTCAAAAAAGTGTCTGTTGACAGTCGCATTGTTGAGTTGGGTTTTTTCGAGTGGCTGTATATAAAACCGAAACGGCACTGCGAATGTAAAGTAAAGTCCCTTTAATTTGAAAAGGTCTTGTTCTCTGTAGTTTAGCTCAAAACCAATAGTAGGCGATTGGTTTTGTACAGACTCTTTGCTGAGGGTATGTTGATAGTAGTCGTGATAATACCCGATGTTTAATCCTGCATTCAGGTTTCTGTATATGGGTATATCATAAAAAACTTCAAAGGCGACGAATTTACCCGATACTCCCCTTCCACTGACCACATTGGCAAAGCTACTCGACAGGTGTTGCTCTGTCAGCATTACATTCATATACAATTGTCATTACTGGCCAGCCCATCGTGCTTTAAAGTTCAGCCCTACGAAAGTACAAAAAAACAAACACCAAGCTATCTGCTATCTTTTTCTTTTGTCGAGCCTGTTTGCGGCTGCGGGGGATATGTCGTATTTTTGGCAATTCGTCCAAACATCGCTCGCCGTTGAGCGGTTTCTACCCACATGAAGAAAGTCATTGCCCCCAAGCCCTACCAACTAGAAACGCTCGACCCTCGCGAGCACATCATCATCAAGGGTGCTAAAGTAAACAATCTCCAAAATTTATCTGTGGCCATTGCCCGCGACAAGCTGGTGGTCATCACGGGTGTTTCGGGCTCGGGCAAGTCTTCCTTGGCTTTTGATACGCTCTTTGCCGAAGGCCAGCGGATGTATGTGGAGAGCCTGAGCGCGTATGCGCGGCAGTTTTTGGGCAAGATGGAAAAGCCCGAGGTAGAGTACATCAAGGGCATTGCCCCGGCCATCGCGGTAGAGCAAAAAGGCAACAGCCGCAACCCCCGCGCTACGGTGGGCACTACCACGGAGATTTATGACTACCTAAAGTTGCTCTTCTCGCGCATTGGCAAGACCTACTCGCCCATTTCGGGGCAGCTGGTACAGAAACACAGCGTGGCCGATGTGAGCGATTACCTACACTCTTTTGCTGAAGGGCAGCGATTTGTCATCCTTGCGCCACTCACCATCGGGGAAGGACGCAACCTAAGCGACGAGCTGAAGGTGGCTTTTCAGAAGGGCTTTTCGCGCCTCTGGCAAGGGGGGAGCCTGATTTTTATAGAAGAACTGCTGGAGCTGAAACCCAAGGACTTGCCCAAGGTCAAAGACCTCTACCTGCTCATAGACCGGGGCACTGTACAACACGAAAGTGAGGAAAACCGCTACCGCATCGGCGATTCGGTGCAGACAGCCTTCTACGAAGGGCACGGTACCTGTACCCTCCACCTACCCGACAACGACACCCTGACCCATTTTTCTGACCGCTTCGAGGCCGACGGCATCAGCTTTGAGACCCCCTCGGTCGCTTTTTTTAGCTTCAACAACCCCTACGGAGCCTGCAAAAAATGTGGAGGCTTTGGCAACCTGCTCGATATCGACGAAGACCTTGTCATTCCTGACAAGACCCTCTCGGTTTATGAAGGAGTGGTGGCACCATGGCGTACCGAAAAAATGGAAGCCTGGCAAAAAGCCTTCGTCCGTCAGGCACTTGCCCTTGATTTCCCCGTACACCGTTCTTACGAGCACCTCAACAAAGCCGAGCGGGAGCTACTCTGGAATGGAAATGGAAAGATAGAGGGCATCAACCAGTTTTTTGCCCACGTAGCCGAACAGGCTCACAAAATCCAGTACCGTGTGTTGCAGTCGCGCTACCGAGGGCGGGTGGCCTGCCCCGAATGTAGGGGGACACGCCTGCGCCAAGATGCGGGATATGTCAAAATCGCCGACCACTCCATCAGCGACTTGGTGCTGATGCCCGTTACGGAATTGATGACCTTTTTTGCCCAGCTCACCCTGCCCGAACACGAGCAGAAGGTCGCCCAGCGCCCACTCATCGAAATCCAAAACCGCCTCCACTACCTCGACAAAGTAGGGCTGGGCTACCTGACCCTCAACCGCCTTACCTCTTCGCTCTCTGGGGGCGAATACCAGCGCATCAAGCTCTCCACAGCCCTAGGCAGCGCCTTGGTAGGCTCTATGTATGTGCTCGATGAGCCCAGCATCGGGCTACACCCTCGCGATACGGCCAAGTTGGTAGAGGTGTTGTTAGAACTGCGGGACTTGGGCAATACCGTCATCGTGGTCGAACACGAAGAGGAGGTGATGCGTGCCGCTGACCAAATCATCGACATCGGGCCCGAAGCCGGCAGTCAAGGCGGGCAGCTGGTCTTGCAAGGCAATATCCAACAAGGGGCTTGGGAGCTGCTGGCCGGTACAGCACTCCACAGCAAGGCCAACGGCCAAAACGGCGCTCATAACCTCCAACTATCCCACACTTACCGCTTTTTGGAAGGGCTTGATAGCATTCCCCTCCCTGAGCAGCGGCGCTCGTGGAAGCAACGTATCACCCTAGAAGGCGCTACCGAAAACAACCTCAAAAACATTACGGTAGATTTTCCGCTAGGTGTGCTGACCGTGGTAACAGGCGTGAGTGGCTCGGGCAAATCAACCCTCATCACAGACCTGCTCTACCCGGCCCTACAAAAAAGCTTAGGCCAATACCACGATACCAAGGCCAAATACCGCCAACTCAGCGGCGACTGGAAGCAAATACAGTTTGTAGAATTTGTAGACCAAAACCCCGTGGGCAAATCCTCGCGCTCCAACCCAGCCACCTACACCAAGGCCTACGACCATATCCGGCAGCTCTTTGCCGACCAAACCCTGGCCAAACAACGCAGCTACGAAGCCGGGCACTTCTCCTTCAACTCCGACAAAGGGCGCTGCGACGCTTGCAAAGGCGATGGCTACCTCACCATTGAGATGCAGTTTATGGCCGACATCCGCCTGACCTGTGAAAGCTGCCAAGGAAAACGCTTCAAACGCGAAATACTCGACGTAACCTACCAAGGCCAAACCGTGGCCGATGTACTGGCTATGACCATCGACGACAGCCTGACTTTCTTCCAAGGGCAGCCCAAAATCACCAACCTCCTACAACCGCTGGCTACTGTAGGCCTGGGCTATGTGCGCTTGGGGCAGTCTACCGCCACCCTCTCGGGCGGAGAGGCGCAGCGCCTCAAGCTGGCCTCGTTTTTGGACCAAAGCACCGCCGACCGGGGGCGCACGCTCTTCATCTTTGATGAGCCTACAACCGGCCTACACTTTCACGACATCCGCAAGCTCCTCGGTGCGCTACAAGCCCTTGTAGACCAAGGACATACCGTCATCGTGATTGAACACAACACCGAAGTCATCAAGTCTGCCGACTGGATCATAGACCTAGGCCCCGATGGCGGCCACCAAGGGGGGCAGCTCTGCTTTGCAGGTACTCCCGAAGACCTCTGCCTACTCCCCAATAACCATACGGCTAGGTTCCTGAAGCCAAAGATTGATTGACAACTGGGGATTGACGAGTTACACGTCACTGGACATTTTTGGAAAAATAGTTCGGAGTTCCAGCTCTGAGACAAGCTGAGGCCTTATTTGGGGATAGAATAAATTTTAGCCCGTCGTGAGGCTTGGAAAATATCCAGTGGCGTAGACGAGTGGCGAATTTGGATTCTACTTCGTCAATCATAAATCCTTGGTATTGATTTGAATTATGGTAAAACATCGGTTAAAACGCGCTTACAGAGTTGGTAAATACGTTGCATACAAAGAAACACTTGTTGATTATCGCGAAAAGTTTTGGTCTTTTATAGGCGCGTTTTTCGGTGTAGGCATCATTGCCTTTATTCAAAGCATATACTTTTCTGAAAGCGATAACCTCTTTCTAATTGGGTCTTTTGGCGCAACTTGTGTGTTAATTTGCGGTGTGATTCAAAGCCCCCTTGCACAACCTAGAAAATATAGAAGTAACAAAAACTGAGATATTACATCCTTTCAGGGCATTTCATTAACAACCCCGAAGGGGCAAGATGTACCAACGATGGGTATAGCCCATTGGCCAATCTGAGCATTTCGACAGCGCGGGCAATCATGCTACTGTTCGGTCTGGCGGTATCCAGTGGATGAAAGCAGGAAATGGAATCATCCATGATGAAATAGCCAACCTGAATACTGAAACCAATAATCCGGCTATGCATGGATTCCAATTTTGGATCAACCTTCCTCCACATATCAAGGCCGAACAGCCCGAGTACATGGCTATCCAAGCCAATGAAGTTCCCCAACAACTATTACCCGACAACCGTAGCTGGGTCAAGGTTATTCTGAGTAACTATGAGCAGCTCCAATCTAGTATTCCGAACTACACCGCGCAGTTTCTGTATCATATCCATCTCGAAGCCGGCCAGCAGTTTGCCGTGCCTTTCTCTGAGAAAACAGAAGCAGGAGAGATTGAAGTCGCCAATATATCACAGGAGCCTATAGACCTTCTCCTCTTTGGCGGCGAACGCTATGATGAGCCCATTGTGGCTCAAGGCCCTTTTGTAATGAATACACAACACGAAATATCGCAAGCATAAAAATAAGACTTAGCCCACAGTTTTAACTAGAGATTTGGAACATATCCAGTGGCGTGAGCTTTCGGTTTTCTCTACCCCTATATACGCCTCTTTGGGTTGTGGCTATGTTCCACAGCCATGGGGGGAGGAAGCCCCACAGAAGTTGGTCAGTCTTTGCTAGTCAAAAAATTATGGGCTAAAGCTTGTCTAAAGCCTATTTTTTTCGGTAAATTGTTGTGCCAATGGTCGATTTGCACGAATCTTGTGGCTGTTGCTCGAGCCGTGAACCTGCGCATTTTGATGACTTATCCCCAAAATTTAACACATAGCCTTTATGGAAAACCTCTTTATCGAAGGATTTGAAGAGCGCCCCCGCATCGAATTTAACGCCCAAACCGGAGTACTCGAGATTTCTGAAAGCTCTTATCCCGAATACACCAAGGAAATTTATGCTCCTGTGATGAAGTGGCTCGATGAATATCTCAAAACCGAAGGGCACAATATCACCTTCAACTTCCGCCTCGACTATTTCAACACGAGTACCTCCTCGCGCTTTCAGAAAATCATTGAGAAGCTCAACAACTACTACAACAGTGGCAAAGGGCAAGTAACCATCAACTGGTATTATGAAGAAGATGATACCGATATGCTCGAGTATGGTGAAGACTATTCGCGTGAAGCGGATGTGCCTTTCAACTTGATTCCTTTTGAGCTGTAGGCTTTGCCGCCAAGTATTTGATTGAACCGCTGCCTTCGGCGGCGGTTTTTGTACTAGGAATTAAGGATTTGTTTTTCAAGAATTTTTAGGGGTTATATTTCCCCAAGCACTTTTGATTGGGTACACGCCACTAGACATTTTTCAACCCACACGGTTAAAACTGTGGGCTAAGTTTCATTTTACCCCAAAATAAGACCACAGCTTGTCTCGAAGCTGGAGCTCCGCACTGCTTTTCCAAAAATGTCCAATGGTGTGGATTGGGTATATATTATTGGAAGCTTGCCCAATCAGCTTGCCAAAAGCACCCAACTACGTATCAAAATTTGAAACTATGCGCCCTTCTCCGTACTTTTGCGCCTTACCTGCGGTGCGGGTGTTGGTAAAGTTGTATGCGTAGATACTTATTTGTACTGATATGCTTCGTGTTGCTGCTCTTAGGTGCGGCGTTTTTGTGGGCTTATTTTTCGGACAATACCGAATTAAGCAACCCACAAGCGCCTAAGCGTGAGGTGCGGGCTGTTTGGATAGCTACTGCCTACAACCGTGATTATCCCTCTCAGCGTGGCTTACCCAACAAATGGCTACTACACGAGATGCACGAAACCCTAGACCAGCTCCAACGCCAGGGCATCAATACGGTGTTTTTGCAGGTGAGGGTAGCGGCAGATGCGCTCTACCCCAGCCGTGTAGAACCTTGGACAGAGTGGCTGACGGGCATCCCGGGTGAGCCTCCTATGCCTTTTTTCGACCCGCTTGCCGCTTGGGTAAAGGCTTGCCACGAGCGAAATATGGAAATACACGCGTGGTTTAACCCCTTTCGGGCGAGCTTGGGCAACCCTACAGGTATGATGGTCGAGAACCACGTAACCAAGCTCTATCCCCGCTGGATAGTAACCCACGGCAAACACCAATACCTAGACCCCGGCCTACCCGAAGTACGGCGCTATGTAACGCTGATTTTGCTTGATGTGGCGCTGCGCTATGATGTAGATGGCATCCACTTCGATGATTACTTCTATCCGGTCGAAACGGCGCAGCATCCCTTTCCCGACGATTCTTCTTTTGCGCTCTACAAAGGCAACTTTGAAGACCGAAAAGCATGGCGACGCGACAACCTCAACCAATTTGTAGAAGGTATTCATATCAAGCTCAAACAGATGCGCCCCTACCTAAAGTTTGGCATCAGCCCGACGGCTGTCTGGCGACACAAAGGTCAAGACCCGCTAGGTTCCGACACCCACGGGCGCATCACGGCCTACGACCACCAGTTTGCAGACATCCGCCACTGGCTCGAACAAGGCTGGCTCGATTATGTAGCTCCTCAGCTCTACCTCTCGGCGCATAACACCAACGCAGACTATCGTACGCTACTTGACTGGTGGAGCAGGCATACCTATGGCCGACACCTTTATGTCGGGATGGGCTACTACAAGCTGCGCGATGCTGACCCCGAAAAGCAATGGCCTAAGGAAGAGCTGATAGAACAGATGATGCTCAACCGTCAAACACCCGGGGTCTTGGGGCAGGTGTTCTTTGGCAGTAGTGATGTATTGGCCAACCCACACAATGCTACTACAGCCATCAGGCAACAATACTACCGCCTGCCGGCGCTTATCCCGCCCATGCCTTGGAAGGATAATATCCCCCCCAACCCTCCCCAAGCTCTAGGGCTGATAGAGTTTCCCACACAAGTGCGCATCTCTTGGAAACCCCCACTATTGGCCTCCGACCGCGAACCAGCGCGCTACTATGCCGTTTACCGCTTTCCTCAAAACACTGCCCAAGACATCAAAGATATGCGCTACTTGCTTGCCATTCAGCAAGATACTGTATTCTTAGACAAGACACCGGCACAAACCCGTAAGGTCTATACCTACTGTGTTACAGCCCTAGATCGCCTACACAACGAAAGCCTGCCGGTCAAGATTACCAACTAAGCCCACAATTTTACTGCTAACCAAAATTTAACGCTTGCGCTCCCATACAAGTGCGCAAGTTTTTGTAACTTTATCTTTGCAAAATTTGTATAGATTGTTTTATCTCCATAACCCCCTAACTATATGACTGATAAGCCAAAAGAGGATTTCTTGATAGATGCTATTGTAGAGATTCCTAAGGGTAGCCGCAACAAATACGAGTACGACTACGAGCGTCGCATGATTCGCTACGACCGGATGCTCTTCTCGTCGGTACACTACCCCAGTGATTATGGGTTTTTCCCCGAAACGCTTGCCCTCGATGGCGATCCGCTTGATGCACTCATCTTGGTTACGGAGCCTACCTTCCCTGGCTGCATCATAGAGGTACGCCCCATCGGTTTGTTCAATATGCGTGATGAGAAAGGCCCTGATGAGAAGATTCTCTGTGTGCCTGCCCAAGACCCTATCTGGAATCACATCACCCGCCTCGACCAAATCGCCCCCCACCTCAAGCTCGAAATCGAGCACTTCTTTGAAGTATACAAAAACCTCGAAAAGAAAAAAGTAGGCGTAGAAGGCTGGGACGATGAGAAGGCCGCCATTGCTGCCGTCAAAAAATCGCAGCAGCTCTATCTCGAAAGCAAATGGAAACGAGGATAACCCCTCTTCACCTCCCCAAAAACCTGCAAAGCCTTCGTGATTTTGTGGGTTTTTTATTGAGTGTAGGGCAGGTTTTCTACCGATGTTGCCACCACAACCAATTGCTAAAAAAACCAGAGGGGTGTTCCATCGGTAGACTATCAATACGCAACCACAAAAAGCCCCAAAGGGGCGTTGAGTTTGCGGCTTCTACGGGGTCGATTAATGGGTTAGCTTTTTTTAATGTCCCCTAAAATGCGCACGAAACGACAAAAACCAAAAATATCTAGTGGCTGAGGCTATCCAGTGGTGCGTATATCTCACAAGCAAGCGGCTTGCACTCCAAAGTATGGAGTACAAGCCGCTGCGAGTAGGGTTGTGTAGGTAGTTCCTCAGACTTTGATTTCTACGTCTACACCGCTAGGCAATTCGAGCTTCATCAGTGCATCTACAGTTTTGGCGCTAGTAGAGTAGATATCTACAAGGCGCTTGTAGGTGCTGAGTTGGAATTGCTCACGTGATTTTTTGTTTACGTGTGGCGAGCGCAATACAGTAAAGATTTCGCGCTTGGTAGGCAGTGGAATAGGGCCGTTCACAACAGCACCAGTTTGTTTTACTGCCTTTACGATTTTCTCAGCAGATTTATCTACCAAGTTGTGATCGTATGATTTTAGTTTTATTCTGATTTTTTGCGTCATGTTCTTGGATATGAAAATATATCGGCGAAAAAACTACCGACCGCAGTGGGTCGGTAGGTAGTATATGGTATAGGGACTTACCGCCGACTAGCGTACGGGAGTACCTTTGCTTTTAGCGACAACATCGTCGGCGATGTTCTGCGGTACAAACTCATAGTGAGAGAATGTAAGGTTGGCAGAAGCACGACCAGAAGAGATGGTACGGAGGTCGGTTACATAACCAAATAGCTCTGACAAAGGTACGTCAGCTTTGATTACTTGCGCACCACCGCGAGTATCCATTCCTTTCATAATACCACGACGACGGTTGAGGTCACCTGTTACGGGGCCTGTAAACTCTTCAGGAGTTACTACCTCTACACTCATGATAGGCTCTTTCAGACGTGGAGCGGCTTTGCGGGCAGCTTCACGGAAGCCCATACGGGCGGCCAATTCGAACGAGAGTGAGTCAGAGTCAACATCGTGGAAAGAACCGTGGAACAAGCGCACCTTCACACCTTCTACCGGGTATCCGGCAAGAGGGCCGTTGGCCAAAGCTTGTTCAAAGCCTTTCTGGATAGCGGGGATAAATTCGCGAGGAATCACACCACCCACGATGTCGTTTACAAACTGCAAGCCAGGCTGGTTGTCTTCGCGGGGGCCGAGTTCGAACACGATATCGGCGAATTTACCTTTACCACCACTTTGCTTTTTGTAGACTTCTTTGTGTTCTACAGTACCTGTAAGTGACTCTTTGTAAGCTACTTGAGGAGCACCTTGGTTTACTTCAACCTTAAACTCGCGCTGTAGGCGGTCAAGGATGATTTCGAGGTGCAATTCACCCATACCACGCATAACTGTCTGGCCGGTTTCTTGGTCAGTTTCTACACGTAGGGTAGGGTCTTCCTCTACTAGTTTGGCAATCGCCGAGCCGAGCTTGTCTACGTCAGCCTGAGCTTTAGGCTCAATAGCGTATCCGATAACGGGCTCTGGGAAGCTCATAGACTCCAATACGAGCGGGTGTTTCTCGTCGGTGAGAGTATCACCGGTTTTGATGTCCTTAAATCCAACACCTGCGCAGATATCACCAGCTTCGATTTTATCGATAGGGTTCTGCTTGTTGGCGTGCATCTGCATCAGGCGAGAGATACGTTCTTTCTTACCAGTACGGTTGTTGAGTACGTAAGAGCCTGAGTCGAGCGTACCAGAGTACACACGCATAAAGCAAAGACGGCCAACGAAGGGGTCAGTGGCAATTTTGAAAGCTAAGGCGGCAAAAGGCTGATTGTTGTCAGGCTTACGCACCTCTTCTTCTCCGCTGTCAGGGTTAGTACCTGTTACAGGGGGAAGGTCAAGAGGTGAAGGCATGTAAGAACAAACAGCATCGAGTACTGCCTGAACCCCTTTGTTTTTGAAGGCAGAGCCACAGAACACAGGGAAGAAGGCCATATCGATAACAGCCTTGCGAACGGCAGCGCGGATTTCTTCTTCAGTGATAGAGTCTTCGTCTTCGAAGAATTTCTCCATCAGCGCTTCGTCATACTCGGCTACGCTCTCGATGAGGTTTTGTCGCCATTCGGCTACAGTCTCTACGAGGTCGGCAGGGATATCAACTAGGTCGTACTTTTTACCTTGAGAAGCTTCATCCCAAATAACAGCCTTCTTCGTTACCAAGTCTACCACGCCTTTGAAAGTTTCTTCAGCGCCGATAGGTACTTGCATCGGTACGGCTTTGGCTTTCAGGGTATTTTGGATATCCTCAACAACACGGAAGAAGTCTGCACCTGAGCGGTCCATTTTGTTTACAAAACAGATCCGTGGTACGTGGTACTTGTCCGCTTGTCTCCATACGGTTTCAGACTGGGGTTCTACACCAGATACGGCACAAAACAAGGCAACTGCACCATCCAAGACGCGCAAAGAACGTTCTACCTCAACTGTAAAATCCACGTGGCCTGGAGTATCAATGATGTTGATACGGTAAGCCTTACTTTCAGGGATAAGTTCGCCCTGTACAGTAGGATAATTCCAGCGGGTTGTTGTAGCAGCAGAGGTAATAGTAATACCGCGCTCCTGCTCTTGCACCATGTGGTCCATGGTAGCAGCACCGTCGTGAACCTCACCGATTTTGTGAGTCAGACCAGTGTAATAAAGTATGCGCTCGGTGGTGGTTGTTTTACCGGCATCGATGTGCGCCATGATACCGATATTGCGCAGATGAACTAAGTCAGCCATTGTATTGAATTGCTTAATGAGTTACTTACCCAGAATATGTCGCAAAGATAGCAATTTCTTGGCAAGGCTCGATGATAACGTATCTGATAATTAGAATCTAAAATGAGAGAAGGCTTTGTTGGCATCTGCCATACGGTGGGTATCATCTTTTTTCTTCACGGCAGCTCCTTCACCTTTGGCGGCGGCGATAATTTCACCGGCTAGGCGCTCTTGCATTGTTTTTTCGCCACGCTTGCGTGCGTAGTTAATCAACCATTTAATGCCGAGAGATTCGCGACGCTCAGGGCGCACTTCGCTAGGTACTTGGAAAGTAGCACCACCTACACGACGGCTGCGTACTTCTACGCCGGGCATTACATTGCCCAAAGCCTTGCGCCAAGTTTCGAGGCCATTTTCGCCTGTCTTGGTTTCTACTATTTCCAATGCGCCGTAGAAGATGTTGTAAGCAAGGTTTTTCTTGCCGCGCTCCATCAAGTTGTTTACAAACTTGGTTACTTGTACGTCGCTAAATTTAGGATCAGGAAGGACGTATCTCTTGGGTGGTTTTCTTTTTCTCATGGTTATCTGAAAATGCTTGACTACGAATCAATAGGGATTACTTTTTGGCTTTGGCCTCTTTGGGGCGTTTGGCTCCATACTTAGAGCGGGCTTGACGACGACCGTCTACTCCACCGGTATCCAAAGCTCCACGAACGATGTGGTAACGAACGCCTGGCAAGTCCTTCACACGACCACCGCGAATCAATACGATAGAGTGCTCTTGCAACTTGTGGCCTTCACCTGGGATGTAGGCGTTGACTTCTTTGCCATTGGTAAGGCGTACACGCGCTACTTTACGCATGGCTGAGTTTGGCTTTTTAGGCGTAGTAGTATATACTCTGGTACATACACCACGGCGCTGGGGGCAGCTGTCTAAGGCCGGAGACTTTGACTTACTGGTCAGCTGCTTGCGTCCTTTTCTGACTAATTGTTGAATGGTAGGCATTTATCACTGATTTTTTGACTATATCTGTACCCTCAAATTTTCGGAACTGCAAAGGTAACACTTCCCCGCTATTTTTCAAAGGGCGCTCAAAAAAAAATGTGCCCTATATAAAGCGCCTGCTTTGTATACACGCTGCACCACTAGATAACACGCTACTGGACATTGGCTAACTTGGGTTCAACTCAACAGGGCTATCATCATAATAAAGCTCACAAAGCTACCGATATTCATCCTCTCCTTTGTGTCTTTTATGGTTGTATCCTAGCACACGAAAATAACAACAACACCAAATTATTGTGTGTAGCAGATAGTCCGCCGCTCCACACATCGCTCCTCTACTTGAGAAACTCGTGCGCAACCCTTCCATCGTCGGGAGGAAGTCGTATCTTTGCAGCTACAAATCACAGACAATCACAGCTTTTGTCTCATTTCCATTGGAGTAACAACGATATGAATACCCTCTCTCAGACCGATATACGCACCCTCAGCCTTGAGCAACTCAAAGATTTTTTTGTATCAATAGGTGAGAAGCCCTTTCGCGCCAAACAGGTGTATGAGTGGCTCTGGAAAAAATCAGCCACTGATTTTGAGCAGATGACCAATCTCTCCCAAGCCACACGCCAGCGCCTGGCCGAGCATTTTAGCATCCGCCCTATCCGTATTGCGCAAACACAGAAGAGTAACGACGGCACTATCAAGACAGCATTCTCACTACACGATACCCACCTGATAGAAGGGGTGCTTATTCCTACGCCCGAGCGGATGACGGCCTGCGTGTCGTCACAGGTGGGTTGCTCGCTGACCTGTAAGTTTTGCGCCACAGGCTATATGGCTCGCAAGCGCAACCTCGACGCTGCCGAAATCTACGACCAAGTAGTACAGATAGCCCGCCAAGCCGAAGAGAACTATGGCCAACCCCTCACCAATATCGTGTATATGGGTATGGGCGAACCCCTGCTAAACTACAAAAACGTACTCCAGTCCGTAGAGCTACTGACCTCTCCCGAGGGCTTGGGTATGTCGCCCAAGCGCATCACGGTCTCCACGGCGGGCATTGCCAAGATGATTGAAAAACTGGGCGACGACGAGGTGAAGTTCAACCTTGCCCTCTCCCTACACGCCGCCAATGAGCAGAAACGCAATCAGATTATGCCCATCAACGAGACCAATAGCCTGCCCGCACTGACCAAGGCGCTGCAACATTTTTATCAGCGTACCAAAAACAAAATCACGCTGGAATACATCCTCTTTTATGGCTTCAACGACACCACCCAAGACGCTGACGAACTCTACCGCTTCAGCAAAAAAGTGCCTTGCAAAATCAACATCATCGAGTACAACCCCATCGCCAATGCCTCCTTCCTCAACACTGATGAAGACACCCTGTTGCGCTTTCAGCGGCATTTGGAGCAGAAAGGCTTGGTAGTAAATGTACGCCGCAGCCGAGGCAAAGACATTGACGCTGCCTGTGGCCAACTAGCCGTCAAAGAAGGCGAATAACCTCCATAGCGCTTGTATTCTAAGCCTTGGTTGCCTTTTGGGGCGCGGGTTAGGGCTATCACTAGGCGGCCAGCCGCAAGGCTACGTGCAGGGCTAGCGCCCGCATCCTTCGCACGTGAAGGCATCGTAAAATGCTTATAGTCAATCAAAATAGGGAAATATAGGCGTTGGAAATACTTGAGAGTCAAGAAAATCAAATCCTGGAAATCCCTAAATCTTGTGAATATTGGTATACTTTTGATTCCAAGTTGGTATTAGTCCCTCCACCCAAACACCTAAACCTATGACACAAATCCTACTATTAGGCGCAGGCCGTTCTGCCCCCTATGCCATCGAATATCTGGCGCAAGCCGCCCAGCGTGAAGGGTGGCGGCTTTGTGTAGCCGACCGCGACGAAACGCTGTTGGCGCAGCGTCAGCAGCAATACCCGGGCATCCTGACCCAAACCCTCGACCTCAACGCCGACACCTTGGCCAACGCTCTATCACCGGCGAGCATCGTGGTATCATTGCTACCCCCGGATGCACACGTCTCTGTGGCCGCACAGTGTGTGATGCAGGGCAAGCACTTTCTCTCGGCTTCGTATGTGTCAGAAGGAATGCAAGCCCTCCACGCTGAAGCTGTGGCTAAAGGCGTACTGCTGCTCAACGAAATAGGCCTAGACCCGGGCATCGACCATATGTCGGCGATGCAGCTACTTGACCATATCCGTCAACAGGGCGGCCACATCACCGCTTTTTACTCCTACACCGGAGGGCTGATTGCCCCCCAATCGGTAGACAACCCTTGGCACTATAAGTTTACTTGGAATCCGCGCAATGTTGTGTTGGCAGGCCAAGGTGGGCCGGCACGCTTTCGCCACCAAGGGCTGGTAAAGTACCTACCTTACAGCAGCCTCTTTGAGTACACACAGCCGATAGAAGTAGCCGGATGGGGTAGTTTTGATGGCTATGCCAACCGTGATTCTTTGCAATATAGCGAGCTGTACGGCCTTCAGACAGCCGACACCCTCATTCGGGGTACACTCCGCCGTCGGGGCTTTTGTCAGGCTTGGCAGGTGCTCTTGCGTACCGGCCTGACAGACGATACTTGGCAGGCCAACTACAGCCCTGAGCAAACCTATGGCGAGTGGCTCGAAAGATTTATACACGAAGGAAGCCCCCAAGAGCCACTGCTCACGCGCTGGGCACGACAGGCGGAGGCAAGCCCTGAAGCGATGGAGGCGGTGGCTTGGCTCGGTCTACACCAAAACCATCCCCTTGGTCTCTCGCAGGGCAGCCCGGCACAAGTACTACAGCAACGGCTCGAAACCCTCTGGCAGCTCCACCCCGAAGACCTCGACCTCGTGGTGATGCAACACAAAGTCGTATACCAACTCCAAGGACAAACTTGGCAGCAACTAAGCGACTTCTGCCTCGTGGGAGAGCCTTCACCCCGTACGGCTATGGCCAAAACGGTTGGTTTGCCTCTGGCGATGGCCGCTGTTCGCTGCCTAAAGGGTGAGTTCAGTATCCGTGGGGTACAGCGCCCCCTCCAGCCCGAAGTATACCAACCCCTTTTAGCCGAACTTGCAACGCAGGGAATCCACTTCGAAGAGCAGCCTCCGCAGTTGCTGGGCTTCGCATAAATACACGCTAAGAGCGCTTTGTGATTTTAGCACGCCACCGGGTATTTTTCAAACCCCTTATTTTACCCAAAAACATGAGGTCTCAGTTTGTTTCGGGGCTTCGGCTTCGAGACACTTTTCAAAAATATCCGGTGGCGCGTGATTTTAGTACAATTATCTCCAACTGCTTCTTACCTTGAAATCGTCAAAAACACCGTATGAAGAGTTTTTTATATCTTTGCTTGCAAAATGCGGTTAAAAAGCTTTGGTGTCGGCCATACATCACCGCAAACCTGCTCACTAACCCACAAAACACCATGACTTGCCTTAGCTTTCGCCTCCCTCTTCTACTCCAACTGATATGCTTCGCTAACCTCTGCCTGCTCGTCTCTTGCCAAAACAACCAAACCACCCTGCCCCAAGGCGAATGGATTACAGGCAATCCCGAAACACAAATACAAACCATCGAGCGGCAATTTAGGGGCTTTGACCACGCGATGGTCGAAACCGGCTACCGTTACCAAGAGCTGCACTGGGCTGGAGAAGACCAAAACTGGGACTATGCCCAGTACCAAATCGAGAAAATCAACCTGACCCTCAAACAAGGCTTCGAGCGCCGCCCCTTGCGCCAAGCTTCTGCCGAAACCTTTATGACCATAGGGCTGCCTGCCGTCGAAAAAGCCATTGCCGCTAAAGACACCGCTGTTTTCAGAGAAGAAATGCGCAACCTTACCCTACAGTGCAATGCCTGCCATGCGATGGAAAAGGTGGCCTTCTTCCACGTAGCCCTGCCCGAAAAGCGCATCTCCCCCATTCGCAAGCCCCAATAAACCATAGCCTCCTCAAATACTAAACTACGCCAAAGGCATCACCCTTACCCACCCACTGACACAATGCTCGCCCCCGAAGAAATCGCCCGTTATTTTTGGCAAGAATTTTTGGATGAAGACGACCAGCAAAAAGCCATCCGCCTACTCTCTGACGAGGGGAAGGAGGCCAACGGCTTGGCCATCGTTCAGCTGCAGTTTGGAGGGCTGGTAGAGCACCAAGGCAAGATGTTGGCACACTTCCGCTTTGCCCAAAACCGCACCAAGTTCAAAGAAGGCGAGACGCTCGCACTGCATTATGGCAAGGTTTCCCATCAAGTAAGTCTCTTCAGGGTAAAAGGCAAAGAACTGTGGTTGGCTCCCGTATATCCCCGCAATTGGCAAGCATCGCTACATACACTCAGCGAGGCTAGGCTCGAAGCCCCACCCTTCGATATGATGAAGCGGGTAGGGCAACTTGCCAAAACAAGCCTGCAAGCCGGTGGGCGTGGGCATTTGTTTTTTCGCCAACTTTTTGGACAGGCTTCGCTATCAGCTCCTTTGCGCCCTGCCCCTGCCCTTTCGGAGGCAGCACAGCGCCTGAATCCCTCTCAACAGGCTGCTCTTTCGGCCTGCTTGCGTTTGCCGCCCATATTGGCCATCCAAGGGCCGCCGGGTACAGGCAAAACGGCGGTACTGGCACAGGTGGCCACCCAATTGGCCGAAGAAGGGCGGCGTGTGCTCTTAGTCGCCCATACCCATCAGGCCGTACACCACGCCCTCAACGAGATTTATGACCACGCCCCCGGGCTGGAGATTTTCAAGGCCGGCGATGCCGCCAAACGCGACAACCTGCTGCCCAATATCCCCATCCATAAGTTTACCGACCTGCCCACCGAACTGTTCAGTCAAGGGGGGAGCATCGTCGGAACGAGCCTCTACACCGCGCTGCTCAATTTGCTCAAAGACCAATCGCCTTACACCCCTGAGGTTGTCATTGTGGATGAGGCCGGACAAGTGCCGCTGCCACTGGCCGTGCTCTTGGGAGGGATGGGTGCGAAAAGCATCTTGCTCTTCGGCGACCAACGACAAATGCCGCCCATTTTCCGTGAGTCCTTGCAAACGCATCCCCTCTCGTGCTCTATCTTGGCGCATATCGAAAACCATCTGCCCCACCAGCTGATGGCGCTCGACACCACCTACCGGATGAACGCCACCCTGACACACCTCATCGGGACGCTATTCTACCCCAAGCCCCAAGGCTCCTCCGGCGAGACCTTCCTCCAACACAGCCATAACCGCCCTTTCCCGACCCTACAAGGGCTGGGGCAGCAGGATGCCTTCTTGCAGACGGTATTGCAGCCCGACGCGGCGATGGTTTGGGTTTGTTCCCCCGACAACCAAAGTACACAAGAAAACCCCTACGAAGCCCTCAAGATAGCTCACATCATCGGCTACCTGATAGGTACACAGGGCTGGCCTGCACAGGATATGGCCGTGGTAACGCCTTTTCGCAAACAAATCCTGCGTATCATCGAAGCATTGCGCACCCACTACCCTACCTTGCCCGCGCTGCCCGTAATCGATACGGTCGAAAAGCTGCAAGGCCAAAGTGTAGAGTTGGTGATGGTCTCCTATACTGCTACCGAAGCCGACTACCTCTCCCAAGTAAGTGAGTTTTTGTACTCGCCTAACCGCCTCAATGTCTCCATCAGCCGCGCCAAAACCAAGGTGATTTTCTTCTGTGCTGATGCCCTGCTTGACACCATACCTACCAACTACGAAGACCTACGCACCCGTACCATGCTGCGACAACTGCGCAGCGAAGCCAATCTAGTCTGGGAAGAGCATCGCTAGCTGGCATCTTACATTAGCGCTTGTCTAAAATCATCTTCATCAGCCAAAAAAAACTGATTTTTGGGTACAGCCTTCCCACGATTAAAATCGTGGGCTCAATATCAGCCTGCGCTTTTTGCCTAGTGTCAGCGCAAAAATCAGCTGTTTTGAGTGCCGCGCTGAAAATTTAGACAGGCCCTATGGTATACGTTTGATGAAAAACGGCAAGAACAGAAGAGACATCAAAGCCAAAACAAGGGAAGAAAATAACCTCGTAAATATTCTTAGACATCAGCACAAACCAACTTCAAAACGCTTCTTTTTTGCAAGCACTCACGCAGTTACAAATCCTAAATCTGCGCCAGAACCACATCCAAGATACCTCCTTCGTCTCAAGCTTAACGGGTTTACGATATTTAGACATAAGCTATAACCAAATACAGGACGTGTCTTTTTTGAAAGACTTGCCTCAGCTACGATTTCTAAACTTGAGCTGAAACCAAATACACAAGATTGCTTTCCCATCGGGTTTAGAATGGTTACAATTCTCGGATTTAACCTTGCCAGCTACAATCGCTGAGCTTATGGAATAATAAAATTCAAGACATTGCTGTTTTGGAAAGGTTGACACAATTACAATCCCTAGACCTGAATAATATTATATCCTAAGATTTCTCCCTTTACAAAGCCTTAGGCAACTACACACGCTAAGCTTGTAGGATAATAAAATACGCGATATTGCCTTTTTGCAAGGTTTACCACAATTGCAATCATTAAGCTTGAATTGGAATCAACTTCAAGACCTCTCACACTTAAAAACCTTGACGCAGTTACAAACCTTAAGTTTGGGCTTCAACAAGATACAATACCTCTCTCCCCTACAAAGCTTAACACGATTAGCATCACTGCATTTGAACAACAATCAGCTCTCTGATATTTCAAGCTTGGAGCATCTCCCCCTTTTGAAAGAATTACACATTGAAAATAACCCCTTTCTTGACACCCTCCAATCTGAAATCCGGAAAAAATCAGGCATCTGAAATACTTTACAAAAAATACATAAGTGCGCAAAATACACCCTATAATCTACAACATCTCAGCCATCAACTTACCCCCAACTCTCCAAGGGTACGCAGTCCGCGTCGTTGAGCTTGATGCAGTTGGTGGCAGAGGAGTTGGGCAGTAGCTAAGGTGTCGGAGGCGGCCTCGTGTGGGCGGGGCAGGGCGATACCATATTGGGCGCATAGGCTGTTGAGGGTAAACTGTTGGGGGCTTGTTTGTTCGGGAGAAGGGTTGCCGGCCAGTCGCCGCGCCAAAACGAGCGTATCGAGCGTATGATTGAGCAGGCTTACTTGGTGATGTCGTTGGAGCGCTTGGTCGAGCAGGCCACAGTCGAGCGCAGCGTGATGGGCTACTAAGATGCTGCTGCCACAAAACTGTAAAAAATAGCGCAACATCGCAGTTTCGCTGATATCGGCCTGACGGCTTTCTTGGGGTAAAATCTGATGGATAAGCACTGCCTCAGCCCCTTGCGCATTGGCTTGTTGTACCCTGAAGTCGATAGCGCCGCTGAGGTCTATCACCCCACCCTGCACCCGCACCGCAGCCAAGCTCAGAATGCAGTCTTTGGCAGGATTGAGCCCGGTGGCTTCTACATCAAACACCACAAAGGTAGCATCGATAATGCGCTGACGAGGGTCTGGGGCTCGATATTGCCAATACCAATCGCAGAGCCACGCCGGGGCTTTGCCTTCGCGGCACTGACGGCGATAGGCGCGGTGTGATTTGTCGGGCCACCAGCGCATTGGCTAAAACTTTACTTGTGTTTGGGGAAGTTGCTGCCGAATACGCCCTAGCTCCGATTCGTCGCCAGAGGCCGAGGCCGACTCTTGTGTCGGTTCTTTGCGCTTGTCTGATAGTGGATTTCCCCTAATATTCAGCTCTTTGAGTGTTTTCCAAGCTGACAAGTCATCAGGTAAGTAGCTGAGTTGGTTGCCCGAAAGATCAAGCGTTTCGAGGTCGGGGAGCTGGAGTAGTTCGGTGGGCAGCTCAGTCAGCTTGTTTTGTTGGAGTTTGAGTGTATGTAGGCGCTTGAGTTGCTGCCAATTGAGTTGGAGGCTGCTAAGCTGATTGCCCGAAAGATCCAAAATCTCCACATTTTGCAAGGTTTCCAGCCCTTTGGGTAGCTCTCGGAAGCGGTTGTTGGCCAAGTACACAAACTTGAGGTCGCGCATATTGCCAAGGTCGGCGGGCAAAGATTGCAGGCGGTTGCGGTCAAGATAAAGGTATTCGAGGCGCTCCAACTCCGCCAGACGCTGTGGGAGCGAATCGAGCTGATTGCCCGAAAGGTCAAGTGTCTTGAGACGTTTGAGCTGGGCAATTTGTGGGGGCAGTTGGGTAAGTTGGTTGCCTTCAAGGTCGAGTACTTCGAGGCGCTCCCACCGACACCACGCCGTGTCGAATCGGGTAAGTTGGTTGCCCTCGAGGTCGAGCACTTCGAGCTTTTGCAACTGGTTGATTTCACGCGGGAGGGTTTCGAGTTGGTTATAGTCGAGGTAGAGGTAGCGCAAGTGCTGAAGGCGACCTATCTCTTTTGGCAGGCGCTTGAGGCCACAGCCCCACAAGTCAAGCACTTGTAGGTCGGGGTGGCGGGCAATGGCAGCCGGCAACTCCTCCAAGGGGTTAAGGCTAAGATCCAGTACTTGTAGGCGGCGCAAGTGGCGCAGCTCCTGTGGATACTGTGTGAGAGAGTCCCCTTTGAGGCTCAGTACCAAGGCCTTGGTCGAGTCACGGATTGCCGCCTGTAGCTTGGTATACACCTCCTCATTGGCCAGTTCTTCAAGGCTGAGCAAGCTGGTTTGCGCACTAGAAGTGGCAGGGCAAAAAATAAACCCACTGAACAAGAGCAGGCAGTACAAAAACGGGGCGGCAGTTCTCATAGTTTTTTTCGTAATTTTGGCCTTTAATTACCAACACTGTATTTCAATCAAGCGCTATTTTATAATGAATAAGAAAGTATTGCTGATGATTCTCGACGGCTGGGGTCTTGGTACTGAGCCGGAGGTATCGGCCATCCAACACGCCCAAACGCCTTTTATCGATAGCTTATTTGCCCGCTATCCACACACCCAACTGGAAGCCTCGGGCTTGGCGGTAGGCTTACCGCCCGGGCAGATGGGCAACTCCGAAGTAGGCCATCTCAACATCGGTGCCGGACGTGTGGTATACCAAGAACTGGTACGCATCAATCAGGCCATTGCCCAACGCGAACTACACCGACACCCGACGCTGTTGGAATCGTTGCAATATGCCAAAAAAAATCAAAAAAAAGTACATTTCATCGGCTTGCTTTCTGATGGTGGTGTACACGCCCACATCGAGCACCTCAAAGCACTTTGTGATATAGCCGAAGCCGAAGGACTGTACGAAGTGTTTGTACACGCCTTTACAGACGGGCGCGACACCGACCCCAAAAGTGGTTTGGGCTACGTCCAAGACCTCGAAGCACATCTACAAGGCCGCAGCACACGCATCGCCTCCGTCATTGGGCGCTATTATGCCATGGACAGAGACCGCCGTTGGGAGCGCGTCAAACTAGCCTATGACCTACTCGTGCGGGGAGAGGGCGCTGCCTTTGGCTCGGCTGCTGAGGCTGTGCAAAGTGCTTATGTGCAAAATGTTACTGATGAGTTTATACCGCCCTCTTTCATTGCCAATGCACAAGGCCGACCCTTGGCCACCATCCAAGAAGGTGATGTGGTGCTGTGTTTTAACTTCCGCACCGACCGAGGGCGCGAAATCACCCAAGTACTGACCCAAGAGGATATGCCCGCACAAGGGATGCAAACCCTGCCCCTGCGCTACCTCACCCTGACCAACTACGACGAGACTTTCGTAGGCGTAACCCCTCTATTCGACAAGGACAACCTGTCTAACACCCTCGGCGAGGTACTGGCCAAGGCCGGAAAAACCCAAATCCGTATTGCCGAAACAGAAAAATACCCTCACGTAACCTTCTTCTTCTCCGGTGGGCGTGAGGCTGCTTTTGAGGGTGAAAAACGCCTACTCTGCCCCTCTCCCAAGGTGGCTACCTACGACCTACAGCCCGAAATGAGTGCTCACGAGATTGTGGCCACCATCGTACCCGAAATCGAAGCACAAAGCGCCGACTTCATCTGCCTCAACTTTGCCAACCCCGATATGGTAGGCCATACGGGCGTGTTTGAGGCGGCTGTCAAAGCCTGCGAAACCGTAGACCACTGTGCCGCACAAGTAATTGAGGCTGCTCTCAAGCAGCAGTACAGTGTGTTGGTCATTGCCGACCACGGCAACGCCGACTATATGCGCAACCCTGATGGTACACCCCATACCGCACACACCACCAATCTCGTTCCCTGTATCTTGGTAGACAATGACTACCAAGGCTCCCTCAAAGGCAGTGGAAAGCTCGGCAATATCGCCCCAACCATCCTAGACTTGATGGGTATCGCCCCCCCAACAGAAATGAGCGAAGACTCACTTTTGAGTTAGGGTTTTGTTCACACCACTGGATATTTTTCAAACCCCATAGTTAACACTGTGGGTTAAGTCTTATTTTACCCCAAAATGAGGTCTCAGCTTGTCTCGGAGCTGGAGCTCCGAGCTACTTTTCCAAAAATGTCCAGCGGCGTAAACTTATTCCAAAGTGTTCTTGGTTGGGGGCTCAAAGTGGCTGATGTTCTTGGTGCTCACGGATTTTCAGCACATACATTTCCCAAACTAACTTTGGTTGGGCATAAATTCCCGTATGCTGGTGCTATTTTGATTCCGCAAAAATTACTAACTTGCCCCTTGTATGGAAAACTTCCTCGTTTCGGCACGTAAGTACCGTCCTGCACTCTTCGACAGTGTTGTAGGGCAATCACATATTACCAACACCCTCAAAAATGCCATCAAGAGCAAACATTTGGCGCAAGCCTTTTTGTTTTGTGGCCCTCGTGGGGTAGGCAAAACTACCTGTGCCCGTATCTTGGCCAAAACCATCAACTGCACCAACCTTACAGCAGAGGGAGAGGCCTGTGGTGAGTGCACCTCTTGTCTGGCTTTTCAAAAAAACAGCAGTGTCAATGTCTACGAACTAGATGCGGCTTCTAACAACAGTGTGGATGATATCCGCAACCTCGTTGAGCAAGTACGTTATCCGCCTACCTCAGGTCAGAAGAAGGTCTACATCATCGATGAGGTGCATATGCTCTCCAATAGCGCTTTCAATGCTTTTTTGAAGACCTTGGAAGAGCCGCCCTCGTATGCTATTTTCATTCTGGCTACTACCGAAAAACACAAGATTATCCCTACCATCTTGTCGCGTTGTCAGATTTTTGATTTCAAGCGTATCGAAACCGATGACATTGCCCAACACCTAGCCTCTATAGCCACCCGCGAAGGTATCCAAGCAGAGCCAGAAGCCCTCGAACTCATTGCCCGCAAGGCTGATGGCGGTCTGCGCGATGCGCTCTCACTTTTTGACCTTGTCAGCACCTTCTCCGGCGATGGGCGCATTACCTACAGCGCTACCATCGACAACCTACACATCTTGGATTATGATTATTACTTCAAAATCACAGATGCATTATTGGCACAAGACAGCAGCCGTGCGGTATTGGTTTTCAACGAAATACTGCGCAAGGGTTTTGATGCACACTTGTTTGTGGCTGGGTTGGGCGAGCACCTACGCAACCTACTAATGTGTAAAGACCCTCAGACTGTCAGCCTTTTATCTGTTTCGGGTAAGGCCAAAGAACGTTACCAATTACAGGCTCAGGCGGCTACTTCGGGCTTTTTGTTGAATGCGCTCAACTTGATGAACCAATGCGACTTGGCCTACAAAAACAGTAAGCACCCTACCCTGCTGGTAGAGTTGCATTTGTTTAAGATGGCGCATTTGCCAAGCTTGATTGCTCAAAAAAAAAACTAAAATCGCAGCCTAAACCAGACTCGGACAATGCAGCCGCTTCTAAAGAACCTGTAGAGGCCAAGCCTGTCGATATTCCTAAAGCTCCAGCAGTAGCGCAGCCCAAGGTGATGAGTACACCCAAGCTACCTACTGCCGAAGAGCTCAAGAGCAATGCTCAAAACCCTATAGCCAAACCTCCGGTATTGCTAGACGAACCTCAGCTACGCTATGAGTGGAAGCGCTTTTGTAATCGACTGGGGCAAAAATCTACGGCAGATACGCAGCTCTTGTTACAGGTAGATTTGCTGCTCGATGCTCAAGAACCGCCCTTACTCCGGCTTGTTCCCAGGCAACCCTCTCATAAGGCTGTCGTAACGAAGTATCTCCCAGCTTGGGAGACGCACTTGGCTGCTGTGCCGGCCATCGTTCCTAAGATAGAACTATCTGAGGCCGAAATACTTGCTCCTGAAGGAGAAGATTCGCCCCAAAAACGCTGGGAAGCGCTGCGCAAGGCTTACCCTGCCCTAGAAAAGCTCAAGGATGTGTTGGGGCTAGAACTGCTCTAGCTTCCTCATCTACACTTATACCTAACCAAGATTGGTTTGGGAAAGCTGCACACTGAGAATCCTTGATAATCAAGGAAATAGAATCCTGTAAGTCCCCAAATCTTGTGAATCTTGTTATAACTTATTCTGGTTTGTCGGGTTTGGGTTTTTCTTGGGTTACCTGTTTTTCCAAGATGCTATCCATCTCATTGATGGCATTAAAGGCCTGCCCTATGAGTCTATCGAGGTGTTGCTGAAGCTTTTCAGGATTTTTTTGCCAAGTGCTTTGAGGAATAGGCTTACGTTTTTTCATAAAAATCTTAATTTTGAATATTAGGGATGAGGGTCTGCCTGTTGTATGAAGTAAGGTACTCAAAATGCACGCCAATACTTTCAATAAGCTGGCTGTTTGTCGCCAAAAAATAACGCCTAATCTTCTTGTATCGTACCTTGGTCGATGAAAAATAGTTACTTCCTCTATTATCAGCTATGGCTTATGCTCGGTCTGGGCAATATTTTGCCTGCCCAAAGCCTTCCGTATACTTCTTTCAATCTTTTGCGTTTGCCCAATAGCGCTACGGCCATTGCTTTGGGCGGAGTACAGGTGTCGAGCGCCTTGCCAGAGCCTAGTATGATAACCCAAAACCCGGCCTTATTGCAGCCAGAAGCGGCCCGCAGGGCGAGCCTTTCCGTACAACCTTGGTATGCAGACATACTCCACAGCCAAGTAGCGGTGGCCTTGCCTCGCGGAGAGCGCGCCGCCCTAGGGCTATGGGTTCAGTACCTACACTATGGGACAATACCCGATACCGACCCTGGAGGCCAAACACAGGGCGATTTTCAGGCTGCCGATTGGAGTATTGGCGCGGCTTATAGCCACCGGCTGGGCGTATTTCGGCTAGGGGGAAGCGTTCAGATTTTGGGTAGCCACATCGCCGGATATGGTCAATATGCCTTGGCCGGTACCCTAGGAGGGGTTTTTCGCCATCCTGATCGCGACTTTCAGTTGGGCTTGACCATAGCCAACATCGGTGCCGGCTTGGGCGGCGACGCGGCCATTGCCCCCCTGCCCTTGGAACTGCGGCTTGGCGCGAGTTTCAAGCCTCAACATATGCCACTGCGTTTTCACTTCACCCTCCGGCATTTGCCCAATGCTATGCCTCCAGTACCTACAGAGTTGAGCGGCAACGCTGTATCTTCAGCCTTGCGTTTTATGGTATTGGGCGCAGAGCTATTGCCCCACAAAAATTTTGGGCTGATGATAGGATACAACCCCTTGGTAAGGCAAACCTTACGTCCCAGCGAGCGGGCAGGCAGCAGTGGGGTTTTTGGTGGCTTTAGGCTACACACCCGCAAGTTTCAGCTCAACTATGCCCGAGGGGCGCTTCATCCTGCTGGAGGGCGCAATACCCTCACGCTCACCCTAGATTGGGAGCATCTCTTGTAAATAGCCCGATACGCCACTAGATATTTTTCAAATCCCACAGTTAAAACTGTGGGCTAAGTCTCATTTTGGGTGTGAAATAAGGCCTCAGCTTGTCTCGGAGCTGGAGCCCCGGGCTGCTTTACCAAAAATGTCCAGTGGCGTGATGCCCCGAAAAAGCCCTGACAGCCTAGAGACCATCAGGGCGATTGACTAGGCCTTGACGTATTGTCGAGGGGTATGGCTAGGCTCGGAAGCCCATCACTTTGCGTGCCCGCTGGAGTACCGTTTGCGCTACCTCACGGGCTTTTTGTTCGCCCTCTGCAAGGCGTGCTTCCAGTGCATCGATATTCGCCATATAATATGTGTATTGCTCACGCTCGGCCTCAAAATGAGCCAGCAACAACTCCAACAAGGCCGTTTTGGCGTGCCCATAACCATAGTTACCCGCGAGATATTGCTGGCGCATAGCTGCTATCTGTGGCTCCGAAGCCAATAGGCTGTAGAGCTTAAACACATTGCAAGTATCAGGGTTTTTGGGCTCTTCGAGGGGGGTACTGTCTGTAACAATACTCATTACTTGCTTTTTGAGCTGATTTTTGGGCAAAAACACATTGATGACATTGTTGTATGACTTGCTCATCTTCTCACCATTGGTACCGGGGATGGTCTTAACATCCTCGCTGATTTGGGCTTCGGGAATCACAAACACCTCTTCTTGGTAGTGGTTATTGATACGAGTGGCGATGTCTCGGGTGATTTCGAGGTGCTGCTCTTGGTCTTTGCCTACCGGCACAATATCGGCATCATACAACAGAATATCAGCCGCCATCAATACCGGATAGGTAAACAGGCCTGCATTGATTCCGTCTTCGCCTAGCTTTTCAGATTTATCTTTGAAGGAGTGTGCTAGCTTAAGGCGGTTGAAACTCATAAAACAGTTCAGATACCAAGCCAACTCCGTAACTTCGGGCACGTGTGATTGTCTGTAAAAAGTATTTTGCTCGGTATCAAACCCACAGGCCAGCCAAGTAGCCGCTACCGCACGGATATTTTGCAGGCGTTGCTCGGCCTCCTTGATAGTAGTCAAGGAGTGAAGGTCTGCAATAAAGAAAAAAGACTCATTGTCTTTTGCTTTGGAAAGTGTGATAGCAGGCAGGATAGCCCCCAAAAGGTTGCCTAGGTGTGGCTCTCCCGAACTCTGGATACCGGTTAAAATTCTTGCCATAATCTTTGGTTTGATGGTCAATGGTACTTTGCCTTGGCTTGGGTATGTCAGGCATTATTGGCGCAAAATACTTAAAAAAAGCGGCGTAATTTGTTGGGATTACGCATTTTTTATGTTTTTTTTACAGATACAACAAAAAAACAAAACAATTAGGAATCATTGTTTGTTTTGTTCTGTTTGCCCTAGTATGAACTGCTTCTGCCACTTGGTCTTAGCGCTACATTGTACATTGTATGATATGGCCAAGTATTTTTTTGCTTCCGTTCCACACACGCACATCGTCCTCTTGTTTATCATAGTCTCTCGTCGATACCTTCCTTAGACGCGCCCGCATACACCGCAAACACCCTGTTGAATTATGGAAACCCTGACCGAACTCATAGACCTCATCAACCAAAAGAGGATCAAAAAAGTAGAACTGTTTGATGAGCGCAGCCGTAGCAAGCAAAGCAATTATTACAAACTTTTCTATGGCATAACTTCGGGCAAATACCTGACCGACCAAGAGGCCGCCGAGGATATTTACCAATGTGATGCCAGCGAAAAAAAATACCTTATCCTCAAAAGTAGGCTCAAGCAAAAGATCTTGAATACTGTTTTTTTCTTGAGCATCCAACCCGGGCGCTATATTTCGGAATATGACGCAACCCTCAACGAACTACGCCGGGTTTTGTACCAATCCCAAACCCTGATGTTGGAGCGTAGCTATCAGGTAGGGCTGCCCCTGATTGAAAAGGCCTTCAAAAAAGCGCAAGAGCTGCCCTCTGCCGAAGGTGTAAGTCTGTTTGGCCATTTGTTGGCACAGTATTATGCCGAACAACAAGACCTGCGCAAGATGGAGTCGTTTAGAACCCTCGCCACAGAGGCGCAACAACAATGGCAATTAGAGCGGCAAATACAGCAAGGCCTAGACGAGCTTCGCGCCCTTGTAGACAATACGCGCTCACCTGTCAAAAGCAAGGAGATAGACGAGAAATTTGCCCACTACCGTCAGCTTGCTATCATTCCTTTAGACCAATATCAGTCGCCCGTGATGGCACTAGCCGGGCTGCAACTCCAGGCTCTCCAAGCCCAATACCAAGAACGCTACGAAGACCAACTCAAGGTGCTCTCCGAGCAGCGGGTGTTTCTCAAAATCAATCCGTTGTTTAGCTGCGGACAGCTGCAAGAGCATATCTATCTGGATGAGATACGCGCCCTAGCCAACCTAGAGCGCTGGAGCGAGATAGAGCAAAAAATCATCCAACAACCCATCATCCACCCCGATAGCCCTAACTGGCTCAGCCTACAAGAGTTGCGGATGTTGGCCAGCCTACACAGCCACCAATATATCAACAGCGCACAGATATTCAATGACACGGTCAGCCTCAATATCTTTCGTAAAGAAAGTGATTCTGTGCGTAGCCGATGGCAAACCTTTCAGGCATACCTGATGCACATAGGCAAATCAATGCAGGTATCTGATATACAACCCAATATACAAACATCAAAGTTGGCGCTCAAGATGAGCGACTATATTCAGCTCAGCCCCGAATACGATAAACAACAACGCGGCCTAAACATTGCCCGCCTAAGCCTACAAATCATTACACACCTCGAAAAACAGGATATTTCGGGTACAGAGCGCTGTATAGACCTGCTCAGCCTGTATACACGCCGCACACCACAGCGCGACCGACTGTATCGGAGCGAGTGCTTTATCCACTTGCTCCAAACACTCAAACAGCAAGATTTTCGTTATTATAACACCCACAAAGCCAGCACAAAGCTGTGGGAAAGCCTACAACAAACCAAGGCTGGCTTCAGTACAGACAACCAGTATATCGAAGTAATGCCTTACGAATGGCTTTGGCAACATATTATGGGCTTCATCAAAGACTACCGCTATGTATAGTGTGCCCAAAATACAACCTTGGACAATGTCAAAATCCAAGGTCTGATGGCCTATGTCTCTGCCCACTGTTTGAAGGGCAAAACCCGCTCACGGCTGATGATGACCTCCAAAGCAGCGCGAGGATTTAGGGAGATTTTGAGGCGGCTGTTGCTATAATGCCTGACTTCGCTGATGGCCTCATAGCGGGCCAAGAACTTCCGGTTGAGCCTAAAAAACAACTCTGGGTCGAGCAGGCTCTCTAGCGTTTCAAGCGTATAATCGATGACATAGCGCTTGTTTTCTTGGCTCACAAGGTAGACCGTTTTGTCTTCAGCATAAAAATAGGCAATCTCTTCGATGGCTTTGAAGATCATCTTATCTCCTACTTTCACCAAAAAGCGAGATTTGTAGCGTCTTTGCGGCTGAAATGCGGCCCTGATTTGCTCCAAAGACTGCGGGCTAAACCGACTGAGACGCTGCCATTTTTGTAAGGCTTGTGCTAAGGCCTGTGGCTGAATCGGCTTGAGCAAATAATCGATGCTATATACTTTGAAAGCTTCTAAGGCATACTGGTCGTAGGCCGTCGTAAAAATCACTGGTGCATCGATTACACATTGGTCAAAAATCTCAAAACTCTGTCCGTCAGCCAATTGGATATCCATCCAGATAAGCTCTGGGCTGGGATTGGTGTTGAGCCAAGCAACGGCCTCTTCTACCGAATCGAGGCTGGCCATAATATCGATGCTCTTGTCGTATTGTTTGAGCAGCCAAGCCAGCCGCTCTGCGGCCAAGGGTTCGTCTTCAATAATGATAGTCTTCATGAGGTTTAAGCAGTTGAATAAGTGGTAATTTGACAACAAAATGGGTTTCTGTTTCTATTACAGTAACAGAGGGTTGGTGCAAAAAATCATAGCGTTGCCGGATGTTCTGCAACCCGATTTGGGTAGAATCTATTGGTTTTACGGGCTTACGTTGTAGGGTATTGCGCACAACAAGCTGGTCTTCTTCGAGGCATATTTCTACCAACAAAGGGTGTTTCTGTGAGGCGATATTGTGCTTGAGCGCGTTCTCTAGCAACATCTGCAAAGCCGAAGGAATGGTATACACGGATTTGGTATCCAACCCTTGGCAGTCAACCACAAGCCTAAACCCTTCGCCAAAGCGCTGCTCTAGCAAATAGGCATACGCTCGGATAAAACCTAGCTCTTCGGAAAGTCTCACCAGCTCTTTCTCGTTATTGCGGAGCAAATACCGGTATACTTGCGCAAAAGCTTCAATGAACTCCTCTGCCCGGTGACTGTCCTTGATGACCAAAGAAGAGAGCACGTTAAGATTGTTGAACAAAAAGTGTGGATTGACCTGTTGGCGTAGCGCCTGTAGCTGAGCCTGAGCCGTGCTTTTTTTGAGTGCTTCGGCCTCAAGATGTTTGGTTCTGAATTTTTCAGCATAATAAAAAATACTGTTCAGCCCGTGTAAAAACAAATTGATTCTAAAGCCAAAAGCAACCAACAACTTAAGTGGCAGCGCCAACTGAGCATAGGTGTACCCCAAAATAAAAATCCCAATCGCATACGTGGGCAACAAGCTGAAAAAAAACGTAGGCAGCCAACTCATAATGAGTAACAGTAGTAAGGGGTTCAGCCCTTTGAACCGCTGTTTGCAATATACAGCTAGCCGCGCCAGCCACAGGTTTCCCTCCCAAATCAAGGCCGTGATGAGGGTAAAAGTCAGCCAAGTCCAAAACGGCGGCGTGTCAATTTGGTAATAGGTATACACCTCGGTAAATCGGGTATTGAGGTAAGAGTATGTCCCCAATGCGAGCATTATCCAGAGGCGGTGGCGGTGGCCGAACAATTGTAGCATCATCCCCGTCAGATTAGGTTTTGTCTGCGCGTCAGGATAGGAAACAGCCCGAAAACCTTCGGGCTGTTTGACCCCTAACAATCAAAAAAACCGAGAAACAAAACAGTCTTTAGTTTGCTGCCGGTGGCAACAACACGCGGTCTATCACGTGTACAACTCCGTTGGTGGCCATAATGTTGGTAGCAGTGATGTTAGATGCCTCACCACCGTTGCCTTGGCCGGTTACGCGGGCGCTATTGCCTTGCAAATTGATGGTTACGGTAGCTCCTGCTAAAGTGGCAGGCGTTGCGCCATTGCTCAAGTCAGACGAAAACACACGACCATTGACAACGTGGTAAGTCAGAATACCCGCCAGTGTGTTGGGGTCAGCAGCATTGATGGCCGCTACATCTGCAAAACCGGCTGCTTGGAACGCTGCGTTGGTAGGGGCAAATACCGTAAACGGATTAGTACCCGACAATACAGCTGCCACATCTGTAGTGCCTTGGCTAGCGCGCAATACCGCCGCTACCAAGAGGCTGAAGTCGGGGTTGCCTTGTGCTACTTCTACAATATTGCCTGCGGGAGGCAACAACACACGCTCTACTACGTGAATCACACCATTGGAGGCATTGATATCTGCTGTAGTAACACGGATGCCATTGATAAACACCCCTGCGCTGTTGCGTGTGGCAAACACTTGGCGCACGCCATCGAATGTAGGCACGGCGGCATTAGGTCCGGCAGGCACTGCAGAGGCAGGTACAACCGATGTCAAGACGTGATAGCTCAATACGGCCAACAAAGTCTCGGCGCTAGCCGCTTGGATGGCAGCCACATTGGCAAAGCCTGCCGCAGCAAAAGCGGCATTGGTGGGGGCAAACACTGTAAGGCGCTGGTTGGGGTCAGAAAGCAAGTTCAATACATTGACACTGGTCTCGTTGCTGACCTTGGCCGCAGCAGCCACCAAGAGACTAAAGTCGGGGTTGCCAGCGGCAATCTCGGCAATGGTAGGCTCGGGCGTGGGAGTTACCTCATCATCGTTGTTGCGGCAGCTAGCCAATACCAACACACTGACACCTACATACATCAAAAAGCGGAGATTAAAAAAAAGCTGTTTCATAAAAAGAGTGGTTTTGAGTTGAGTGAGTAGTACACTAAATATGCTGTTTAAACAGCCATTCTCTAACATCGGCCTTTCATAGTAGGGTGAGCTCCCTTTTTTGGTGGATGAACTGTATAAAGAAGCGGATGAACTGTTATTTTACGTCGGCAAGTGTCCAGATATGGTATTGGCGTTTGGAGTCATTTACCAAAAATAAAAAGCGGCAAAAGTTTTAAAATCCCCCAAAAAAGTTTAGCTTTGAAAAACAGCCCTGTGCTTTCAGCCTTTTGGAAGTCAGGGCTGTTTTGTCCCATTTGTCTACTTAACTCCCTATTCTTATGGCTGCAACGCTTCTTCGCATCTACCCCGAAAACCCCGAAATGCGCAAAATCCTTACAGTGGTAGAGAGCTTGCGCAACGGTGGTTTGGTGATTTATCCCACAGACACGGTATACGGTATCGGTTGCGATATAAACAACCCCAAGGCAATCGAAAAAATCTGCCAGCTCAAGGGGATTCCTGTCAAAGAAAATAACCTCTCTTTTATCTGCTATGACCTAAGCCATATTTCAGAATATGCCAAAATCAGCACAGAGACCTTTAAGGTAATGAAAAAAGCACTTCCCGGGCCTTTTACCTTTATTCTCAATGCCAGCAGCAAAGTACCCAAGGTGCTCAATATCCAGAAAAAATTTGTGGGTATTAGAATCCCTGACAACAACATTCCGCGCACGATTGTCAAAGAACTAGGCAACCCTATCATTACCACCTCTATCCGCGACGATGATGAGGTGATAGAATATTCTACAGACCCTGAGTTGATTTATGAGAAATTTAAGGACAAGGTTGACTACATTATCGACGGAGGCTATGGCAACAATATCGCCTCTACGGTGGTCGATTGTAGCAATGATCTTTTCGAGGTAGTCCGTGAAGGTTTGGGCGATATTTCGGTGTATGTCTAGCCATTTTTGAGCCACAGGCTCATCGCCCGCCGCAACCCCAATAGCGTTTGCTGTTTGGGTGTTTAGCCCGCAACCCCCGCATTCTGTGGGGGTTGTTTGGTTAGATACCACCACAGACTCAATATTGTATCCCTTAGGCGGCTTCGGCTTTTGCAAAAGATGCTAACTTTGCATCACATTGGTATTTTGAGTGCCTATGGCCTCTCCCAAAAATCGATTCATCAAGCATAATCTCCCACACAGACCATAATGCCTACAAACTTCTGTTCTTTGGCCGATGTGCCCAACCTTGCTGATTGGGTACAACTAGCACAGCAATTCCAGCAAGACCCTTGGCAGTCGGCAGATTTGGGCCGCCGCAAGACCTTAGGGCTGTTCTTTTTCAACCCCAGTATCCGTACCCGCCTGAGCACTCAGCGCGCCGCCCAACAGCTTGGTTTGGAGCTGATTGTGATGAATATGGGCGCAGAGGGTTGGCAACTCGAAACCAAGGACGGCGTGGTGATGGATGGCGACAAGGCCGAACATATCCGCGATGCCATCGGAGTGATGGGGCAATACTGTGACCTGATTGGGGTGCGCGCCTTTGCCGGCCTACAAGACCGCAGCCTCGACTATGCCGAGCCTGTATTGGAAGGCTTCTGCCAACACGCCGGCGTGCCTATCCTGAATCTCGAAAGTGCCACCCAACACCCGCTACAGGCCTTTGCTGACGTGCTCAGCATCGAAGCCCATAAAACCAAAAGCCGCCCTAAGATAGTGCTGACTTGGGCTCCCCACGTAAAGCCCTTGCCGCAGGCTGTAGCCAACTCCTTCTTGCAATGGACTGCCGCAATGAACTACGAGGTGGTCGTTACACACCCCCAAGGCTATGACCTAGCCCCAGAGATGATGCAGGGTGTTCGTTATGAAGCCGACAAACACGCCGCCCTCGAAGGCGCAGACTTTGTCTATGCCAAAAACTGGGCATCATATACTCACTATGGCCAGATTCTTCACGCTGACCGCCAATGGACTCTCAGCGCCAAAGATATGGAGCTTACCGACCAGGCCTACTTTATGCACTGCCTGCCCGTAAGGCGCAATCTGGTGGTAGAAGATGCCGTCATTGATGGGCCGCGCTCCTTGGTGCAAGTACAGGCCCGTAACCGTATCTTCTCTGCCCAAGCTGCGCTATACCAGCTCTTACAAGACTAAATTTGACACTTTGAGGCATTGTCCCAAAATTTCACCTTTAGGCTGTCCAAATTTTTGGCAAAACCATTGTTTCGCCTTATTTTGCGCTTACATTCTCCAAAATCAACTGAAATACCCTAATGAGATTAGCTCACAAAATCGCCTCTTCCCTTCTCGGCTTTGCAATAGCAGGAAGTATGATGGCTTGCGGTGGTGGCAACGGCCAACGCAATGATAACAACGCTGATACTGCCTCTGTAGACTCTATAGCCGAAGCACTGCCCAAGTTTACTATCGATACCACGCTTACACAAATCGCTACTTTTATGGGTGGCTTGGCGCTAAAGCCCAATACCAATGGCTTTGACTCGCTCCTAGATACCGAATGGGCCAAAACACACTACAAGGCCTTTGAAGAAAGCTGGAAACCCCTCGAAGAGCAACGCCTCGGCAAAATGCGCGAATGGCGTGATAGTGAGTTGAAAGACTTCCAACAAGATGGTAACAACCTCTTTTATCCCTTTAGCGGCCCTGATTTTCTGAACGCCTACGAGTTTTTCCCCAACTGCGACAACTACCTGATGTTCGGCCTTGAGCCAGCAGGTTTTATGCCCAACAAAGCCCGCGTAGACAACCAGTACCTGATGGGTATCCGCAAGGCGCTGAACGAAATCTTCAAACGCAACTACTTCATTACCAGCTTTATGGGTGGAGATTTGTCGGGCAAAGGTGTGCTGCCTATCGTGATGACCTTTATGGCGCGCACTGGCAACCAAATCGTAAGTATCGATCGCTTCTATATCGAGAAAGACGGTAGCTTCAAACTCGAGCCCTACACCAACGACAAGATAGACACCAAGCAGCTCAACGGCCTCTCTATTGAGTTTTATAACCCAAAGCGCAAAAAAACACAGCGTATGTGGTACATCGGTACTGATGTGGTAGATGGCGCTATGGCCGGCAAACAAGAGCTAGTGGCCTTTATCAAGAGCTTCCCCAACAAGGTTACCTTCGTAAAGTCAGCCTCTTATACCCTACATAGCGGAGAGTTTTCGACCATCCGTAACCTGATTTTGGAAGACACCAAGGCTGTCTTGCAAGACGATACCGGCATCCGCTACGAAGTCTACCAAGAGGCCGGATGGAGTGTACAACTTTATGGTAAATATGCCCGCCCTATTGCTGACTTTGGAGGCTATACCTACCAAAACGCCCTAGCACAAGCCTTCCGCGATAGTACCCAACAAGTACGCCCGCTGAATTTCACCTATGGCTATCATTGGAACACCGACAACACCAGCGTGTTGGTTTGCCGAAAGCAAAAATAAGTTGACTGAGCGCTGCCCGCCCCCATCCAAAAGGCGGGCAGCTTTTGAGTGATACTCTTGATTTTTTTATTATGCAACCTTGCCGAGCTTATTTGTGGATAATAACTGGTTTGCTGAGCCTAGTGCTGAGCACTGGCAAAGGGTATGCACAAACATCCACATGTGATACGGCATTGCACCTATCCTTAGCCAAACTTCAAGAAGGAGCCTTTGAGATTCCTTCTCACTATTGGCGCTACAGCAAGCTAGACGTAGCTCCTTGGGAACGCAGCCAAGGCCTCGACCAATGGCAAAGCATCAACCCAAGGCTTTGGCTTGATAGCCTGCCTCAAGAAGCGTTTTCGGGATTGGGCTGGTTTCAAGTACAGTTCATCATCGACAGCACCCTGTTTCATCATACCATTGCCCTGATGCTCTTCCAGCGGGGCGCAGGGGAAATTTATCTCAATGGGCGCTTGATAGAAACCATCGGCGAAGTCAGTACCAACCCCGATAAGGAGCGCAAATACAACCCCTTTGGCGACCCCATTGCCCTAAAATTTGGAGGCCGCCCCCTCCAAACACTCTCCGTCCGCTACTCCAACAGCAATGCCTGGCAGCTTTACAATAACTATGGCCGCTTTGCACGTACTGCCGGTTTCAGGGTGGTTTTGGGCGATATGACCAAGAGTGTACGAAAGCACGTAACCGACAAGACAAACTATGCTTTCAAAAATGTCAGCCAATTTGGGATACTGATGGCCTTGGGCTTACTACACCTCTGCCTGTTTTTCTTCTACCCAAGGCAGCAGGCCAATCTGTTCTACGGTTTGTTTTCGGTAGGGGTTGGACTTACATTTTATATCGAATACGTTCACCGGCAAGCGCACCAGATTGACTATGTCATTTACCTCAATATGACCAATTTGGCGCTGATGTTTGTGCTGCCCTTGCTGCTGATGCGGGTGTTTTATACTATCTTTTCCCGACACCTGCCCCTCAACTACTATATTCTAGTGGGGGCGGCGATATTGGCCAGCCTGACCGCCTTCGACGAAAAGCTCAACTCTACCCTGATGGAGGCCTACTATGGCTTGGCTATCTTGGAGGTTATCAGGGCTACTGTAATGGCCATTGTACAAAAGCAAAGGCTGGCTTGGTTTATCAGCGGCGGCGTGATTGTAGGCATGTTATTTCTACTCATTTATGCCGCGTCGCTAGGCCTGATTGCTGCGCCGGTTATTCCTGAGTGGACGAGGACATTCATCCGCTATACCGGCGTACTGGCTATCTCTAGTGTGATGTCCATATTTTTGGCCAGTAATTTTGCCTATACCAACCGCCTCTTGTCGATGCAGATTGTTCAGATTCAGGAGCTTTCGGACAAAACGCTGGCACAAGAGAAAGAAAAACAAGAGCTACTTGCTACCCAAAACGAGCGCCTAGAGGCTGAGGTAAAAGCGCGCACAGCGGAAATAGAGCAGCAGAAAGACGAAATCTTGGAGAAAAACTTAGAGCTGGAACAGCAAAACGAATACATCCTCGACCAACAGAAGGCTTTGCAACTCAAGACTGCTGAAGTAGAGGCTGCTTACAACAAAATAACTGATAGCATACGCTATGCACAGCGCATACAAGAGGCTGTCTTGGGCGAAATTGACCAAATAGAACAACACTACAAGGAGGCTTTTGTGCTCTTCCGCCCCAAAGATATTGTATCGGGGGATTTCTATTGGGCCACCGAACATACTCACGACCAACGGCACTACCAAATCATTGCAGCTGTAGACTGTACTGGACATGGCGTGCCCGGCGCTTTTATGACCCTGATTGGCAATGACTTCCTAAGCGATATCGTCAACAAAGATGGTATCTTACACCCCGACGAGATATTGCTACAGCTCAACAACCGCGTAACAGAACGCCTTAACAAAGGGCAAACACACCTGATAGAGCGCCGCCGCGTCAATGATGGGATGGATATGGCCTTGTGTATGTGGGACAAAACGGCCAACAGGCTCTATTTTGCCGGTGCCAAAAACCCGCTTATCTTCATCCGCAACGGAGAGCTTCATATAATCCGTGGTGCCAAATTCTCTATTGGCGGTGTAGACCTTAATACTGAGGACAAATACTACGATTGCCATACCATTATCCCCCAGCCTGACGATGCTTTTTATATCTTCAGCGACGGCTACCAAGACCAGTTTGGGGAGATTACCGATCGTAAATATATGACCAAACGCCTTCGGGAGCTGCTACTCAGCTTGCATCACCTTCCTATGCGCGAGCAAAAAGCTTACCTGGAACACGAATTTGAGCAATGGAAAGGCAACAAAGAACAAACCGATGATGTACTGATGATTGGCTTCCGTTTGCGTTAATGGCCGCAATCAATCAAGCAAATCAGCTTCCAATACAAAAGTATTGGGCGCTTTCAGAGCGATGTCTTGGATACTCTCGATACGGTAAGATGCCAACCGAGCGCGCCCCTGCTTGTCGGGTTTGCAATGTAAGACCAGAGTTTGTTTTTCGGAATAAAGTGCATTTTGCTGCCGAACATCAGCCCGTATGTCTACTACTTCCCCGTTCAGATTCTGCAAAACACATAATTCTCGCACCTTGAGTTGTGGTTCGAGCGCACGGTAAATTTTGTATGCGCCTTGGCTGGTAACCGAATCAATGCGCTGGTAACTATTGCGCAGCCCCGCCTTATTGATGTCGGCCTTCATAAATACACCCAGCTCTTTCTCCCAATCTTTAATTTGTAGCTTTTGGCGTTCCACTTTGCCGTCAAAAATAACCTTTTTGGCTACCTTTGTACTTCCATTGTCGCGCAATGCGCTAACTTGCGACTGGACGAACGCACTGAGGGGAAAGTATGTGTTTGCGCTATCCTCTACTACTTGGCTGGGTTGTGGCGTTTGGCAGGCTTGCCCCAAAATGGCAAAACTCAAAGTAAGGGCAAAAAAAACAAAAGCTTTGTTCATATTACTTGGCTATTTCGTTAAATTGCAAACATATTTTGACGTTATATTACGTATGGTTGGGTAACTCCCTTTCAAGCAAAAGGATTCCTTAGCCACCCAAGCGCTGTAAAGTTACTCTTAATCGCTAAGATGACCTCCAAGCATACAAGCATAAATCTCCACGAATACAAAACCACCTTGTTGGCTCAGCGTTGCCAGTACATTGTGTTTGATGCCCAATCAACACTTGTGCTCGATAGCTGCCACACTATTGTGGATTTACGGCCATACAAAAGTCTGAGCTTCTATGCCCTATTCCCGTTTTTGGAGAGTGTACAAGAGCACGTCAACGAAGTTACACGCAACCTACACACAGCTTTCAAACTCCCTAGGGTTGAATTTAGTTTCCCATTCGACCCCACCCACCGTCCCTATCTGCTTGATTTTGTGATAGAGCCGCTCCCCCACGCCATCGAAGAGGGGCTGCTGCTCTGTACAATAGAGCACAACGAAGAGGCGCACCGATATATGACAACGCTCCAACAACAACGGCGCGAGACCAGTATCGAAAAGGACAACCTACTTGTCAAAAATGAAGAACTTCAGCGCTTGGAACGCCTGAAGACCAACTTTTTCTCAGAAGTAAGCCACGAATTACGCACTCCCCTCAACGGCATTATCGGGCTTTCGGAGCTGCTCCTTGAGGTCATCAACGATGCCAAACAGGTCTCCTACATCCGTGCTATCCGCTCTTCGAGCAAGCATTTGCAGACTATTCTCAATGATGTGTTGGATGTGTCGAAAATAGAGGCCGGAAAGCTTTCCTTTGAGCGTGTCAGCTTTAGCCTCTCAGAGGTACTGGAGTATATTAAGCTCTCTTTCAGGCCCAAGCTGTTAGAAAAAGGGCTTCGTTTTGTGTATGATATTGACCCACTGATTCCTGACCAGCTCACTGGTGACAAGGTACGCTTTACGCAGATTTTGTTCAACTTGGTGGGCAATGCCGTCAAGTTTACCCAAGAAGGTTATATCAGGGTACAAGTAGGGCTGCCGAACCATATTCCGGTCAATGATGCTAAGTTTTGGCTCGAAGTAGCCATTGAGGATACCGGCATTGGCATAGCCCCTGCTCAATTGCCCCATATCTTCACACCTTATCAGCAGGCCTCCGACAGCATCACCCGCCTTTTTGGAGGTACAGGGTTGGGGCTTACAATCGTCAAGCAATTGGTAGAAATGCAAGGCGGCTTCATCGAAGTATACAGCGCTCCACAGGTAGGAACAAACTTTCACTTTGCACTGCCTTTTGTTATGGCCGAAACAGAGGTGGCCGAAATAGAAACCCACCCCAAGCTGAACACCAAACTCGCTACCGACGAACGCTTCCTGCCATTTCAAAATAGCCCTAGGGTATTGTTGGTAGATGACAACGAGGTCAATTTGCTCTACACCCAGAAGGTCTTACAAGACTGGGGCTGTATGGTAGAAACAGCCATTGACGGCCAATGTGCGCTCGAAAAGCTTCGACGACAAACCTACCACGCTCTCCTGCTCGATATCCAGATGCCTGTAGTCGATGGTTGGCAAGTGGCCCGGGTACTGCACGACAAGCCAAATCCCGAATATCCGTTGCCTATCATCGGGCTGAGCGCCTTTGGTGATGGAGCCAACCAACACCCAGACAGTAAGTTTTTCAATGCCTTCTTGGATAAGCCTTTTGCCAAAGCAGACCTTTATGACACGCTTTGCAAGCTCCTCCCGGCGCGTTTCCGCCGCCTCATCGATACCTCTTATCTGCGCGAAATAGCCCTCGACAACCACCAATTTCTCCGAGATGCCGCACAGCTATTTGAAACCCAGTCCAAACTGGAGCTGCGTAATATTGACGAAGCCTTCCATAACCAACATTGGCGACAACTGGCTGATGTGTTGCATAAGATGAAATCCAATATTCGGATGATGGGAATGTATAGTACCGAAAAAATCATCACCCAATTGGAACATCATCTCAGTACTGAGGCTATGCCCAACAACCTTTGGGTACAACAACAGCTCAAAAACTTGCGCAAGGCTTTTATGCAGGCACAAACCGAGCTAGCCGAAGAGCTTGAAAACTTGCATTAGCCTCAGCCCTAAAGTTTGAGACAGCCAGATTGCTCCGTCTGCCAAATCATTTCAAAGCCCACGGCCACAACACTGGAGACCTTTCAAAGCCCACGGTTATACTGAACCACAATTGGTTTGGGAAATCTTTGCACTGAAAGTCCTTGATAATCAAGAAAATCAAATCCTGCAAATTCCAAAATTTTGTGAATCTTGGTGTGAAATTGCGGGCTAAGTCTTATTCTCCCCCAAAAAAATAAGGCCTCAGTTTCAATAACAAGGGAGCAAAATAAGCACACAACGACGAAAGTCCAGTGGCCTGCTATGCTGTCTTTCCTTTGCCATTCTGCTGATGTACTACCGTAATCCATTGGTCTACCTGCTGGCGCAAAGCGTTATTTTCCAATGCGCCGTATTGTGGTGTAAGACTCTCTTGCCCGGGTACTTCTTCGATGTGGAGCGTTTGTGTTGGGAAAGCAAATCGGATTCCCAACTCCTTGGCCAACTTGAGGATAGAAAGGTTCAGATCCTGTCGGGCAGTGTGTTCTTGGGTGAAGTCAGGTACGGGAAAAAAGGTAACAAACAAGATGTTGAGCGAGTCGCTGCCAAACTCATTGAAATACACGTGATAGAGATCCTTGCGCGTTTGGGGGTGTAGCTCAATGAGCTTGCGCAATCCATACACAAATGCTTCTATCAGCTCAGGCGGTGTGTCATAAGTAATAGCGAGTTTAGTGTTATAGCGGCGATAAATCCGCATCCCCATATTGTCGATAGTCATATCGGCCAAGCGCCCATTGGGGATATAAATCAGCGAGTTGTTGAAAGTCCGCACCCTTGTGGAGCGAAAACCAATCTCTTCGACCAAGCCGTCGACCCTGTCGCCCACAATCCAATCGCCTACTTGGAAAGGGCGATCTACAAAAATAGTAATCGAACCAAAGAGGTTTTTGATGGTATCTTGGGCGGCAAGTGCAAAAGCAATACCACCAATAGACAGACCGGCGAGCAGGGCTGTGATATTGAAGTTCAGCAGGTCTAAGACAAAAAGCACCCCTCCCGATACCACAATTATCTTCAGTGTTTTGCGTGCCAGCGGCAAGAGTTGGTCATCGAGCGTGTTGGCTGTTCTGGCCGTAATGCGCTCCAGATATGCACTGAGGGCGTTGATGAGATTGTAGAGAATCATCACCACAAAGATAGGCAGCGAGATGCGCAAGAAGAGCATCAGGTAGAAGGTCAGATTGACCGGCAGTTGGAAGATAGGAATCAGTGCATACAATATCTGAAACAAAATCCACAGGCTTAGCGGCCTAGTGATGTCTGCTATAAAGCGCTTGAGTAAATGAATTTTGACATACCTATGCAAAAACTCTACAATCAAAAACCCAAACAGATAGTTAAGCGCCTTGTGTAACAACAGCGCTCCAAGCAACATTATCCCGATACCGATATACTTCCAAAGCTCTATTCCTAAGATTTTATAATGCCCTCTCTTGGGTACTATCGAGAGCAAGGTGTCTAGGCCAAACGGGTATACCTCGTTGTGTAGGCGGTCGATACGTGCTACTGTTTCGGCAGAAAAAAGCCATCGCCGATCTTTTTTGATAAGGTATACATCTGGTATCAAATTGCTGATAACATATACCTCTTGCCCCCTAACGGTATCTCGGTAGTGGGGCTGGCGCGGTATTTTTTCTAGGTTAATCACGATACCCTTACCATCCAGAATTTGCTTGAGCTTGACAGCCAGTCGCATTCGGTCTCGCTCCGAATATTCATCTGCATCTAGGGCATAAGCCGCCACATCAGGCTCAAAGTCTTCGACCCTCAAATTGCTGACAAAGGTATACAAAGTATGATATGGGGAGCTGAGGTCTATACCGGCTTCTCGTTGGCGGGCTCGGTCGGGGAATTTCTGACGGTACATCCCCCGCACTGCACGCAAAGTATTGGCCGAAAAAAGCCAGTCTTCGCTACCAGCATTGCGGAAAAGATAGATTTCTGGAAGAGAATCGAAAGGGCGAAATACCCGTACTCTGCTGAGGCTGTCGTAATAATCCGCAGTTTTGGGGAAGCTGTCGAGTTGTTGGTAAATACGTTCGTCTTCTAAAATTTCCCGCAATTGTTTGGCCAATAGCTCTACCTCACGCTGTGTAAAGCCATCGGGTTTGTTGAGTGTTCGCAGAGCCTCTTCTATTTGATAACTATCGCTTTGCAAAAAATACAAAAAACTATACGTGGTCTCATAAGGGCTGCTGAGCTGTGCTTGTTGGCGCGCCGGGTCTATGGGGAGCTTTTGGGCTTTCAGCTCGGTAGCAAGCCACAAGGTCATCAAAAATACAATGGCAAAAACTTTACAACAGTAGCGCATATCAACTTAGAAGGTTTGGTAGTTGGCAAGTTGCCGCTACAAAAAAAAGTAGCTCTACAAAGGTACATAATTTAGGAAGGGATGACAAGCCCTCCTAAACAACAAACCTCTGTGCTCAGTGCTGCGTATAAACCTCAAGTCTACACCTCTAAGCTAAACCTCAATGACTCATACGCTCAAATTTTTCTATTACCTCAATATTGCGTTGTTGCCCGGCTTGACTGTTTTGGGGTATTTTTTGTCCAATCTTCGTGGGCGAATCCCTTTTCCAGACGGTGGGAATATTGTCTTTGCCGCACTTGTGATGATGTTTATGAGTGCCTTCGCCTTCTTTACCATTCGTCTGGCCACAGCGCCTCTAAATGATTTTTGGATTTTTATCGCCATTGTCGACACCCCGGTGTTGCTACTGTTGATGTATTGGATGGGAGTCAAGTTTGACTTTTGGTCGGGGTGTGTGATGGCTTTTGTGATTGAGATGAACGCCTTGTGGATAGGCATGCTGATTTTCAAGGTATTTTTCAATACCCAATCTACTTCCGAATTGACAGCAGACGTAGTTGTGGGCTACTTGGTGGTTTGTGGTATCTTACTCAATTTCACTATGTATGGCTACGAGGCTTGGCATCGTATCCTCAGCTTGCCTTGGTATCGGTGGCTGCCGATGGGCTTGGCCTTTGTCAATACCTGCTATTTTTATATCAACTCCTTCAAGCTTCAGGGGCTGCGCGATGAGGCTGTAGTGGTGTTGGGGCCAGAATTTACCAGCGGGTTGGTCATTGTGCCCGTCTGGGGTATTTTGCTCTTGGGCTATCCTATTGCCAGCCTTTATCTGAATCTCAAGGAGGTCGATAAGGCCAAAGAAGATGAAGCTAATATCATTTATCCAGCCACTGACCTGAGCTACTATACCCTCAACATTGTCAATAATGCACCACTTGGCTTGCCCACTCAACCCCAAGGACAGGCCGAGCATTGTGTGGCAACAGATTTGGCACTCAAACTAGGTTATTGGAGCAATCACGAATTCAAGCTTGGCGCAGTAGATGTCAACCTCAGCGATACCGAGGGCTATCCTGTGTTGACACTACTGATGGCCAACTTCCGCGACCGCCCCTACAACCTACCCGCCAACCCTGAAGATGCGATTCTGACACTCACTATACGCGGCACACACCAAGCTCCCCTATCAATAGGAAGCTATGCTTTTAGGTTTTATACCCCTACCCTAGGACAAACACCTACTGCGGTTGCCAGCTTTAGGAACAAAAGCGGCACCAATATCCTCGCTGAGCAAGAGGGGCAACTCTATGTACACTACCTCAGCGACACCTATCTCTGTGGCACGATAGACCTACAAACAAAGGATGGGCAGGCGCAAATCAAAGGCGTGCTGAGCTGTCAGCTCAAGGCTGTTGCCGAATAACTACACTAGCGGCGGGCGTTTATCTGCGCCTACGCAACCATACAATCAACCAGACAGCAGCCACTATCACAAAAGAGCCCAACATCAGGTAAGTAAAACGGCGAAGCTCGGCCTCAGTATTGTCGGGTGTGGAGGCAAATAAAAACAAGGCGGACAAGCAATAAAGGAGTGTTTGCATATAGAAATCGTGTTTTGGTGTCGATAAAGCATAGTTCGAGCGCGTGTTACCGGCATCCTTGGCTTTTGAGACGTGAGCCTGCCTGGGGATGCGCCAGCCTTGCCGCTTGTTGCCAAGCAGCACAGGCACTATCGGGGCGTGGCGGGCGTATTTGCATCCAAACATCCCCCCTGCGCAACCAAGCAGCGCTGTATTCCGGGTTATAGCGCAAGGCCGCCCCATAGTCGTCAAGGGCTTTTTCCCATTGTTTGAGCCCCTCTTGTGCCAAGCCTCTGTTGTAATATGCGTCGACATAAGTACTATCATAGGCCAAGGCTTTCCCAAAAGATTCGATTGCTTGGGGGAATTTATTGCGCTTTTTCAGGGCATACCCTTTGTTGAAGTACCCTACAGCCGTTGGCAAAATCCCCAAAGCCGAATCATAAGCTTGTATAGCTGCCTCAAAATCTTCTTCTCGCAGCGCTTCAAAGCCATCTTGTAGGTAGCTCCAGTAGCGCCTTCGCAAAGATACACTCATCGTGTCGAGCGCCGCCGGAGCACTTATTCGTAGGGCTGTGTCTAGCCCCAAGGTATCGCTAGGGCGCAAAGGCGCACGCACAGTCTCCACCGAAATTTTCGGGGGGGAAGTCTGTTCTTCACAAGCCCAAAGGGCCAAAATTAGTAATAAGACTATGGGGGCTTTTTTTGTAGATAAGCTCATCTTTGTATTTTTGCATTACAGGGCTGGCTCAATGAGACAAGGCTTAGGCCTGTTGATGGTTGTATGTAGGGTTGCGCCCAAATTCAACCCACTGATTTTCAGACACTCTCCTGCCATTGATTATCCCGCTGGAGGCTTTTTGGCTTCGCTCATACAAAATAATAAAAAACCACGCACTTATGCACTATTCCCAAGCATTGTCCATCCTAACTTCTGCCGCAAACACAATCCGTATTTTGGGATGTTTTTGGCTTTTAGTCTTATTTGTAGGCGCTTGTAAGCCGGGCGAAGACAAAGAAGCCTTGTTCCAACAGCTATATGAAGAAGGAAACGATGCCTTCGAAGCCGGAGACTATGACAAGGCCGCACAGCTCTATGGGCAAATCTTGAGCCAAGACCCTGAGGCGTATGCCGCCCGCTTCAATATGGCGCTTGTGGCCAATCGTAAGGAAGATTATCAGGAGGCTATCAAGTACCTACACCAGACCTTGGCCATCAAGCCAGACTATGTCGATGCTTATGTGCAAAGGGGCTATAATTATGAGTTGCTCCAAAAAGACAGCGCAGCGCTCGCTGACTATGAAAAGGCGCTTTCGCTCCAAGCAGACAATGAACCTGCTACCCTCAACCGCGCCAGTTTGCTATACAGCCTCGGCAATCGTGCTGCTGGCCTACAAGCATTGCAAAACTATATCAACATAAGACCCAACAGAGCCGTGGCTTACTACACCCGTGGCCGGATGCTCTCCTCCTCCAAACAATACGAAAAAGCAATCGAGGATTTTGACAGGGCTATCAGCCTACAAGATGATTATACGATGGCCTACCTCGACCGTGGACATGCTTACTATATGCTCAAAAATTATCCCAAAGCCCTAGAAGATTTTGAGTACTGCCTTGTCCTTGCTCCCACAGATCCCATCAACTATTTCAACCGTGGGGTAGCGTTGGTAGCCACAGGGCGCGAGGCCGAAGCCTGTGATGATTGGCGCAAGGCCATCAGCCTAGGCTATACGAATGCCCAACAGTATTTTGATCAGTATTGTTCGTGGCAACAGGGGCAGTAGCTTCTAGTAGTACCCTGTTTTGGTGATACGCGTGTGTGGCTTGCAGCAAATAAGGGCTCTTCCGGCTACAAAGCTAGATTAAAACTGAATCAATTCTACAAAAAACACCTTTTTGTCTTGCCCCCTGCGTATCTGTTGTTCCCCCCAACACAAAAATGTCCCCGCTCCTAGTGGGTGCATTTTGATATAATTGAGAGCAATAGCCTTCTCACCAACACTGTTGCCATCCATTGGCCGCTTTCGGATGATAGATTTTTCGGGCAGGTTGTGCTGCCAATAATAAGTATTCAGGTTATGGTAGAGGGTATAGCTTTCGAGCCCTCTAAAGTCCCAAGCGGCGATAGCTTCGAGCTCGGGGTAAATGGCCTCACCAAGAGGGGTATTGGCTTCGGCTTCGAGCCTGCCAGTCTGTGTGTGCCAAATGCCTATCAGTGCGTGACTAAAGCGCCACTCATACACCAATGACAGGGGGCTGCGCGACAAAGTACCCGACACCGGCACACGGCGTTGCTCCCTTCGGGCAAAGGCCATCTGAACGGCCAAATGATTACCCGACACCTGTGGCCGGGTCATCGTGGTAGCCAAGGTATAGAGTAGATGCTTGTCTTTGGCGCGTTTTTGTTGGATTTTTTTGCGCATTGATGCATAGCGTTTGGTGGGCATATTGGCAAAATACTGTACAAAATCATCAAAGTGAAAGTACCGGAATCGGGGGGCTTGTTCGGGATTGTTGGTTTCGGCAAAGAAAACACCTTGGGCAGCGCCCCGAGGCATTTGCGCATATAAACCTATCAAGATAACCTTGCCCAACTGTGGAAAAAAAAGCCAATAGCCACTCAGGAGATGATGTTCGTCATCAGAAACCAATGTTTGCTCGTGGCGCAAAGCGCCGTTTTGGTATGCCCTAAAAATCAGACCGGTTTCGCGCACACGGTAGCTATATGCTGCCGTCAGGAGAAGGTATCCTGTTTGTTCGTCGCGTTGGATTGTATGAACCTGTAAGTTGCCTTTGTGTTCAAGATGATTCAACTTGGCCTCCCCCAGATTGTCTTCAGGCAAATAAATCAAAAGCGGTTGATTGCGCAGAGAAGCCAGCAGATACAGACCGTCGTCTACGGCCTGCCACTGCTCAATACTAGTTTCGCGTGTAAGGTTGAGCGCTTCTACTTGCAAAGAACCCAACTCTGTATTGATGCGGACACAGTATTTGGTGCGCCGCCAACTATCTTCATAAAGCAGCCAAAGGTGTGGCGCGTGATAGCTATGGCCTATAAAAGACGCATCGTGTGGGAGTTGGAGGGCTGTCTCCCACAAGACGTTAAGCGAACGATCATATTTGGCAAACTGATACTGCCGAGCAGTTTGACGCTGCATCAGCACCCAACCCACAGTATCGGTAGGCATCAGCTCATAGCTCGACGTATTGTTGAGCACAAACTCTATGCGGGGTTTGTAGGGTAAGGCCTCGCTGCTGTCGGCCTGTGTTTGTGCGCTGAGCGCTGCCCCTCCAAATTGTCCTAAAATGGATAGTAGGCTACAAATGATTAGAGATTTCGAGGATGGCATCAAATTCTTCTTGTTTGAGCGGCATTACCGATAGGCGTGGCTGCTTGATGAGTGCAATATCCCCTAATTTATCAGAATTTTTGATATGCTCCAAAGTTACAGGTTTGGGCAATGCCTCTACCGGGGCAAGATCTACCACTACCCAACGGTTGTCGTCGGTAGTAGGGTCTTGATAAGCCTCTTTGACAACTTTGGCATAGCCAACGATTTCTTTTCCGTCGTTGCTGTGGTAATACATCACCAAATCACCTACTTTCATTGCTTGGAGGTTGTTGCGGGCTTGGTAATTGCGAACACCGTCCCAGAAGGTTTGACCATCACGTATCAAGTCAGCCCAAGCATATTTATAAGGTTCGGATTTTACGAGCCAGTAGTTCATATAACATCAGCTTAAGTGTGTCTTGAAAATAAACATTACAAAAATAGAACCCAAGACTAAAAACCCTGCGCCAAGGTCGCCCAGTTGGCAGTACGCGCCGGATCTACAATACTGAGCACACGTACCAGCTCCTTGCGGGTTTCGAGCGGAGTATCTTTAAAAACATTGAGCAGTTCGCTAGTCTTGAATTCAAAAAAACTGTTTACCAATCCTGCATCGGGACGCAAGCGGTTGACTTCTTCTAAATCAAAGATAAACTCAGCCATTTTTTCGCGAGCCTTGTCGGGGTATAGCAGCCAGCGATCGAAGCCTTGGCGGTAATATTTGTACAAGCCCTCCCGAAAAGGTCGGAGTTGTTGGCTCATCAGATTTTCGGCCAACCAAAAACGCGAGCGGTTGTCTTGCCCCCTGCGCCACCCTATATTGCCCGACTGCTGGGCGATGTTGGCAATATCGAAGGCCTTTTGTGCCCAAGGTTCGCCACCTAGTTCACTAAAAGTATCATAATCAATAGCCAACACAACATAGGCATAAAAGGCCAACATCGAAGTAAGGTCATCAGTATAACTGTTTTCATTATATATCAGCGGCTGGCCTTGGAGGTATTGGATGTCGAAGTTGCGGTCGATATAGTTGAGGGTAGCGGTCTCAAAAGTAGTATTGAACACCGGACGCGTAACCTGCAACTGTGCTGTCCCCTTAAAAAAACCTTGACTAGGAGACTCGGTCAGGGTGATTTGTAGCTTACCTTGAATGCGCTCTTGGGCTTGGAAGCGGTCGGTTGTCCACTCTCGTTTGTTGATGAAATCGGACATAGCTTTTTCCATATCGGCAAAAATCTGCCGCTCTGCTGCTTGCTGGGTAATCAGACGGGTGGCATCTACGGTTACTACTAGGTTTAGCTCTTGGGCGCTAAGCAAACCCGAAGTCAGCAACATCCAAGCAATGAGGAGAGAGTACAAACGCATTTGGGATTGACGATTTGGGATTGATGATTTGGGATTGACGATTTCAGATTGACGAGGGACGATTTGGGATTGATGATTTCAGATTGACGATTAATCGTAGGTTCAAAATCATATGTCGCAAATCGTCAATCCCAAATCGTAAACTACCACATCACCCTTCGGACGATGATAACAATCAGACAGATTAAGAACATCAAGATGGAGATTTTGTTGATGCCGTGCATCATCCGTAGGTTGAAGCTATTGGGGTAGCGGCTATCGTGGGGGCGGAATACGCGGAGGAAATATCCGAAGAATTCGCCAAACTTGAAGTAATCCTTCAGGTCGTTTTTTTGTTCTTTTGAGTTGTTCATAAGCTTTGTGTTATGCCTCTTCTGGGGTTTCAGAGGGGCGTTCTATCCATTTGCCGTCTTCGCGGATGAGCGCGATTAGCTCATCGACTGCCTTGTCAGAAGGGACAGCGCGTTTGACGACGTTCATTCCTCGGTAGAGGGTAATTTTATCTTTTCCGGAGCCTACATAGCCGTAATCAGCATCGGCCATTTCGCCGGGACCATTTACGATGCATCCCATAATACCGATTTTTACGCCTTTGAGGTGGTCGGTACGTTTGCGTATCATGGCGGTCGTTTCTTGCAAATCGAAGAGGGTACGGCCACAGCTGGGGCAGGAGATGTACTCGGTCTTGGTCATCCGGGTGCGGGCGGCTTGCAAGATACCAAAAGAGAGGGCGTTGAGCATCTTGACTTGTTCGAGGGCTTCGGCCTTATCGTCGGAGTATTTGTCGAGGCTCAGCATCACACCATCGCCTAGGCCGTCAATCAACAATCCGCCCATATCTGTAGCGGCTTGCAGCTGGAGGCTCTCGGCGTCGAGGGTGTGGGAGTAGGTGCGATGAATGAGCACCGGAATCTGAATATCTTTGCGCATCAGATGCTGGATGGCATTGCGCAGGGTCTGTAGGGCGTTGGGCTGCTGGGTAGAGAGTATGATGACAAAGTTTTTTGCATCGGCATCAGTAGCGCTTTTTTTGAGAAAGCCCTTTTTGTTGAAAGCCTCCCATACTTCGTCGTTGTATACATCGGCGGCATCCAAACGTATAAAGTTGAGACCTTCATCCCCGCCGGCAAAAGATTTGGGGTAAGGGTAGAAAATGTCGCTTTGCTCAAAGAGCGGGTAGCTCCACATGCTGTCATCTTCGGCCATCCAAGCTGTTTCGTGTCGGCAAACAGCCTTTAGCCCGTTGGGCATCATAAAGGGTACTTGGGTATCGCCAAGGTAGACAAAGTCGGCGGCGGTATCGTTGCTACCCCACTTGTCGAGCGCGGGGAGGTAGCTGTAGCCAAAGCTTTTGAAGTCGGCCATCGCGATGTCTTTGATGGCGCTGAAGTCTGTCATCACACGCGGCACATTGTCCTTACCCAAGTTGAAGACTTCGTATGTTGGACGCTTTTGATACGCAAAGGGATTTTTGAAGGGGGCTTCGGCCTCGGCCAAAGGAATGGCGACAGGCTGCCGGTATGAGGGCTCGGAAGCGTATCGGGCGACCAACTTGCGGCCTACGGGGATTTCAAACTCCGGCTCCTCGGTCAGCGATACCCGGACGGTATCGCCTAGGCCGTCGGCGAGTAGGGTGCCAATGCCTACGGCAGACTTGATACGTCCGTCTTCGGCTTCTCCGGCTTCGGTTACGCCTAAGTGTAGGGGGTAGGGCTTTAGGCCTTCGGCATCTAACTTATTGACTAGCAGTCGGTAGGCTTGTACCATCACTTGCGTATTCGATGATTTCATCGACACGACGAGATTGTAGTACCCTTCGTCTTCACAAATACGGATAAACTCTAGGGCAGACTCTACCATTCCGGCGGGATTGTCGCCGTAGCGGCTGGTGATGCGGTCAGAAAGCGAGCCGTGGTTAGTACCAATGCGCATGGCCGTACCATATTCCTTACAGATACGAATCAGGGGTACAAACTTTTCGCGGATGCGCTCAAGTTCTTCTTGATATTGGGCATCGGTGTATTCGATGACTTCAAAGCGTTTTTTGTCGGCATAGTTGCCCGGATTGACCCGTACCTTTTCAACAATGCGGGCGGCCAATTCGGCGGCGTTGGGCGTAAAGTGAATATCGGCCACAAGCGGGGTGTTGTAGCCACGCTTGCGCAGTTCTTTCTTAATGTTTTCGAGGTTTTGGGCTTCTTTGAGGCTGGGAGCCGTGATGCGCACGTATTCGCACCCAGCCTCTATCATCCGAATGGCCTGCTCCACGGAGCCGAGGGTATCCATCGTGTCTACGGTGGTCATCGACTGCACCCTGATGGGGTTGTTGCCCCCCAAAGGCACATCACCGATGGCCACTTCGATGGTTTGGCGGCGTTGGTATTGCGTTAGAGCGCTGGCATAGCGCCAATGCTCCAATAAAGGAGAGAGGGAAGCAGAAAAATCGCTTGACATAGGATGCAAGTACTAAGGGTGGGGTGTTTAGTCTCTAAACACAAAAATAGACAAATTGTTGAGATTATGCCTTTTTGTGTGTGGTAAGTTCGGGTTTATATACCAAAACACACTTCAACAACCAAACCCTGTTCTTCCTAGTCTTTATGTCCGCTAGAAGTAACCATCAATTGTACCCAGGCAAGCTAGGCGCTACATTTTCAATTGTAATGTTAGATAAAACGCCCTGCCGTCGGCAGGGATAATTCCGGGGCCCGGGTATGCTTCCGCTCTTCGTGTAAAGTACTGTTCGTTAAGGAGATTGTTGCAAGAGGCTTCAATCTGCCAAAAACTTTTAGATTGATATACAATAGAGAAATCTAGCACTTGGTAGGTCGGAATCAGCCCCTCGATGGCTGTAGCGGTGCGGCGGGTATTGGAAGCATCAGAAAAATGAGCCCCCACATAACTGTATTGCAAGGTAGTATTGAATGATTGATACCGCAATACACTACCGATTTTGATATTGACCGGCGGCACCATTTCTACCAAGCGGCTTCGAATAGCATTATCTTGGGTGTTGGTATATCGTGCATCAATCCAGGCCACATTGGCAAACAGACTCCACTGCCAATGCTTTGGACGACTCTTCCATAGCTCTAGGAGCGATACCTCAGTGAAGGCCTCTACCCCAATATTTCGTGCATCAGCAATATTGCTTCTAAATCTGAAATCATTAAAAAGCACGGTATCTGTGCGAAGCACTTGGCCTATTTTCCCATAATAATTTATAAAAAACAGTGTTACCTCATAGTTGAATACATTATTATTTCTACCCCGAATGCCGATATCAGCAGTATATCCTCTCTCATCTTGTATGTTGGGGTCTACCCGTAGGTTTGGATTGTTAATTCGTAAATCGGTAAAATTAATTGCTCTATAATTTTGAGATACATTGGCATATAGTTCAAAACTTTTATCAACCTTATAGCTCATTCCTAGGCCTAGGAGTATAAAATCGCGACTACGGCTCAGTCGTTCGTCTATTCGGTTATTCACGATGATATTTCCAGCAGCATCAATCACATACTGTTTGTAGTATCCTTTGGCAAACGTCCAGATACGCTCCCATCGAATACCGGGTGTAAAGCTCAATTTTTCATTGATGTTCAATATACTTTCTGCAAACACGGCCGTATTTTGGTTTGGAAAAACATAGTCAGAGTCTTCCAAATCACCGGGGTTCAAATACCTGAAATCGGGGCCGTTCCCTGCCGAGCCAAACCCTTGCCGTGCGTAGGTTGTGCCTTGGTAAAGCCTCAGGCCTACAAGGAGTGTGTTGTGTTGGCCGGCGAGGTTATAACTATGCAATAGGCGCGTTTCGTGTCCAAGATTCTGAAACTGCCCATCGATAAGGGTTCGTTCTTGCCCAAAGTCAATTACGTTGATACGCTCTAAATTGCCCACTGACAAGCGTTGGGCATCGAGCGCAAAGTTGCGCATATTTAGCTTGGTATTGGGTGTGATATTGTACGTCAGGTTAAGGGCCAGCAAATTCCAATCTACTTTAAACCAGTTTCGTGTTCTGATAGATTGTCGTGGATTTTCTTGAAAGAGCCGATCTGTCAAGCCGCCTGCTTGTTGAGCCAAATAGTGCATTTTGGTGAGTTCGATATTGGCCGAAAACTTTGGGCTAAACTCATAATTGAGCGAGGCATAAAAGTTGTGAGAGTCAAAGCCTGAGTTGGGTCTATATCCATCGCTGCGTTTGTACTGGTAGTAGGTGTAATAGTTTAACTTACCTACCGTTCCCCCGATACTGTTAAAGGTATTGAAAAACCCCCAAGAGCCGACCGATTGCCGTGCGTTTAGGGCTATTTTTTTATCTCTAGGGCCTGTTTTGAATTTAAAATTGAGCAGCCCGCCAAACTGTGTGCCATATTGTAAGGAAGCTGCTCCCCTAACGATTTCAATGCGTTCTAGTGCCTCCACCGGAGGGGTATAATAAGATTCGGGGTAGCCAAGCGCATCTGCGGCAATATCATACCCATTTTGCCTTACATTAAAGTTAGAGCTGCGGTTGGGGTTTAGCCCTCTACCACCAATACCCAGTTGAAGGCCTGCTTGGTCGCTTTCCCAGATATTCAAGCCCGTAATGCGGGCATACACTTGCCTAGCATTGTTGGTAGAGAGGTTGGCTACCAAGTTTTTCAGTATGATGACCTCTGACTTACGGCCTTCATAAATACCAAAATCCTCTACGGCCTGTAACCTAGTAAGCCCAAATTCGGCCTCGCGGGCGGCTTGGATAGTTACCAAATCAAGTGTCTGGTCTAAGTCTTGTAGCTCAAACTCAAGAACAATATTACGGTCTACGCTGAGTGTTCGCTCTTGAATGGCCTTGCCCAAACAGAAGGCGACGAGGGTATGCGTACCCGCAGGCACTTTGTCGAGCTGAAAGTTGCCTTGAGAATCCGTTTTGGTATAGATTGAAGTACCCTTTATAGCCACTACCCCTTGAGAAACTTCGGCAGATTCTTCTATTATGATTTTTCCAGATATTGTAAATTCTTGTGCCAACAAATGTTGATAGCTTGTGCCAAATACCATCAAAAGTATCCCCATCAGTAACTTGATGCTTGATTTTGGCACTTGCATAACTTTTGTATAAGTTCTTAGTGATAGGTTTGCAGGTCCATCACTCGCCTGTTGAGTGATAGGTTTGGTATTTGACCCATCCTCAAAAATCTGACGCTGCTTAATCTTCATAGTGTAAAATCCATTTTTTAGGGGCGAAGCCATCTCGTTCTTTTGTCAAATCTACATTCGGGTCAATCAGTAGTCGGCTAGGTCTAGCGTTCAGTGTAACATATACCTCTGCCCTTACTTGGGGGGCATGTACTCCTTCTTGCGCATAGTGTTTGGCCAAGAAATGTGCAAACTGTAAAATCATATCAGGCTGCATGGCCATTTGTTTTTCTTGGTGAGGGTTCAGGAATTCGCTATTATCGACCACTCCTTCGCGGCCCGTCTTGGTATCTTTCACATAAAAAGTAGCTGTTCCGGCCTTCTCCATCAGCATCACCCTCCAAGCATACCGATACCCTTCCTCTGTCCAAAAGATATCGCCTTTGTACAACACATACCGCCAGGGGAACAGCAATTGAAACAAAAAAAACAACACCAAAAACGCTAACCGCAACTGGCTCAGTAGCCCCTGAAAACCGGTTAAGGTTCTCGGTAGACTTGGATAATGTTTTTTCGTGTATTCAAAATCAAAAAATATCAAGGTCGCTCCTATCATCACCAAGGGGAATATTCCAATTTGGAACAACAGCCCTACCAACACATGAAACACAATGACGGCCAGATAAGCCAGCGGACGGGTTCTGCGCCACATCAGCCAAAAAGGAATGGTACAGTCATAAAGCATCCCAAACCAAGAGAACAGATACGGGGTAATTTTCCAAGTAAACATTGCGCCAATCAGCGGCATTTGGTCATGTGCAGGCAGCCATATTTTGAGGGGTAAAGCTAACACCAGCCAGTCATAGTTGATTTTGGCCAAGCCAGCATAAACATACACGATGCTGATTTGGAGCTTAAACATATCTATCACCCATCGGGGTACCTGCTGTTCCTTCTTGAAAGGTGGAGGTGGCGCAGGTATTAGGCAAAGTAATAAGCTGATTACACTAACAAAATAATAGTGATTGAGATAGTAGGTCAGGTCTATGAGTTCGGTATAGGTAAATATCAAAAACAACAACACTGCTGAAAGCCTGTATAGCCACCCCGTAGCCAGTGCGACACCGAGCGCTGCTGCTGCCATAATGAAATGTAATAGATAGAGTACCTCCACAGAAAATGGCGATATCCACGCAAACCCCCAATACTTAAAATGGAAAACGGGGTTGACATAATGATCTTCAATCCAGCCTAGGTACACAAACCGTAGAGTCCCAAAGGCCATCACTACACCAAAAGCAAAACGAAACACCCCCAAAGGATAGGCGGAGGTGTTTTGTTGAAAATACCGACGTAAGGGCATGAAATGATACCGTTTAGTTACCAAATGCAAATTTTTGATTAGTCACCGTCTCCACTACTAAACGTAATCGCGATTCCCAATAAAGAGCTCATATCGCTTTTAAAGAAGCGGGTATGACGCTGCAACTCTGTATGCAGGTTGTCAAAAGCTGCGGGAGTATTTTGAATTTGGATGGCGATTCTGGGGGTTTGTGGTACTGCATTGAGGCTGTTCATGACCACCGCCCACTGCGCCTCTGTGGCTGTAATCAAGGCTGCCCCTCCTTCTACGCTGGCGAGATATTCTTTGAAGCCAACTCCATCTTGCCCACTTTTAGAGCGCCCATACCAGATATTTTCAATTGCCTTGAGGTGTTCGACCATCATCTGACGGCTTTTGCCAGAATAATATGCCTCTACACGGGTGGGTTCGGCCTGTAGTTGCCCGGGGCGGCGGCCTAAGGGCAAGCCTGCCTTAAAGTTTTTGATGCTCTCAAAACTCTTGACAAACTCATTGTACAGTTGGGCTGTACTACTGCCTACATCTGTTCCTGTATTGCTCACAAACTGCTCTCTGTAGCTGGTGTTCCAAGCAGCCACAACAGCATCTACCCTCGTTTTGATGTCGCTAGCTACCGCTTGTAAGAATACTTTGCGATTTTGAGAGGAGAATTTGCTCAAAATAGCCGCATCATCATTGTTCAGGTCAAATATCAGATATTCCAAGGTCAGAAACCCACGGGCATCTCGGTTGAAATCATTGAAGTTTGCGTTGTTGTTTGTGATGGTATTTTCAATTTTGGTTGTTGATACCGGGAATGTGCCTATTTCTTCTATCAAACCCTTGCGTATACCCTCTTCTCCAGCTGGGCCAAAATTATATGCGTTGGCATACTGCCATTGAATATAGGCTTCTTCCCAAGCTGTTTGGAGATCGGTCAGATTGCGTCCTGTAGGGTTTTGCGCAAAGTTATCGGCGCTGGTTTTGAGGTTATTCACAGAACGCTGTAAGTCTTGGTAAGCCGGCACTATCAGGTTTTGAGCCATATTTTCCAGCATTTGCCTACGCTCAAAAGACGAGCCTATCTCTGTTCCAGCATCTGTACAACCTAGGAGGGTAAATACCCCTATACACAAAAACACATAACTAAATCGCTTCTTCATCGGGTATGTTTATTTTGGAGTTGCAAAAATAATAGGATTAGACTAAATAAAACTTAGACGAACGCTTTTGTTCTCGACAAAACCGCTTGTTGGGTGGATTGATAAATAGATAAACAAACGCCCTAAGCGCATTCCATACCAAGGGTGATATGGAGTTGAGGACTTACAGGGTTTGCTTTTCTTGATGCTCAAGGGTTTTTGTCCCACCTCATTTTGATTGGGTACAAACACCCTGAAATCACTTGTTGAGGGTACTTCCCAAAGCCCTGAATCAATCTAGGGGCGAAGCTCCTGAGTTTCCCCCCAACATAGACACAGTTTTAATCACAAAGAAACGGCTGCTGTTGGTCTAGTTTCAGTGCTTGAGCGCCTCACCCAACTTAGGGCAAATCCTTAATGACAAGGATTTCGAGCCTGTCATTAAGGGTATTGCGTTCACATTACCAAAGGGTCAAACTATCGGTTTTGTGTGTTCACGAAGTTTACTTTGAAGCTCTCTATCTGTGCATCTGTAAACCCGTAAATACTTTTCAACTGATTGATCACACTCGTCAATTTGGGAAGTTCGTTGACAGGGTCGGTTACAAACTTGTATGATGTGGGGGTGCCGTTTTGTGGTGCATTGAGCAATACCAAAATCTGATCAATTTGGGCATCAGTGATGCGCTTATGATTTTGATTGATGGTACGCCAGCCGTGCAAAAACCCAACAGCCTCGCCATATGCGTGTAGGGCAGACCCTTTTTGGCTGTCTGTAGGAGCGGTTTGGCTCAAAGTACTGATGGCACTGTGGCAGTAGTTGATGATGGTTGCTGCATTGATTTTTTCCCAGATAAGTTTGATTTCGGCCAAGGCCTCGTCGCGTTCACGAGTGTATTGATCTCCACCTTTAACAGCCGCCTGAAGCTTGATGAACTGGTTTTTCATCTGCACATAAAGGCTGTTATTGTCATTGATATCACTTCTGCGGGCAGCATAGTTGGCCATAGCCCTGTCTCTGTTTGCAGCTGTTACATTGTTAGAACCCGAGTTGGCAAAAGCTGGTTTAGCTCCATAAATAGCTACGAGCTGGTCTACAGTAGCTGTAGTAATATTGCCCGAAAACAGGCTGACAGCATGGTTGTATAACGTTGCGCCAAACTGTCCTTTTTCTACCAATTGCTCAAGCTCAAGGCCATTCTCATCGAAGAGATACCCCCCCAATACACCACCTTGTCCGGTAGGTGGGCCAGGAGTATATGTGCCGCCGCTGGCTTTGGCAAGCTCATCAAACCAACCACCGTCTCCTTCTAAGCGGCTTCTGAAATATGGCGTAATGACAGTAGCCAAGCTGGGGGTTCCTGTTGTGAAGAGCTGATCTAAAGCCGCACGCGTAACTACTGTGCCCGATGTGCGCCCTTTTTGTGCTTCTGAAGTAAGCGCAGCAAGCCTATCAAGTACCGCCGTTTGCGTAGCCGCATTGGCTACAAAGCTAGCTCCATCATACTCCTGAGGGATTTGTAGCGCAGGAGTGGCGGGCTCTTTCTTGCTACAAGAGAACTGTACAAAAGATAATAACACTAATAGTGCAATAACGACAGACTTGTTCATAATTTTTTGAGTAGATATTTAAACTTAATTAGTCTTAGTATAAATTACAGTCAAAACTAAATCCCCCGAGGACACAAGAAAAACTTGAGTCTGGTATGTCTGAGTAGTATAAAATACAGCCTACTATTAAAAGGTCTATTTACACTTACCTATTGCCAGAATTGGAGAAAATATTTTGACTATAAGATGATGGTACAAAGCTAAGTACTAACTCTATTTAGACCAAATTCAAATAGTTGTTTTTGATACTTTTGCTATTTGCAAGTATCTTACAAGCTGATTATCAGAGAGAAAAATTTACTGCCGCTTCAGCGGGCTATCTTTTTCCTTGGCCATGGCGTTGTACACCAGCTTGTCCATTAGGGCGGGGAAGAGCTTATTGAGGATAACCGTCAGCTTGCCCTGCCCCGTAAGGACGAGGTCGCGGCGGCGGCGCTGTACGGCCTTGAGTGTATGTTGGGCTACCTCTTCGGCGCTCATCATCTTGCCCTCGTCGCGTGGCGTTTCCCCTTGGGCGCTGCCGTCCTTGGCCAAGGCTGTTTGGCGGATGTTGGAAGCTGTAAAGCCCGGCGACACTAGCAACAGGTGTACACCGGTATAGCGCAGCTCCGTGCGCAGGGCTTCAAAAAAGCCTCGCATGGCAAACTTAGACGCAGAGTAGCCTGTGCGGGCGGGCAGGCCTCGGTATCCGGCGATAGACGACACCCCCACGATGCTGCCCTTGCTGGCCAAGATATGGGGCAGGGCATACTTGGTGGCGTACACCGTTCCAAAAAAGTTGATTTCCATCAATTGGCGAATCACACTCAGCTCGGCCTCCGCAAAGAGCGCCCGCATGGAGATGCCTGCATTATTAATCAGTATATCCAAGCGTCCAAAGCGTTCTACGGCCAAGGCAACCATCCGCTCGCAGTCAGTCTCTTGGGCTACATCTGCTACTACGGCCAAGGTCTCGATGCCCTGCTCTTCGAGCCAAGCCGCTGCCTCTTGCAAAGGCCCTTCTTTGCGGCCAGTGATGACTACCTTGGCACCGGCCAACCCAAATGCCTGAGCATAAGCCTTGCCGATACCCGAAGAACCTCCAGTGATGAGTACTACTTTGTTTTGCATATCATAGTGGGGATTACTGGACTGAAAATTATGCCAAGATTCACAAGATTTGAGGGTTTAGAGGATTTAATCTTCTCGATTCTCAAGGATTTTCAGCGGACATATTTCCCAAACAAATTTTGATTAGATATAAACTTTCAGTGCTATCGCACGGGCTCTAGCCCTAGCCTCAACACCGAGTTATTTAGCCTCAGCCAGCAACTGCTTGCGTTTGAGAATGCTCTCAAAAAAACGCAGGTCGTTATCACTGTTAAAGATTTTGAAGGGAAGATAAATAAACTGCCCCTTGGAGATGACAAGCAGGTAATGGTCTTTTTCTTTCTTAGCACTCTGAATCATATTCCACTGGATTTGCATCCCCTCCTTGCTATTGACCTTCATCAGGATAGCACGAGAATCGATTTCGTAGCTGTAGCGCTCAAAAATAATTTGGTGTTGTTCTAGTTTGGTGGCTCCATAAAACTGGATGTACCAAAACAGAAAATACAAACCCGCACCGATGGGCGCAAAGAAATAAATCCAGAGGTTGCTATAGACCAAGTTGAGGAGTAAGTTCAGCACGATGACCCCAAAAAAAATCGCCACAGGCACCCACCATTGGGTGCTGAGGAGATTGCGCATTGCCACACGCACATAGGTGTTGGGCTCTAATTGGTACTTTTTTGTTTTTACAATCATAAAATCGGTAAATAATACGTCCGTAATGGTATGAATCTTAGCAGGCTTTGAGGCTGAGGTCGAGGCTTCCGGCGGAGTGTGTGAGCGCTCCCACCGAGATATAGTCTACGCCGGTTTCGGCAATGGCCGCAATGCTGTCTTCTGTAATGCCGCCGGAGGCTTCTGTGATAAAGCGCCCGTTGATGAGTTGCACGGCTTGGCGCATCTCGTCGATGCTCATATTGTCGAGCATCACGACTTGCACTCCACCTATGTTGAGCACTTCTTGGACTTCGGCCAAGGACTGGGTCTCGATTTCGACGCGAAGGTGTTTGCCCAAGCCTTCGAGGTAGCGCTGTGTACGGATGATGGCGTTGGCAATCCCGCCGGCGTAGGCAATATGATTGTCTTTGAGCATAATCATATCATAAAGCCCAAATCGGTGATTGGTACCGCCGCCAATCGTTACAGCCCATTTTTCCATCATTCGGAAATTGGGGGTGGTTTTGCGCGTATCGAGTATTTTGGTTTTGGTATGGGCAACAAGCTGTACCAGTTTTTGGGTATAAGTGGCGATGCCGCTCATCCGCTGCATACAGTTGAGCAGGAGGCGCTCTGCCTGCAAGATGGCCTGTGCATTGCCTTCGACCACAAAGGCCACGTCTCCTTTTTTGATAGAATCGCCGTCGTTGAGCATAGGTGTAATGCTGACCTCGGGGTCGAGGTGGCGCAAAATACGGTAGGCTAGCGCTACCCCGGCCAGAATACCTTCATCCTTGACCAACAGCTGGGCCTTGCGTCGTGCTTGTGCCGGCACACAGGCCAGCGAAGAATGGTCGCCTTCGCCCACGTCTTCGTGCAGCGCACTGACAATAAACTGATGGATACTATCGTCTGTTAAGTAGTTCGTTTTCAAAAGCTTGCAGGGTTTGGTAAGCCAATCCGACGTTGAAGCATCGGTATGCAGGGGCAAATATAGGAAATTTTGCCACACCGTCATTCGCTAAAAAGCCCTTACATAAGGCTTATGCCCCAAAACAATTCGCTCTGTTGATGAACGCCTATGGCAACATCACCTTGTAGGCTGTAGCTTTCAAATAAATACGTAGGTTGAAGCCTATATTACAACTTATGCCACGCCGCTGGACATTTTTGGTTTTTGTCGTCGTTGAGAAACCTGTTGCATCAAGAACGTATTAGAAAATCCCACGCAACCGGACATTTTCAAATCCCACAGTTAAAACTGTGAGCTAAGTCTTATTTGCTCCCAAAAACAAAGCCTCAACCTGTCTCGGAGTCGGAGCTCCGAACTACTTTTCCAAAAATATCTAGTGTATGAGAAAATCCCCGTGGCGTTGACTTATGCTGTATTTTGGGGAGAATAGGTGCAGAACATAATTCCTAACAATGTAGGATTCATCAACACAAACCCCCACCAATACAAATCAGTATGTGTAGTGTGAGGCCAACTAGGGTGGTACAAGAATAAAAAATGGTTAAGCAGCGCACTAGCCACCCCTGTCAACACCATAAGCGCCACCATCACCACCCACCGACGTGGTTTGGAATGCCTCAGCGGTGGTTCAATAAACGCATAATAAACAGCTGCCACCGCTAAAAGTAAGAGCATATGGGGCAGACTTATAAGGCGATAGTAGACTTTTTCACTCATTGGGACATAGGCTGTAGTCATCACTAGAGGCACAAACATCATTCCATCCTAACCTAAAAATGCCGAAGCCTACACTCAAGGCATAGGCTTCGCAACAACTAAACCGGCTCAACAACCCATCATCATCCCAGAGACGCTTGGCGCTTGCCTTTGGCTTGAAAATAAAGATAGAGCGCTGTAGCGGCTGCTGACAATAAGATGATGCCCAATATTGGGCGGTAAAATATCCACGCAATGGCAATTGTCGTGATGGACAGGACAAGGGCTATCAGGCCGGAGAAAATCATCACACCTCCGCCAACAATATTGCCCAAAAATGGTAAAATATTAGACAAGATGACCAACGGTTGGAACAGCATTCCTAGGCCGATGGCCATCATCATATATCCTACCACACGCAGTATCCAAGTCAGGGCGTTGTTGCCGTCTTGGGCGGCTTTGAACATATCGGCGGCGCTGTGTGTGCCCGTTTCTATCAAAAAAATGCCATTACCGTTTTTGGTGCGGTAGCGGCTCAGTGTCTGTAGCGCCACCTAGGCGGGAGAAAAAGCCTTGACGAGAGACTTCTGTGTAGGAATTTGACATAGGTTTGAGGGGTTTGAGGAGAATAGTAAGCAACTGTATCCCTGAGTACGCAAAATTTCCACTGTAGACTACACAAAGTGCCTTCATATTTTATGAGTCTTCGTTTTAAGTTGATGAGCCCCACCGATGATACCATCAAGAGCTTGTCTAAGGCGTTATCCCATTCATCAACCCAAATGCACGCCTGATACTCCCAAAATAACCATCCCTAAAAAATACCCTAACTGTGTCAGAAACTGGCCGTTAGTACGGGCAAAGTGTTTATTTTCTCAAACATAAACCCATAGCCCAATGAGATACCTTACCCTGACAGTCCTGTGTTGTTTTGTAATGTTATGGAGCGCTCAGGCACAAGATACCTTCGCCTTCGACGATGATACCAAGCTCAAGATAGAAGGCCGTTTGTGTAGCACCCTGCCCGACACCGAGGGCGGAATGCGCAAAGCATATCTGCACCAAACCAGTACCCAGATTATCATCAGTGTAGTAGACCTCAACGCCGACAATACCGTCGGGGGCATCAGCGTCTATACAGTAGATAAGGCCAAAATCAATAAAACTACCACCGAGGATGGGGTTGTAAAACAAGAAAATGGTTATTATGTCAATGATACCTTATACGCTGTCGTGATAGGCTGTAATGGGGGCAGGGTGCAATGTGTGGAAGAGGCCTCCTATTACCTCTCTGCCGAAAATATCAGTAAGAAGAAGAAGTACTATGTCGAGTTGCCTTTCCACGACGAGGCCGAAGCACTGAAGGCTTTCAAAGAAATTCAGGACGCTCTCTAATCCCCTTTTGGATACGCTGTCTCTCAAGGGTTTATACCAAGATTCACAAGATTTGATTTTCTTGATGGCCAAGGATTCTCAGCACACAGCTTTCCCAAACCAATTTTGGTTGGGTATAAAACCGTGGAGCCAAGTCTCATTGTATATCAACATAAGGCCTCTGCTTATTTTGGTGTGAGATACTATCTCAAAATCCAATCCTGCAAACCCTCAAGTCCTATGAATCTTGGTATAAAGCCCTAACTATGTTACCTTTGTGGCGTGATTATTTTGACAAAACACAAACACAAAATGTTCAAAAACGCCTATCTCCTGACTGTAGCGCTGCTGGTGCTACAGTGTTTTTTTGGGCAGTTGTCGGCCCAAGAGGCTGACAATGCCGCCGATACCCTCACACAGGCCGCCCCCCCTGGCATTTGGAGTCGCAAAGGCTCGCTCAGCTTTAGCCTTGCCAATGTAGGCCTGCAAAACTGGCAGGGAGGCGGGCAGAGCTCGCTTTCATTGGGAGTGCTCTTCGATGGCAACATTACCCGCAAAACAGCACGCAGCCAATGGAGAAATTATATCAATGCAGCTTTTGGGGTAGCGCGACTGGGAGAAAATGACGGAACGAATATTTTCAAAAAAACTGATGACCAGCTCATCCTTGGCAGCAACTACGACTACACGCTCTCGAAGGCTTGGAGCTTGAATGCGGCTGTGGAGCTGCGGACTCAGATGGCTCCGGGCTATACTTTTGACCGCGACTCGCTTGGGCGTGAATTTGTCGACAAGCGTATTTCTGATTTCTTTGCGCCTGCCTTCCTTGTGCCCAATATCGGTTTTAAGTACCAAAACAAACACCTACAGGCCACTATCTCTCCCCTAGCTAGCCGCCTGACTTTTGTGCTTTCGGACGAGCTGTCGGCAGCAGGCGCTTTTGGTGTAGAGCCCGGGAAAAGGCTCCGCTCGGAGTTTGGCTATACCCTCAACGCTGTTGGGCAGTTGGAACTGATGAAAAACGTAACACTCAAAAGCACTCTCGTGCTGTTTTCGGACTACCGCACGCCGGACATCGTTACGGTTAATTGGGATAACTTGCTGGTTTTCAAAATCAACGAGTTTTTCTTTACCAGTTTTACCACCCAGCTCTTCTACGACCACAACATCCTGATAGCGCAAGCCGATGGCCGACAGATTCAGGCCGTACAGTTCAAACACGTGCTGAATCTCAATGTAGGATTTAAGTTTTGACGCAGCACCGCCTCCGGTATTATCAGTTGGGTAACTTTTGACACAGAAAAGTTGTCGATGATGGCATAATTTTGCCACTTTAACCACGCCACCGGGCATTTTCTAATTTGGCTTTGATTCAACAAGTTGCTGCGGTTAAATATGCCCCGAGCGCTCGGAAGGCAAAATAGGCACGCACCACCACAAGGCAAACCCAAAATGTCCGGTGGCCTCTACTTGGACCCAACACAATGAACAACAATACCCGCCTCGGGCTGAGAGAAAACTGGAAACAATTTACCTTGCTTGTCATCGTCAACGCTTTTGTCGGGGGGATGATTGGGATGGAGCGGACGATATTCCCTCAATTTGCAGAACAAACCTTTGGGGTGGCCTCCAAAACGGCCATCCTTTCTTTTATCACTGCCTTTGGCCTTACCAAGGCCACAGCCAACTATTACACAGGACGCTTGGCCAACAAGTTTGGCCGCAGGTGCTTGCTCTTGTTTGGTTGGATACTGGCCATCCCTATTCCCTTTATGCTGATATATGCGCCCAATTGGGCGTGGGTAATCGTAGCCAATATGTTGTTGGGTGTGAGCCAAGGGCTGACGTGGAGCAGTACTATCGTGATGAAGATTGACCTCGTGGGCGAAAAAGAGCGAGGCCTAGCGATGGGATTAAACGAATTCGCAGGCTACTTTGCCGTGGGTCTGGTGGCTTTTTTTACCGGATATGTGGCCAATCATTATGGCATTACGCCATACCCGTTTTATATCGGCGTGTTTTTGTCGGTTGGAGGGCTGCTGCTCACCCTCTTGTGGGTAAAAGACACCCAAGTGTTTGTGAACCAAGAAAGCACCCAAAACAACACCAAGTCCCTGAGGAATGTGTTTGTAGAAACTACATTCAAAAACAAAACCCTGAGCGCCGTAACACAGACCGGCCTAGTCAACAACCTCAACGATGGTATGATATGGGGGCTGTTGCCCATCCTGCTACTCTCGCTACGCTACAATACCGAAAATACAGGGTATATCACCGCTATCTACCCGACAGTATGGGGCCTAGGACAGTTGTTTACAGGGAAAATGGCCGACCTCTACCCCAAAAAGGGCCTGCTGTTCTGGGGGATGCTCTTACAAGGAGCTGCTATTTTGCTTATTCCTTTTGTCAGCTCATTTGCCGCATTGGCTATGCTGGCCGCAGTATTGGGGCTAGGAACAGCCTTGGTATACCCCACCTTTTTGGCTACCATTGCCGCCGCAACCACCCCGCTCCAACGGGCTGAAAGCATCGGTACTTTCCGCCTTTGGAGGGACTTAGGCTATGCTTTCGGCGCAGTAATCTCGGGAGTTACTGCCGATTTTTTTGGGGTAGGCTACGCCATAGCACTCATTGGCGGGCTTACAGTCGCCTCAGCTATCATCATCAAAGTTCGAATGCCTAATTAAGGAATAGATGATTTTGGGTGGATGATTAGGGTTGCTACTTCATAACTCGCTAATCGTAAAGTAAAGAACCATTCCATAATTTGACTATCCAGATTTTGGATATTATTACTTGTACAAACTTAAAGAATGAAATTAGATATCGAGTTAAAAAATTGAAGATGAATAAAAACTGAACCGCTGACAACCGTTTGGCAAAAGTGGCGGTTCAGTACTTCGTATGAAGTTTTGTACTGAAAAGCCGCCACCTTCGCCAAGCCGCAAACCGTCAATCTGTCTAAAAACCCATTAAAACACGCTGTACCAAGGCGATACAAGCTCGTAGCGAGACGCATATTTGGCACGAATACTTTGAAAAGTACAAAATATCTTCGGTAAAACGGTTTATAATCAACCACAAAAACCCAAAGAGGCCGAGTACAAGTTTTCTACAAAAAGGTCTATACGCCGCACCACATTGTCGGGCGAAATGAGTGCTTCCAGCGGGTCTGTGAGGTGCTAAGTCGCTCTGTTCTTACCAAGTATAAATTTCATTCCCTAAGCTATGGATTTTTTTGGTTTTTTGCTATCTTCGCAAGAGTTGGTTTTTGGACAGACTGTCGTTATGAGAAATTTTTGCCCTCCACACTTGCAAATGTCCGTTGTGTAGTTTAACTTAACAGGTAACGAAAGGAACTTGTTCACGTGTTCACGAATGTTTCCCATCAAGTTAAACGGACATTTGGCACTGCGTAAAAACCCGTTTTTACGACAATGCGGTGCTCCAGAAAACGCGCTCATAACATCCCCTTTACGACAATGCTCGCTGCGCTCACACTGCGTAAAGCTTGATTTTGGCTAAAATTGTAAGAACCGAAAACTCAAAAAAAATAAAACTATGCGGACAGTTCAGATAAAAGTAAGCGAAACCGACTTCCAAAAGTATAATTTAGGGAGTGGTGAAATTAAGTTTACTGATTTGGTATATTTAATTAGTCGTGAATACGCACGACAGGCGTTGTTGGAGTGTAATGAAATAGCTGAAAAGGTTGGGCTTTCTAAAATGACAATGGACGAAATCAATGCTGAAATTAAAGCCGTAAGAGATGCAAAAACTCATTCTTGATACAAATGTTATCGTTTCTGCACTCATTTCAAGTTCTATTCCGAGCAAAATTTTGTACGAATTGGTACTGACTGAAAAAGTAGAGATTTGCCTTTCGGAAGAAGTATTGGTTGAATATTTAGAAGTGTTGAACAGGGAGAAGTTCTCAAAATTCACTAATTTCAAAACCAAAGCCGAAGTTGTGTTGAATAGACTGAGAGAAATTGCTACTTTTTACCAAACAGACCGAAAAATTGAAGTTTTGACAGATACAAGCGACAACAAGTTTTTGGAGTTGGCAGCGGTAAGTGCAGCAGACTATTTGACAACAGGCAATACGCTTGACTTCACAATAACAGAGTTTGAGTACACCAAAATCTTGACACCGAGAGAATATTGGGATAACTACGCACCGAAAGAATAACAAATTCAGCCAACATTGGTCTGGCGAAAACCGTCAATCTGTCCAAAAACCCATTAAAACACGCTGTACCAAGGCGATACAAGCTCGTAGCGAGACGCATATTGGGTACGAATACTTTGAAAAGTACAAAATATCTTCGGTAAAACGGTTTATAATCAACCACAAAAACCCAAAGAGGCCAAGTACAAGTTTTCTACAAAAAGGTCTATACGCCGCACCACATTGTCGGGTGAGATGAGTGCTTCCAGCGGGTCTGCGAGGTGCTAAGTCGCCCTGTTTTTACCAAGTATAAATTTCATTCCCTAAGCTATGAATTTTTCTTGGCTTTTTGCTATCTTCGCAAGAGTTGGTTTTTGGACAGGCTGTCTTTACCCATGTTTGGAAATCTTTTGTAACTGTCCGTAACTCCAGTTAATAAAGTTCTGTTTCTTGCTCAGATGTCAAACTAATTGTTAAAACTCGACTTATACGTTTTTTGGGGCTAAGACACAAAATACTAGTAAATAATTTGTTCTTAATACTTATCTACTTTAAAATCAGCACTTAAGAAATGATTGTTCAATTAAAAAAAGCAGTAATTCACCCTGATTTTTGGGTGATAGCTTTCGTTCTTTTTCTTTTTTTCCCACCGCGTCTCTACAATTATGTAAACAATTCCTTAGATGGTTCTTGGGCGATTGGATTACAATTGGCTCTAGAAAAAAATATGCATTTTGGAACTGATTTCTTGTTTACTTACGGGCCTTTGGGTTTTTTGAACACAGGACTTGTTTTTGGGGTAAGTAAGTGGGTGTATGTTTTATACTATTTGATTTTTTTTACCTTTATTGTTTATATTTTAAAACTTTTTTTTAAAAAATACACACTCAATTTATTTAACGGGCTTGCTATAATCAGCGGCGCATTGATATTTCGCTTAGCTTATGATACTCAAATTTGGTTTTTTTACTGTTTGTTTATCTCTGCATTGGTTCTCCATGAAGATGCCAACAAACGTGTACACTTTATTATTAGTATTGCCTTGGCTTTGCTGCTTTTTTTTGTAAAGGCCAACTCGGGAATTGTGGCAATGTTGTATATACTCATATTTATTCCTTTTGCTTATTTTTTAGATCGCATTTCCCTAAAAGAAGCTTCTATTGGTGCTCTTTCATACATACTCCTACTTCTGTTTCTTTCTTGGATTTGGCGTGTAGACATCATCCCCTATATTCAAGGCAGTTGGCATATCATTAATGCTTATAATGATTCTATGTTTACCCCTGAAGTATTTGAAGAAAGCAAGGTGTATATACTCTATGAAGCAGCTTTAGTCTTAATTTTAATGCTTGTTTATTTATTTTATTACTTACAGATAAATGCCCGTAAGCAATCTCGGCAATTGACTCTTGTACATGTATTTGTTATATTGTCTGCCATAGGGCTTTCATATCTTATTTTTAAGCATAATTTTACACGAGGACATACAATTTATTATTTTTCTTTGATCTTGATGCCTGTACTTATGTTGTATTATTTTGCAACTCCTGCAATGCTCAATTTTGCAAGGTTGATTGTTTTGATTGTGTTGATGTTTGGTTTTTCTTTTTATGACAACAGGTTTAATTTGTTTAAGGATATTGTTCAGGGCAAAGTTTTTATAGGACAGTTTGAAGCAATTGTCACAGTTACGGGACAAGTATTCGGGAAAATAGATCAACGCTATCTGACTATACATGAAACAGCTGAGAGCTTGCCGGATGCCTTTCTCAAAGAAATAGACCGGAAAAGTGTTGATATAATCCCTTGTGATATTTATTTGATTTACAAACACAAACTTAATTACAACCCTCGTCCTGTTATACAGTCTTATTCGGCTTATGACGAGTACCTGGATAAAATCAATGCCGATAAGTATCTGAGTGTAAGCGCACCCGAATATGTTATTTTCACGCTTTATACCATAGACAACAGATATGCGTTCTTTGATGAGTCTCAAACTAAACGCGCCTTGATGCAAAACTATGAAATAGTGCAAAAAGAAGGTAAATGGATTTTATTTAAGAAAAGAAAAATCAAAAGAAGATTGGAATTGTTAAAAACAAAAGAATTTACTTGCAAAATGGGGGATTCTATTGCTCTGCCAAAAACCGACAAAATTGTTTACTGGGATGTGCAAATACGATACAGTTGGTTGGGTAAAATACAGCGCTTTTTTGTTCAACCGCCGGCTTTATTTATGCAAATTACTACCGAAGATAAGCAAAGTGAAACAATTAGAGTGCCTGTTTCTATACTCAATACCGGACTACTTGTCAGCAACTACATCCTTAATAATGATCTGTTTGCCGTAAAACATCTTGAGGCCTTGGATCAGGTTTTTTATTTGTTTTCCTTCGGGTCTTCCAAGCAAACCTGTTTACCGACCCATGAAACAAAAATCAAGTCTATTAGATTTTTTTCTGACAGTACGGCTCATTATGGATTTCAACCTGACGTGAAAATTATCAGCAAATACTATGATTTAGAAAATGACGGCAGCTATCAGGCAGTATTCCAATCTAAAATATCACAAGAGAAGATTAATGCTGCGCAAACCTCTATGGAGTATAATTTCGAGATAAAACATTGCGACAATTTATTGATGGTAAGAAGAGGGTGGGGATTTGTGAAAGGCATGAGTGCAGAGACAAGTAAAAGCTTTCTTGTTTTTAGAGAAGAAAGCGGAAAAGATATTATTGTTTCAACTGAAAGAGAAACACGCTTAGATGTTTGGATGCTGTTTGAAAACAAATACAAAGGCCTCAATCTTTCCGAGTCCGGTTTTAATACAAGCATAAAACAATCTAATCTGATACCTGAAAACACCTATCAACTCGGCTTGATGATAGAAGTAAAGCCGGGCATGCGGTATATTGAATGGGTAGGTGAGTATTCTCTCAAGAATAAAGACAAGGCTTTTCATTCTGATTATTTTTAGAGATTTTTCATAAAATATTAATGAACTGACTCAATGCAAGTACCTTTATATGCTTTTTAATTCACTAAGTACACCGGAAAGAAAATAAACTACTTTATTTTCATTTTCCATAGCGTAGGGTTTGCAAACCCTATGCTATTATGGAAAGGAGGCTCGAGAGCAAAGACATGGAACCTCGGATTATCTCCAAAATAATAATTTATTAGTTTACAACGAGCGAAGTACCAAAGCAAAAACAGTTTGTGTTTTAGTTGTTGTGTAATAGACTGAAAATTAATCTTATACATCAAATAAACGCTCAATATTAAAAAATAGCAACTACTTACAATGAGCATACTAAATATTTCGGACAAAAGCAGTCAAATCTCCTCAAAAGTACTTGTTCTCGGTTTTCTGGTTCTCCACCAAATCCGTTGTATGCCTTTTCTGCTTGGCAGTGAGTTTTGGATGGAAAACGGGCTAAGTAATATTGGTTATAAAAAAAATTAAAAAATATTTTTACTTATTAAAATTTACAATACATATTAAAAATAACATAGAAACAGAATAAAAAAATATTAAAATGATTCTTTTTATTTTCGGTAACGACCTCAAAGTAAAAAATATGACCGAAAAGAAAACTGAAACGCTAACAGAAAACTTACGATGAAAGACATAATCATATTTATATCAGCGGCATTCTTTGAAATCTTTGGATGTTTTGCTTTTTGGTCATATGTTAGAACCAACAAGTCTTTCTATTGGTTAATTCCGGGAGTATTTTCACTAATCATTTTTGCCTACTTATTGACAAAAGTCCAAACTGAATTTGCTGGACGAGCATATGCTATTTACGGTGGAATATATATTGTTGCTTCGTTACTATGGCTTTATTTTGTAGAACACAACACGCCTGACAAGTGGGATATTATCGGTGCAAGTGTTTGTATTGTTGGAGCAATGATAATTTTATTTATGCCACGATAAAAAATAAACGACAGACAAGAAAGCCAAACCGCTAACATCACCTATACGCAAGTAGGGGTTTACCTGCGGTGCTGCTTCGTAGGACAGGAAAGTAGTAAATTTAAAGTTCAGTTCTTCGTAGGAAGTTCAGTGATTAAAATCCCTGCTTGCGTATAGCCGCGAACCGTCAATCTATCCAAAAACCCGTTAAAACACGCTGTACCAAGGCGATACAAGCTCGTAGCGAGACGCATATTGGGTACGAATACTTTGAAAAACACAAAATATCTTCGGTAAAACGGTTCATAATCAACCACAAAAACCCAAAGAGGCCAAGTACAAGTTTTCTACAAAAAGGTCTATACGCCGCACCACATTTTCGGGTGAGATGAGTGCTTCCAGCGGGTCTGTGAGGTGCTAAGTAGCCCTGTTTTTACCAAGTATAAATTTCATTCCCTAAGCTATGAATTTTTCTTGGATTTTTGCTATCTTCGCAAGAGTTGGTTTTTGGATAGGCTGGACGTTAGCACCAATTGTAAAAAGACAGCCGACCATCATCAAACGGTGGACAAAAACCTATCGGCCGATAGAAATAATTTGTAAATTTGCACAATGGCGATAGAAGGAAAAAATAATAATCCATTAGGAGAAGTTTTTGGCTTCCCAATTATCAATGAAACGGCTAAAGCAAAACGCTACCGTGACAAGAAGCTCTGTCCTTTTAACAACAAGGTTCCAAATTGCACCAAAGACAAGGCAAACGACCCATTGGGAGTTTGTAGTGTGTTGTGTTTCATAACAATAATCCTGTAATCACTTGCCCGACAAGGTTTCGTGAAGACTGGTTGATAATCGAAAATGCTGCAAAATTTGCTTTTGACGAAAAAACCAAATGGACATCACTTTCTGAAATTAAATTACTTGACAAGAATGGGCAATCGGCTGGCAACATTGACTTTGTTTTAGTTGCATATAACGACAAGGGACAGCTTATTGACTTTGCTTCTCTTGAAGTTCAAGGTGTTTACATATCTGGTAATCTTCGTAATCCATTTGACAGTTACATAAACAAACCGACAAGTAAATTCGCTTGGACAACTGGTTACAACTCACCAAAGCCTGACTATCTTTCTTCTTCAAGGAAGCGATTAATCCCGCAAATGCTTTACAAAGGCGGGATTTTCCAAACTTGGAAAAAGAAACAAACAGTCGCTTTACAAAAATCTTTCTTTGACACGTTACCGAAATTACCCACAGTCAGTAAAGAGAAAGCAGATATTGCTTGGTTTTTATATGACTTGGTTCTTGACAAAGAAACCAATCAATATAACCTAACTTTGGTTGAAACAGTTTACACGGACTTTGAAGCGGCATTGTTTAGAGTTACAACCCCTGAACCTGGAAAATTGGAAGATTTTATCAATATTCTTCAGGACAGGCTTGATGAAAGATTAGAAGGCTATTCGCCTGATACACCAAGTTTAACCGATATAATCAGCAGTTAAGATGGGTGAGCAATTAACTATATTTGAAAAAGCTACAGTTAAAAAACAGCAAACGCAAGTTGTCAATGTTGCATCTGTTCCGCAAAGAAGCCCTTTTCGTTATCCGGGTGGAAAGACTTGGTTAATACCTACTGTTAGAGAATGGCTTCGTCAAGACAACAACAAAAAGAGTTTAATTGAACCGTTTGCGGGTGGTGGTATTGTTAGCTTGACAGCCGCATTTGAAAATCTTGCTGACCATATAACGATGGTTGAGTTAGACGAAGAAGTTTCAGCAGTTTGGGAAATAATCCTTAGCGGTAAAAATGAATGGCTTGCTGACAGAATTTTAAATTTTGAACTATCACACGAAAACGTAAACAAGGAACTTAGTAATCCAAACAAAGAAATTAAAGACATTGCTTTTTGCACCATTCTTAAAAACAGAGTTTTTCACGGTGGTATTATTGCCAAAGGTTCTGGAATGCTTAAAAACGGAGAGAATGGAAAAGGTATTGCTTCGAGATGGTATGCAAAAACGCTTGCCGACAGAATTAGAGCAATAAACTTCGTCAAACATAAAATTCAATTCCTTCAGACAGACGCTTTCAAAGTAATTGAGCGAAACAGCGACAATAAAAACGCTTATTTTTTTATAGATCCGCCATACACTATCGCAGGTAAACGGCTTTATACATATTTCAACATAGACCACGAACAACTTTTTTACTTGACATCCAAAATTCAGGGGAAGTTTATGTTGACATATGACGACACAGAAGAAATCAGAGTATTAGCAAACAAATACCATTTAGCTTTCCGAACAATACCAATGAAAACGACACATCATTTGGAGAAGAACGAAATAATTATTTCCGACAACTTTGACTGGTGGACAAGAACAACTGGTGCTAACAGCGGTTTGGTGTAATGGCGGGTGCAGTGCTTCGTAGGAAGTTTTGTGCTCCGAAATCCGCCACCTTCGCCAAGCCGCGAACCGTCAATCTATCCAAAAACCCGTTAAAACACGCTGTACCAAGGCGATACAAGCTCGTAGCGAGACGCATATTGGGTACGAATACTTTGAAAAACACAAAATATCTTCGGTAAAACGGTTCATAATCAACCACAAAAACCCAAAGAGGCCAAGTACAAGTTTTCTACAAAAAGGTCTATACGCCGCACCACATTGTCGGGCGAAATGAGTGCTTCCAGCGGGTCTGCGAGGTGCTAAGTAGCCCTGTTTTTACAAGTATAAATTTCATTCCCTAAGCTGTGGATTTTTCTTGGCTTTTTGCTATCTTCGCAAGAGTTGGTTTTTGGACAGACTGTCGTTATGCGGCATTGTATCGGACGACAAAAAAGTCGTCTGCGATACATTTGACGAATGAGTCGAATATTTTATAAACTACTTTTATGAAAGTAAAAGTTTTTCATATCAGACTTACAAAAGAGAACTTACAAAGTGACCAAGACAGCTTGAACAACTTCTTGGACAGCGTGACAGTTAAAAAGACTGCAACCGAACTCATAAACGGACAGCCTAACTTTTGGTCTATTTTAGTTTTTTATGACGGCCAAAAAATAGAGAAACAAGAAAAAACTTCGGACAAAATCTCAATAACAGACGAGAGCAAACTAACAGACGAAGAGAAAAGAATTTTTAAATCTCTAAGACAGTGGCGACAGGACAAAGCATCACAACTTAACATCCCAAACTTTATGGTTTGCCACAACACAGAACTTTTGACAATTGCCAAAATTAAACCTCAGACATTAGACGAACTTTCAAAAATTAAAGGGTTTGGCGGACGGAAAATTGCAAAATTTGGATATGATATAATCGCTGTTTTAAATTCTATTTAAAATTAAAATGGAGAGCGATAAAAAATATGACGAGATAAAAGAACAGGTGAAAACCCTGAATACAAAATTTAACTCTGCGGTTTCAGAAGAAGATAGGCAAGATTGGAACACTCAAATGAACAAAGCGGGTAAATTGATTGAAGGTTATGGTAGGACAAGTTACAACAGAACAGAAAAACATTATACTTGGAATTGAATAGACACATACAAAAAAACAACGAACGCACAACAGCCGTTTTGCAAAAGCGGGGGTTTAGCTGCGCTGATTTTCAATTAGCTGCGCTGATTTTCAATTAGCTGCGCTGATTTTCAATTAGCTGCGCTGATTTTCAATTAGCTGCGCTGATTTTCAATTCGTGCTTCTATGAAAGTGAAGTGCCAAATTCAAGCTTTATGCATCTAGTCAAGTTAGTGCTAAAAACCCACCTTCGCACGCATTTTCCGTTGGTGATAATTGTAGGGCGACCACCCCATCCAGTAAGTAGACTTTTCAACAAACAACTTTGAACTTTTCGAAAAACCTTAACTTTTTGACTTGAGTTACCTTTGCGCTATCAAACTTTAAAGCAAAAAGAAAATGGCAAAGACAGTTTTAGTTACTGGAGCTTCGGCAGGAATTGGCAAAGCAACGGCTATTTTGTGAGCACAAAACGGCTACAATGTGTATGGGGCTGCACTTAGGATAGACAAAATGCAAGACCTCAAAAATTACGGCATCAAACCTATTGCACTAGATGCTACAAAAGACGAAAAGATACCTTCCTTTTTCTACCTATGATATCGCAACTACATTGCTAAAAAAACCCCCAGAGGGGTGTTTCATCGGTAGACAATCGATACACAATCACAAAAAGTTCCCCAGAGGAGCGATGCCGTTGACAGCCTACAGCACACGGCGATGTTGTACACCACTGGATATTTTGGACAAGTAGCTCGGAGTTCTAGTTCCGAGACAAGCTGAGGCCTTATTTTGGGGGTAAAATCAGACTTAGCGCACAGTTTTAACCATAGGATTTGGAAAATGTCCATATATGACCTTACTATCCCCGCCAATCCCAAATCGTAACTTGTCAATCTGCTTCTGTTTTCCCTCAAAAAAAAGACGGAGAGACGCTTTTCGTCTTGTGCTTAACGACATTGGGCAAAAAAGATGGCTTATAGGGCAAAAAAGCTTTATTTTGGACTTGCTTTAGGTTAGTAATACAAATCATTAGCTTCACCTTACTTCAATTTTATGCACTCACCTCTATCTACTTTCAAGCTTTGGGCTGTAGGACTCTGGTTGGCGCTACATGGCGGGTTGGCCGTTGGCCATGCCCAAAGTACCGAAGCCGAACTACTGGCGGCTGCCAAAGCCTCGGCAGCGATGCGCCAACAATCAATGTTGAAGCACTATCCCGTACGCAGTGTGGGGCCTACCGTGATGGGTGGGCGTGTGGTAGACCTCGACTGGCACCCCTCTGACCCCAATACCTACTATGTGGCCTATGCCTCGGGTGGGGTATTCAAGACAACCAACAACGGTGGTACTTTTGAGCCTATTTTCGACAATCAGGAGCGCCTCACCATCGGCGACATTGCCGTATCGCCGGCAGACCCACAGGTGATTTGGGTAGGTACTGGCGAAAACAACAGCAGCCGCTCTAGCTATGCCGGATTGGGCGTGTACCGCAGTACTGATGGGGGCAATACGTGGACACATACCGGCCTTTACAACACCCAACACATCGGGCGTATCGTAGCACACCCTACCGACCCCAACACGGCTTGGGTGGCCAGTATCGGGGCTTTGTATACCAAAAATAAAGAACGTGGTATCTACAAAACCACGGATGGAGGCAAAACTTGGACACAGACCCTGTTTGTGAATGAAGATACGGGGGTGATAGACCTTGTGGTCAATCCCAAAAACCCCGACCAACTGTTGGCCGGCGCTTGGCAGCGCCACCGTCTGGCTTGGGATTTTGAGGAAAATGGCCCGGGGTCGGGCATCTACGCCTCTAGCGATGGGGGCAATACGTGGAGCAAACGCCTCGATGGTCTGCCCAATACCCAACATATGGGGCGTATAGGGCTGGATGTGTGTGCCACACAGCCCAATGTAGTGTACATGATTTTGGACAATCAACAAGCCACCCAAAAAGAACGCAAGCCCGACACAAGGCTGCCTTTCACCCCGCAGGCCTTGTCGACGATGAGTGTAGCGCAAGCTCTTGCCAAGAGCAACCAAGAGTGGGAGACTTTCCTCCGCACCCTGCGCTATCCGGCCAAGTATACCGCCGACCGTGTCAAACAAGACCTTCAAGCGGGGCGCTATACTCCCAAGCAGGTAGCCAATTATTTCAGCAATGCCAATGACGCGCTTTTTGATACCGACGTAGTAGGAGCAGAGGTGTACCGCTCCGACGATTTTGGGCAAACATGGCGCAAGACACACCAAGAACCGCTCGAAGGTGTGTATTTTACCTATGGTTACTATTTTGGGCAAGTACGGGTAGACCCCAACGATGCCAACCGACTCTACATATTTGGTGTGCCTAGCCTAGAGTCTGCCGACGGCGGTAAAACTTGGGCAGAGATGGCTCCTTATAGCCAGAGCGGCGTACACGTTGACCACCACGTGCTGCTCATCAACCCCAAGAACAGTAATCACCTGATTTTGGGCAACGACGGCGGGCTTTATGTCAGCTATGACCGTGGCCAACACTTTGACCACCTCAACAACGTTGCCGTAGGGCAGTTTTACACCGTTACTGTCGATATGGAAACACCCTACAATATCTACGGTGGGCTACAAGACAACGGCGTTTACTTTGGCTCTTCGAAGTCTGTGCCTAAGCGCAGCAAAGACTGGGAGTCGTTGATGGGCGGCGACGGAATGTATGTACAGGTAGACCCTCGCGATGCTAACTTGGTGTACACCGGCTATCAGTTTGGCAATTACTATCGCCTACGCAAAGACCGCAGCGAGTTTGAGTACATCACACCCAAGCACGAAATTGGCGAAGCCCCGCTGCGTTTCAACTGGCGCACTCCTTTGCTGATTAGCAAACATAACCCTGACATCCTCTACATTGCCGCTCAGCGCGTATACCGGTCCGTAAACCGAGGTGCCGACTGGCAGGCTATCAGCAACGACCTGACACAAGACCGCTCTACGGGTGATGTGCCCTTCTCGACCATCAGTAGCCTGGCCGAATCACCTTTGGTGTTTGGCTTGCTCTATGCTGGCACAGACGATGGCCGCCTACACGTCAGCCGCAATGGTGGCGCTGATTGGCAAGAGCTGGGCAATGGCCTCCCCAAAGACCGATGGGTGAGCAGTATATTCCCTTCGCCACACGCTGAGAGTACTGTGTTTGTAACCTTTACCGGATACCGCAACGACGATATCACGGCCTACCTTTACCGCTCCGATGATTATGGTCAGAGCTGGACTTCGCTCAAGGGCAACCTCCCCGACGAGGCTGTCAATATCTTGATTCAAGACCCCGTAAACCCCAACCTACTATACCTCGGCACAGACCAAGGCGCATACCTCAGCTGGGATGGTGGCAAAGGATGGCACAACATCGCAGGCGACTTCCCCAACGTAGCCACCTATGACCTCATCGTACACCCGCGTGAAAACGAGTTGGTAATCGCCACTCACGGGCGCAGCATCTATGTGATGGATGTGAAACCCTTCCAGTCGCTCAAGCCCTATGTAGCCATCGTGGTATATCCAGCCGCTGACATCCGCTTCGATGAGCGTTGGGGAACAAAGCCCCGTAGCTATAGCCCCGTCATTACTCCGGAGCTGACTTGGATGTTCTACCTTGGGCAAACAGGCCAACGCATCCGAGCACAGATTTTGGATAAGGACGGCAAAGAGTTGCGTAATTGGACGATTGACAGCCCACAGCCGGGCTTCCAACATACTAGCTGGAACCTCAAAACCAATAAGGACAACTACGTAGGCAAGGGTACTTATACCCTACGTCTGAGCGCAGGCACTCAACAAGCCGAAACAACTGTAGAAGTCAAGTAAGTCTTGGGCAGTATAGGAGCAGGAGGCATTCCCCTGCTCCTATTGCTATTTTTTTGCCCTTCCTTGCTCTCTGAAAAATGTTGTATCTTTGACCGCTATGATGAGTTTGCTACGTTTTTTATGCTTTTTGGCAGGGTTTTGCAGTGTTGCTTTTGCCCTAGCAGCCCAGGAGCGCCTGAAAGGCACTTGGGTTTGGGAGGGCGAATATGCCACCGGATTTAGCCTAGTAGACCCTGCCTTTACTGTACACTTACAAAGTACTCCTAAAATGGCCGAGCTGCGCCTCTTGCACAGCACCGACGGCAGCGCCCCTTGGCAACAAGCCTATCACCAACCTCGGTATGGCTTGAGCCTGACCTATTTTGATTTTGGCCAACCCTTGCTCGGGCAGGGCTTGGCCTTGATGTTGAACGGAAATTTTAAAATGTTTAAAGGCCTACGGCAAAATGGCCTACGGGGTATTTTTAGCGGTGGTATCGGGTGGGTATCAGAGCGCTACGAGCGCATAGGCAATTACAAAAATGTGATGTTTGGCAGCCATCTCAATGCGGCCTTCAGCATGCGGCTGGTGTATGAACACCGGCTTTTTGGAGACACCCGTGGCTATATCGGTCTGGGGCTGACACACCTCTCCAACGGAGCCACACGCCTACCCAACCGAGGTATCAATATTGCAGCCCTACACACCGGCCTATCCATCGGTACAGAAGCTCCACGACAAGCTCACGCCCAAGAAACCCCTATCCCTCCCATACACGCCCCCTTCTTAGCGCGGTGGCATTGGGAAGGCTCTCTCAGTGGCGGATGGGTAGAGCAATACCCTACCGAAGGGAACAAATATGCGATGTTTAGCCTAAACAATTACCTCAGTCGACACCTCAGCCCCCGCCTCAAAGCACACGCAGGCCTAGAGCTGCTACACCACCGGATGTACCGCAGTTATCATAGGGCTTTTGAAGTGGAGGTTTGGTCGCCGTGGCGTTTGAGTACTGTGGTGGGCATTGAACTACTTTTGGGGCGTTTTGGGATTATGGTACAGCCCGGTATCTATCTCTACAAACCACACCCCTTTGATGATGCTTGGTACCAACGCTATGGTTGGAAATATTATTTCCACCCCAATAGCTTTGGCTATTTCGGCCTGCGTACACAAGAGGGAAGTGTAGACCATCTGGAGTTTGGTATTGGCTGGAGGCTATAGCCAGAGGCCACTCGATTGCTTGCTTTTGGCGCAGCAACACCATCAAAACCCAATGCCATTTGTGTTTCTGCTCAAAAAGAGATAACTTAGCCTAAACAAACAAAGCCTAAGTGCTTTATAATTCAGTTATAGGAAAGTCTTACGATTAATTTGGATACCCCACTTATGTTTGATTTCAAGAATATTATGGGCAAGGTAAAAGAGCTTCAGGAAAAAGTAGAAGCCGCCCGCGCAGAGTTGGTCAACATCACCGCAGAGGCAGAAGCCGGTGCCGGAATGGTCAAAGCAGTGGTCAATGGCAAAAAACAAGTTGTCGGCCTCGAAATCGATGAAAGCCTGCTCAAGCCTGAGGAGAAGGAAATGCTCCGCGACCTGACCATTGCCGCCATCAACAAGGCCATAGAGGCCGTAGAAGAGAAAGCCCAAGAAGCAATGCAACAGGCTACCTCCGGCTTGATAGACCCCAATATGATGCCTCCGGGTTTTGATTTTGGGGGGCTGAAATAACCCACCATACCAACCAGCTAGGCAGCTAGCTCCTAGCTCGGTTTCACACCATTGGACATTGATGACACCCCTTCCTTGGTTCACACCATAGGTCAATGCTATAAAAACTCCATTTTTGTGTCAAAATCGTGTTCCTTGTTTTCCCCAAGCTTCAGGTAGCCTACGGTGCTGCTTCGCAGTGTAGGCTACTTAGATGTCTGCTGGTCTGAGAAATGTATGCGCTGAAAGCCTTTGATAATCAAGAAAACAAAACCCTCCGCACCCTTAAGCCAAGTACATCTTGGTGAAAAATCAATCTTGGCCTAACATCGATTTCTTGTGAGTACTCCCTCTACGGCTGTTGTGATTTTAAATTACAATGGCCAGCCTTTTTTAGCACGCTTTCTGCCCACAGTACTGGCCCACACACCTCCTATGTTGGCACATGTGATTGTAGCCGACAACGCCTCCACCGACCACTCCGTTGCATGGCTCAATACCCAGCACCCCGAAGTGCGGCTGATTACCCTGCTCCACAATGGGGGCTTTGCCCAAGGATACAACGAAGCCCTGAGCCAGCTCGAAGGACAGTACCAATACTATGTTTTGCTCAACTCCGATGTGGCTACTACTCCACACTGGCTCGACCCACTGGTAGCGCATCTCGAAAGCCACCCTACAGTAGCCGCTTGTCAGCCCAAAATCAAAGCCACACACACACCCACCCACTTTGAGTATGCCGGAGCCGGCGGCGGATGGATAGACCGCTGGGGGTATCCCTTTTGCCGTGGGCGCATTTTCGATACCCTCGAAGCCGACGAAGGGCAATATGACGATACCGTGCCGGTATTTTGGGCCAGCGGCGCAGCGCTTTGTATCCGAGCGGATTGTTTCCACAAAATAGGCGGCTTCGATGCGCGTTTTTTCGCCCATATGGAAGAGATTGATCTCTGTTGGCGGCTTCAACGCCAAGGATATGGCATTTACTATGTAGGTAGCAGCACTGTATACCACGTAGGTGGCGGCACACTGCCCAAGGCCAGCCCTACCAAAACTTACCTCAACTTCCGGAACAACCTCGCGATGTTGGCCAAAAACCTCCCCACGCCACAAGTATACAGCATACTAGGTGGTAGGCTGGTCTTAGATGCTGTGGCCGCAGCCCGATTTGCCACTCAAGGGCAGTGGCCTATGTTGCGCGCTGTCGGGCGTGCCTACCTACACGCCTACCGCCAATGGCGTACATGGAGGCGCTATGCCCCCACAAAAAAACACCCCAACTCACTACATGGATATTACCCGGGAAGCATCGTATGGCAGTATTTTGCCCGAGGCCGCCGGCACTTCAGCCAGTTAGCCCCTAAAAATCAAGACATTAGACATTGAAGAGAAAAAAATAGCACTTTTTTCAAAAAATAAGGTATTGTTGCTAACTTTGCACTCCTTAAACTTAACAGACATGGCGAAAAATAAGCAAAAAGGCAATCAACAACTCAAAGAACCCAAAGGCAACCCCTCTGAGATTGGCATCATCGAAAACCCTGATGTATTGCGTGAGCGTCTCTTGGGGCCGGATAACTTTTTCCAAAAAAACCGTACCGCCTTCATCGTTATTGCTGCCGTAGCCTTGGTAGCCATTGTAGGTACACTCATTTATACATCTATGAAAGGCAGCCAAGAGGCTGAAGCCGACAAGCAAATGTTTGCGGCAGTATATTATTTTGAGGCTGATTCGCTCAACAAAGCCCTCAATGGAGATGGCAACTATCTTGGCTTCCTTGATATCATTGACAACTACCCTATGAGCAGTAGCGCAAACCTAGCCCACTTCTATGCAGGCGTGGCGCAACTCAAATTAGGTAAGTTTGATGAGGCTATCAAGCACCTCAAAAAATTCTCTTCCAAAGACCTACTCCTCCAAGCACGTGCCTATGTGTTGTTGGGAGATGCTCATCTGGAAAAAAATCAAGTAGACCAAGCCATCGACTACTACAAGAAAGCTGCAGGCTACAAGCCTAACAAAAGCTTTACTCCACAGTATTTGATGAAACTTGCTTTGGCCTATGAACTGAAGGGAGACCAAAAGTCTGCTCTCAGCAGCTATGAGCGTATTATCACCGAGTTCCCTACGGCTGTAGAGGTAACGAGCGCAAAGAAATACAAGGCCAAACTAGAGGCAAGTACCGACAAGTAGTCTTACACCCAAGACCGTACGAATGTAATGACTTCAACTACTTGTCGTGTAAGGCGGCACAGTAGTTGAAGTTTTTTTAGACCCATACCTGATTGATGATTGTAACTTTAAATTTTACTCCGTAAATCACAACTAACAACTAACCATATATGGCCTCTGCACTCAAAAATCTCAGCGAATATTCTGCGCGCAACATCAGCGACATTAGTCAGAAAAAATTTGGTATCGTCGTGGCCGAATGGAACGATGCCATCACCAACAAACTCTTAGAAGGAGCCTACCAGACCTTACTCAAACACGGGGCACAGGAGAGCAACATCCTAGTCCAGACAGTACCCGGCAGCTTCGAGCTGTCGTTAGGGGCGCAATGGTTGGCACAAGAATCTGATATTGATGCAGTCATCTGTTTAGGTTGTATCATTCAGGGCGAAACCCGCCATTTCGACTTTATCGCCGCCGCCGTAGCCCAAGGCATTACAGCGGTGAGCTTGAAATACAACAAACCCGCCGTTTTCGGTGTACTCACCCCCAATACCCAAGCTCAAGCCGAAGACCGTGCCGGGGGCAAACACGGCAACAAGGGGGATGAGGCCGCCATCACCGCCATCAAAATGCTGGGATTTTATCCCCTTTCCAACGCATAACTACGTATAATTTAATTGATTCCCCACACACAAATTACCAAGATAGTTTTATGAGAGTTTTAAAATTTGGAGGAACTTCTGTGGGCAAACCTGAGCGTATGCAGGCAGTAGCCGAGCTAGTATGCCAAGACCCCGCCGAACATAAAATTGTAGTGCTCTCGGCCCTGTCAGGGACTACCAACGCCTTGGTTGAAATCAACCAGGCCTTCAGTACAAACGATAAAAATAGTGCTCTCAACCGCATCAAAGCCCTCGAAAAACACTACGAAGGCTTTATAAAAGGTCTCTACAGCGCCGAGCAGAGTATGCAGCAGGCCGCTCAGATGCTCAAAGATCACTTCGACTACATCAGAAGCTTTGCCGAAGTAATCGACTTTTCTGAGACAGAAGAGAAGATTCTATTGGCACAGGGCGAGCTGATGTCTACCAAACTCTTCCATATCTACCTTGAGGAGCAAGGGCAGCTGGCAGTCTTGATGCCTGCTTTGGAATTTATGCGGCTTGACCCTGACAATGAGCCCGATTTAACCGCCATCGAAGAAGGGCTAGCCAAGCAGCTCCAAAAATATGAGCGCTACAATATTTATATCACCCAAGGGTACATCTGTAAGAATGCCGAAGGCGATGTAGACAACCTCAAACGCGGCGGGAGCGACTATACGGCCTCGCTCCTAGGGGCTGCCATACGCGCAGAGGAAGTGCAAATCTGGACGGATATTGATGGTATGCACAATAACGACCCTCGCATTGTCAAAAATACCTTCCCTGTGGCAGAGCTGTCTTTTGATGAAGCGGCAGAGTTAGCCTATTTTGGTGCCAAAATCCTACACCCTGCCACCATTCACCCTGCTCAAAAATACAATATCCCTGTGCGCCTGCTCAATACAATGCAGCCCGAAGCTCAGGGGACAATCATCAAAAACACCTCTTCAGACGAGCATATCGTCAAATCCATCGCTGCCAAAGACGGTATCACGGCCATCAAAATCAAGTCGAGCCGAATGCTCTTGGCCTATGGTTTTTTGAGAAAAGTTTTCGAGGTCTTTGAGCGCTACCGTACACCTATCGATATGATTACGACCTCAGAAGTAGCCGTGTCATTGACCATAGACGACCAAACCCACTTACCCCAAATCTTAGATGAGCTGAAGATTTTTGGTACGGTAGAAATCGATCAAGACCAAACTATTGTCTGTATTGTAGGGCATCGGCTTACTGAAGAAACCGGCACAGCAGAGCTGATTTTCCGCTCGTTGGGGCAAATACCCATCCGGATGATTTCCTTTGGTGGCAGCCACTACAATATCTCTATTCTTATCCCAACGGCCTATAAGTCCGATGCGCTCAATGCGCTCAACGAAGGTTTGTTTAAATCCGCTGACTGGGTATAATCAAACAGTCTACAGCTTTATATAAAAGACCTCCAACAAACTGGAGGTCTTTTTGTTATCTGAGGTATTTTTTGCTATTTGTATTTTGTATGTTCGTAAACATAACACAAGCCTCTTTGATTTAGCCCTTTGTTCTCAAAATACTCTGCGATTCGCAATCATCATTTATTCAAAAATTTTCACCAAATCCACTATATTGCGTCATATATTCGTCTTCTTAACGCCTGAAACACTTTGGTAAACTATATTCCCGCCACAGCCGGGCAACGCTATGTTGCAGCCGACATAGATATATTTGTAATTTTTTATAATCAATTTTATAATTTTTGTTCATTTTGTGCTTATACTTGTGTATATTCTATCCCCACCACTGCCCTTGCTATACTTTGTTTTTTTAGAAAGCACGAACAATGGGGCAAACCATAGGTAAGAAAGCTATGGGTATTGCGTTAGTCTCTGAAGACGGCTACCAATTACAGGACTCCCAATCCGCTTTGCGCTGCATAGTGATGTGTGTGGATGGAATTATTTTTGGTCTAGCAGGGGTTTTGCTAATGAATCAGTCTGCGCATAACCAACGCTAGCGCTTATCTCAAAACTCACAGAATTTATACCAAGCTTCACAAGATCTGGGGATTTAGGATTTGATTTTCTTGATTATCAAGGAATTTCAGTGCAAAGATTTCCCAAACCAATTTCGATTGGTCATACTTGTGGTGATACGCCGCCACGGCACTACTTTCGAAATACTCAGCTAATCCCACCCTTGAAGGGTTTTATTTGCTGATATCGTCCAGAAAGTATTACTCAAATACTTTTGGGTTTACCTTCAATCCAATCAGCGTAATGTCATCAATTTGTTTTTGATGACTTTGGCTCATCCACGCCTCCAACAAATCGTTGAGGGTTTGGGCTTGTTCTGCAAAGGGTCGCTGATGCAGTTGTTGTAGCGTATCACGCAATTGTTTGCGCATAAACTTGCGGTTGTCAGGCCCGCCAAACTGGTCTTGGTAACCATCGCTGGCCAAGTAGAGCGTGATTGGCTGGTCGAATTGTATGGACTGTTTTTCGTAATAATGCTCCCTTCCTTCGACCTGCTGCCCCCCTATGGGCAGCTTGGTAGGTTTGAGCTCCTCCAATACTCCATCTTGAATGAGGTACAGCGGGATATTGGCTCCGGCATATTCCAAGCGGTTTTCGATATGGTCTATGGTAATGACACACATATCCATTCCATCTCGGATATTGCTCTGTTCGGAATTGAGGAGGCGCAGGAGATGTTCATTCATCCCATACAAAATCATATCGGGGCTGGTATTTTGTCTACTTTCGACAATCTGCTGGAGTAATTCTATCCCGATGAGGCTCATAAAAGCACCGGGGACTCCGTGGCCGGTACAGTCGCCGACAACGAGCACCGTTTTGCCCAGCATATTCTGGTAGCGGCTACACTGTTGGTAGTACCAATAAAAGTCTCCACTGACTACGTCGCGTGGCCTAAAGAGCAAGAAGCTGTCGGGGTAACTCTGTTGGAACAATTCCATAGGCGGGAGTACAGCTTTCTGAATGCGCTTGGCGTAATTGATGCTCTGTAAGAGATTATCGAGCAGCTCTTGGCTGTGTTTTTGTGCGGCTTGCAATTCTCTTCGGCCCAGCTCCAACTCTGTGGTATCGAGGGCAAAGCCGATAAGTTGTTGCTCATGTACGGCATCGGGGAAGAGGTAGTGTTCGAAGTAGGTACGGTCTTCTTGTTTGACCGTAAAGTGCAACTGCTCTCCCTCAAACACCCTGCCTACCCGTTCATATTTTTGCGCTAGGAGTTGTTGGAGGTGTATTTGTCCGTTGGCCTCAAGTGTTGCACTAATACGCTCCATTCCTTTGCCGGCAATACTGTTTACTACGCCATCAGCGCCTGCTTTGTACAATATGATGGGTAGGTTTTTGAGCAGGTTATCCAACAGTTGATTTTGCTCTTTGATACGTTCTTCGGCCAGTTTTCTATCCGTGATATCATATGCCACCCCTTGGGCATAGACCACTTTTTGGGTTTTTGGACTTTTACGTACAGTTGCCCGAATGAGGAGATAGCGGGTTTGCCCGCTGCGGGTTAGGATGCGGTGATCAAAGTTGATCTCCCCTTCTTGAATCAGGGTAGCGACGGCTAGCTTGAAGTTGCCCAAATCATCGGGGTGAAGGTATTGGTAATACGCATCACCAAAGGGTGCTGCCTCTGTGGGCGACAGCTCGAAGAAGCTGTACATCAGCGTAGACCAGATCACTTCTTGTTTTTTGAAGTTGATTTCAAAAGAGCCCAAGCGTGCAATCTCCTGCGCATCGCCCAGTGTTTGGAGGGTGTTGCGGAGCTGTTGCTCAGTGGTTTTGCGTTTGGTAATGTCTGTCTGAAGTGATAGGTATTGGTAAACCCTCCCTTGCTCATCGTAGATTGGTGTGATAACGGTATCGACCCAATACAAATGCCCGTCGTGTGCCCGATTACAGACCTCATTGCGCCAAGGGTTGCCGCCGATTACGGTTTGCCACATTTCTTGCCAGAAAGCCTCTTCGTGTCTGTCAGATTTGAGGATATGAATACCACTGCCTACGATTTCGGTGCTATTGTAGCCGCTTACTTCTTCAAATCGAGGATTGACCCTGACGACCACTCCTTCCATATCCGTAATGACAATCCCGACGCTTTCGTCCAAGGCATCCAATACTGACTGTAGGTATGCGTTGTTGCGGGCTATCTGCATTCGGCTTTGAAGGATGTCGTTGTTTTGTACTTGCAACTCATTTTGCAAGGCGCTCATATACTCGATAGTCTGTTGCAGCTCCACTTCTTGGGCTTGCATCTCCTCATTGACACGCTTTTGGGCAATATTTTGGTCAGCCAGGTATTGCAGATAAAATACGGAGCGGTTGAGCAGTGGGCGGAAGATAAACAAGCCTAAGATGACTATCAGCAGCAATATGCCCAAGTTTATAAACAACGACATCACCCTCAATTGGGCGATCTTGCTGCGCGCTTCTTGGCTGTATTGATAGGTGAGGTCATTCATCAACACTAAGAACAACTCCTCGTGTAACAAAACCTCCCTAAAAGCATAACTCCGCTGATTGGCTTCGGTATCGGGGTCTAGGAGTAGGTCAAAAGATTTGCTAAGCACCTCAAAGTGAGGAGTAATACGCTCTAATAAACGCAAGGCCTCGGGGCTGTTGTGATTGGCCGGCAGGCCTAGGCTGTCATCGCCAAGCTGTAGCCCCCGGTGTATGCGTCGCCAGAGCGCCAGACTTTGTTGCCCCTCGGCGCGGTAGCGGGCTACTGTGTCGGGTAGGCTGGCATACATGGAGAGCAAAACGCTGACCTTGGTTAGCCGCTGGCTCAACATCCGTTGTTTGCCGGCAAGGTTGACCACTACACTATCGTCTCGGGTGTCACTAAAGGAATTACGCACCAATATTTGGGCGATGATGATTAGCGTTAAGATAATTCCTAGCGCCAGATAATTGAAAAAGCCTAGGCGCAAAAGCTGGCGGCGTTGTACTGCTTGAGAGGCTTCAAGACTCAGAGCCTGCAAGCGCTCGTCGAGGTGGACAAGCTTGTCGCGCTCAAAGCCGGCCAAACCAAAGGCCAAGCCCAAGAACAGCGGTGCCGTGTCGATGATGTAGTGTAGGGGGTTAGATTGATGGATATAGGCCAAATTGACCCAACTGATGGGCAAATCGTGGATAAAAATAAAATCAAAAGCCCAAGCCCCCAAGGGAAAACATATCCCAAACAATACGCCCCAGAGGGTGTAGAGCGTCAAGTTTTTATTGCGGGTAAATCTACTGGCTATAGTATTGCGAATATCCATCAATTAAAATCGTCTATGCTGAACAGATTTTGTAAGATAAAGACCGACAGTTTTTTCCTTACTCGTAAAGATAGCATGAGCACCGTGGTTCTCCAAATTTTTAACCTTGTCTATAGTCTATACACTTGGCTATTTGTTAATTTTTGGTTTTACCCCTTCTTAGCAGAAGTCTGGCTGTGTGGGTTGCTAATTTTCGGGCATTGGCTTTTCTTAAACTTGTTAAAATTTCATAACTTGGAGTTTAAATAATCTAGACCTTATGCATAGCCTTCCAAACTCCTCCATATCTGACTCTATCTTGCAGTTGCTTCACGCACTATTGATAGAAATATACCCCAAGCTCAGCCTCGATATGCTACGCCACGAAACTAAGCCTCAGGCAGATATCCCCTTGGCCAACCGTCATTTTTATTGGCTTGAGGAAGTTAACCCTGATGCGGCTTCTCTTTCGGCGTTGCAGGGGCGGGCTATCGACGTGATTTTGTCATTTGGGAAACGTGAAGCACGGTATTTTGGGCTGCCTGGCTGTAGTGTGTGCTTATTGGCTCCCGCACATGTGGCCGCCAGTGAACGTACCCATATCCTACACATTTATGCCGCATATGTGCTCAAGGGGCTCAACCTGCGTACGGGGCATTTGAGCATTGAGCAGATTGCCAACCTCCAAACAGTAGTCCGGCTATACCGCAAGCAAAATCACTTTTTCTTACACAACAACCATACCTATATAGAACAACTCAAAACCTTGCTCCAAAGTAAGCCCTACCAACTAGAAGGTTTTGGGCAAAACCTGAGGGCTATCCTGAGCTTTCTACAGAGCTTCTACGACCAACTCCTCCAAATCAACCTACACAAACAACCCAAGGCCCAAAAACTGTCTGCCGAACTAAATCGACTCGATGATGATATTGAGTTTTTTGAGCTGATACTGGTCGAAAATACCGAAAACTCCGTAACAGCCTTTGAAAATGTATATCTGTACTATCACCAAGTCTTGCGAGAAATTGAAACCATAGACAGCCTCGAAACGGATGTGCCCAAGGCTTGGCAAAAACTCTCCGAACAGGACTTTCGCACCATCAACGGCCTACAAAAGCAACTGGCCGATGTGTTTGCCAAATCATATGATTATTTCGAAAGCCTTGCGCTCAAGTCAAGCAAGATGGCCAAAGCTGGGCGCGACCTGACGCGCTTTGTGAGCGTAGAGTTGCTCAACGACGAACGCCTACAGTGGCAAAAAGATACTGCCGACGCGCTACTCGAACAACTTTTTTTGGCCAAAGAAGAACAGCGCCTCAGGCTCGAAGAGCTGCTCTATTTTTATGATATGTTGCGTTGGCTACAAAGCCGCTTTCCGCAAGGTGAATACCAAAATCTGTATGGATTTTGCGCTATCATTAATACTCAAAAAAATTAACTATTTTCAACAACACACACCGCTCATGAAAACGATTACTGCCCCTGCACACCTATGTATTTTGGTGTTGCTTTTGGTATGTTGCCAACAATTATCGTATGCCCAAACAAGAGGCTCCAAGACCGAAGTAGGTTTTGCCGAACGTATCGACAATGTGCCTGATAGCAACAAATATATCGCGCTCCACCCCAGCGTGCCGATAGGCACTGTCCTGAAGGTACACAATACCGAAAATAATGTTTCGGTCTTTGTAAGGGTTATCGGGCAGTTGCCCAAGGTCTCTTCTGACCCCAAGCTGATTGTCAGACTTTCGCCTACAGTGTTTGAAGGACTCAAAGTCAGCCCCGGCCGCCGTCGTATTAGCGTGGAGTTGAGTTATGTCGAAAACACCCCGTAGTACGGTCTTGTATCTTTTGGTAAACACTTACACACCAGATAACTTCCCCAGCCCACAGTTAAGAGCCTATTCCAAGTTACTGGACATTTTTCAAACCCCATAGTCATACCTAACCAAAATTGGGAAATCTGCGCACTGAGAATCCTTGATAATCAAGGAAATCAAATCCTGTAAATCCCCAAATTCGGCGTGTGCCTTAGGCACTGTTGTGCGGTCGGGGCTGATTTTTTACAAAAACACCTAGTGGAGTACCCCGCCACGGAGAAATATCTAGTGATAGGTCGCATCCTCAAACAGATACGTATATTTGTGGGAACGTCGACAGGCGTATTTGACACTACCCACCACCCAACAACACAAAAATACAATACCTATGGAGATTATTAGTGTTTTCGATATTTTCAAAATAGGCGTAGGCCCTTCTAGTTCCCATACCATGGGGCCTTGGCGGGCAGCCCAGCTTTTTCTGAAAGATTTTCAGGAGGCCACAGGCTTACCCGCCACGCATATCCACGAAGTGCAGGTATTGCTCTATGGCTCTCTGGCCAAAACAGGGCGCGGCCACGGCACAGACATCGCTGTGATGCTGGGCCTTGCTGGCGAAGACCCCGAAACCATCGATACCCAACAACTGGATACCTATATCTGGCAGATTTATGATAGCCAAACCTTGACCTTGGGCGGGCAGCGCAGTATCCCCTTCAACCCTGACAAACACATCACCTTCCTCTTCAAAGAAAGCCTGCCTTTCCATCCTAATGGCATGCGCTTGATAGCACAAGGGGCTGACTTTGAAGCTTTTGAAGCCACTTACTTTTCAATAGGCGGCGGATTTGTCGTGCGCGAAAACGAGCAAAATACTTCTACCCAAGCCGTACAGGGAGCATTTCCCTATCCCATAGAAGTGGGCGAAGACCTCAAACGCTGGACAACGCAGCAGGGCTGTAGCATCTCTGAAATCGTTTGGCGCAACGAACTCAGCTTGCGCAGCGATGCTGAAATCCGCTCCGGAGTTTGGCGCATCTGGCGAACAATGTTGAGCTGTGTATATCACGGAGCACACAGTCAGGGGGAGTTGCCCGGCGGGCTGCGTGTAGTCCGAAGGGCTATTGAGCTTAACAAAAAACTACTGGGTACAGACGCACCCCAATACCAAGACGAAGATACGTGGATGCGAGTCATCCGCTACGGCCAAGCCGATTTTCAGAAAATACTCAAGTGGGTCAGCTGCTTTGCCTTGGCTGTGAACGAGGAAAATGCAGCTTTCCGCCGTGTTGTTACAGCGCCTACCAATGGTGCTGCCGGGGTGATTCCGGCAGTGCTGATGTACTACACCTGCTTCTGTGGTCAGCCTAGCCAAGAAGACATTATCCGATTCCTGATGACTGCTAGCGAGATTGGCAGCCTGTTCAAGAAAAAAGCTACTATCTCGGCGGCTATGGGAGGCTGCCAAGCCGAGATTGGGGTGTCGTCGGCAATGGCCGCAGCAGCCCTCACCGAGCGTCTTGGTGGTAGCGCTGAGCAAGCCATGATGGCCGCCGAGATTGCTATGGAGCATCACCTCGGCCTTACCTGTGATCCCATCAAGGGGTTGGTACAGATTCCTTGTATTGAGCGCAATACAATGGGCGCTATCAAGGCCATTACTGCCTGCAATATCGCCCTAGAGAGCAATCCAGCCGATGCCAAAGTCTCTCTCGATGGTATTATCCGAACGATGTGGCAAACAGCACAGGATATGAACGAAAAATACAAAGAAACTTCCGAAGGCGGATTGGCCGTACACGTACCCGTCAGCGTGGCCGAATGTTAGCATAAACTGTCCCAAACTTGGATGTTTGGGGCTTTTTGTACAAATTTGCTTCCTAACTTTTGCCCTATCAATTGTGAATATCAATACCAACCGTACCCTGTGGCTCAAAGACCCACATACCCTCCAAGTATTAGACCAACGCCGCCTCCCTCACGAAGTAGTTGTTCAGGACTTGAGCAGCACCGACAAAGTCGTCTGGGCTATCCAGGAGATGGTTGTCAGGGGTGCGCCTCTCATTGGCGCTATGGCAGCCTATGGCGTATATTTTGCCTTGCGCGAGTCCCTTGTTTTTGGAACAGCCCAAAGCCGCGAAGCGCATTTCGCCCGTTCGATGGAATCGCTGCGCCAGTCACGCCCTACGGCTGTCAACCTATTTTGGGCACTCAAACGAATGGAGCAGGCTCTCAGTACTGTTCCCCAATGGGAAGCTAAAGTACAAACAGCCCTCCAAACCGCCCATCAGATTGTAGAAGAAGATGTGGAACTCTGCCGCCAAATAGGCGTACACGGCCTCCCTTTGTTGGAGCAAATAAGCCAAACCAAGCAAGGCGCTACAGTCAATATCCTGACCCACTGCAACGCCGGGCGCTTGGGCTGTGTCGAATGGGGAACGATCACCTCTCCCATTTACCAAGCTTTTGAGCAAGGGATGAATCTCCACGTATGGGTAGACGAGACTCGCCCACGCAACCAAGGGGCTAACCTGACTGCCTGGGAGCTGAGCCAGCGCGGTATCCCACATACGGTTATCGTTGACAATACCGGCGGGCATTTGATGCAACACGGTATGGTCGATATTGTGTTGGTGGGTGCTGACCGCGTAACTCGACAGGGCGATGCGGCCAACAAAATCGGTACTTACCTCAAAGCCCTCGCGGCCAACGACAACCAAGTGCCCTTTTATGTGGCGCTTCCCTCTACTACTATTGACTGGGAAATAGCCGACGGCCTCCGCGAAATCCCCATCGAAGAACGTAGCCCTGATGAGGTCAAGTATATCTGGGGATGGAACGGGCACGAACTTCAAAAAGTACTGTTGACACCTGCCGAAAGCCCTGCGCTCAACTATGGTTTTGATGTAACTCCTGCGCGCCTTATCACAGGTTTCATCACAGAGCGCGGCGTTTGCCCTGCTACTGCTGCCGGGCTACAAGGGCTATTCCCTGAGGCCTAGAGGTTGGGTTTATGTTTTGCCGTTATCTCTCGATTTCCTGACATATTTTACCCCTCGGGCCTTTGTGCCTGAGGTGTTTAGGTATCGCCATTCTTATCATTCATACGCATCGCACAAAGCCTATCACTTATGAAACAATCCCCACTGTTTGTGCTTTCCTTTATCATCTGTATCAGCCTGCTCTGCGCTTGTGGTAGTGGTCGGTCTGACACTGACCAAACCCTCACCCAAGCCGATAGTATTGCCCTGAGTGTAGGCAAACAAGCTATTCGTGGGCTGCAAAAATTTAGCATTAATGACAAACAAGGCAATACCCTCGTCAGCTTTGACCTAGGGGAGGCCGAATATGTCATCCGCTTTCGAGACCGTGTACTGATGGGTCAACGCAAAACCGGTAAAACAACTTATCTTGACAACAATGGCGACCTACTCATCATTGCTAAAATACGACCCGACAAAATCAAACTCCTCTCTGGCACAGAGGAGTTTCGTTGGCAGGCCAAAATCAAAGACCAAAAAGTAAAAATCAGTAAAGACCCTGAAGGGGCTAACCCCTTCGAAATCAAACAACAAGACCCTAACCACTATTTCATTTATTTTGAAGGCCGTGAGCTGGGCAAAACCAAGTACAAGGAGCGTATCATCGATGTTGATGGCATCGGTACTGATCTCAAAATACCTGCTACCAACAATTCTTTCGCTTTCGGATTGTTGCTCTTGCGCGATATCCCCGAAGTAGAACGCTATATCCTGATGGCAGAGCTGCTGGGAATGGGAATTTGATTGACGATTTGGGATTTGGGATCGATTTGGTTGTTGACAATCCATCAAATACAGGCCGGAATCCATCTTGGTGCATACTCAAGCAAAATTGGTTTGGGAAATGTGTGTGCTGAGAATCAAGAAAATCAAATTCTCAAATCTTGTGAGTCTTGGCGTAATTTATTAGACAACTATCCATAACTAGCTGTATATACTGTGTTCAACATCGACAAATTTGTGTTGTTCATCATAGGGGTGGTGATACTGGCCTATTGTTTTCCCCAGTTGGGCAGCCCAAGCAGTCCTATCCCACTCGATACGATTGGCAGTGTGGGCGTTTCACTGATTTTTTTCTTTTATGGTCTCAAGTTAAGTCCAGAAAAGATACAAGCTGGTTTACAAAACTGGAAGCTCCATAGCCTTATTCAGCTCTCCACCTTTCTCTTTTTTCCTTTGTTGATGTTGCTATGTTACCCCCTAGTCCATAACACATCCTACCAAGCGCTTTGGCTCTCGTTTTTGTTTTTGGCAGCGCTTCCTTCTACCGTATCCTCGTCGGTGGTGATGGTTTCTATCGCCAAAGGCAATCTTCCGGCGGCTATCTTCAATGCTAGTATCTCAGGGCTAATTGGCATTGTGATTACGCCCCTTTGGATGGGTCTGTTTTTACAACAATCAGGCGGGGATTTTGATTTATCTGTCGTATATATCAAACTAATAGCCGAAATCCTGCTGCCTGTAGGCTTGGGGCTTTTCTTGCAAAAGTACCTCGGCGCTCTCGCTGTCCGATATGGCAAGCAGATGACTTCTTTTGATAAAACCATCATCTTGCTCATCATCTTTAAAAGTTTTGCGACCTCTTTTGAAAACAAGGTCTTTAGCACCGTAGGGCTTGATGAGTTATTGCTGGTTTCTGTAGGGGCCATCGCAGTTTTTTATGTGATGTATTACCTCACAAGCTGGCTGTCGGCCTACCTTGGGTTTAGTCTTGAAGACCAAATTACGGCGCAGTTTTGTGGTACAAAAAAATCACTGGTACACGGCGTGGTTTTTTCTAAAATTTTGTTCCCCGTATCTTTTCCTGTAGGAATGATTTTGCTCCCTCTGATGCTTTTTCACGCCTTCCAAATCTTTGTTGTCAGTATAGCTGCCTCAAAATTAGCGCAAAGGGATTGACGAGTTGGGATTTGCGATTGACGAAGTAAGGGCTGAAATCGTAAATCTGAAATCGTACATCATAAATCTAACATCGTCCTTAAAGTCTAATACCAATAACCAGCACATCATCTGTTTGGCGTTGCGGGCCTCTCCACTCATCAAAAGTTTTTTGTAAAACTTCGTTTTGCTCATCCATAGACAAATGACTGATACTCAGTAGGAGTTCACGAAACTTTCTAACTCCAAACTTGCGGTCGTGTTCCCCGCCGAATTGGTCTTGAAAGCCATCCGAATAGATATAAAACACATCTCCGGGCTGATATGGGATAATATGTCGCTCAAAAACCTTATTCTTGATCTGAATCCCACCGATGGGGTATTTCACTCCTTTGATTTCCTTCAGCTCTCCGTTACGGATATGTATGACAGGGTTTTTGGCACCGGCAAACTCCACCTTCTGCTCTACCTCATCAATGACCAAGAGAGCCATATCCATTCCATCATTGGCTGCCGTCCCTTCTTCTTGATGTAGATAAGTTTTTATCCCCATGTCCAACTGTCGTAAGATTGCTGAGGGCTTCTGTACTTGTTTTTCTTTGACGATATTATCGAGCAAGTCATTGCCTACAACCGTCATCAGTGCGCCCGGAACTCCATGTCCGGTGCAGTCTACCGCTGCGATAATTTTCTTGGTTTCAGAAAACCCACTAAACACCGATTCGCGCCCCTCTTCTGTTTCGATGATGCTGTAGATAGGCTCGGGTAAGGTTTCGGCAAACCAGTAAAAATCTCCACTTACAATATCCTTGGGGCTATAAAAAATAAAGGCATCCGGGAAATGTTTCTTGATTTCCTCTGGCCTGACAAAGATGGCCTCTTGAATGCGTTTGGCGTATTGCATACTGTCTTCCATCTTGCGGAAGGAGCTTTCGATGGCCTTGTTTTTATCTTCTATTTCTTGCAAGATACGGGCTTTGCTAAAAGCCGACATCGCGTGCTGGTTGAATCGCTGTAGCTTACTCAGCTCCTTTGGGTTAAGCTGAGCAAAAGCATTAGATTCCAAAATCAGCAAGCCTTCTATTACCCCATCCGTACAGATGGTAATTGCACAAGTAGGATACACTTGGTTGTCGGCAAAGACATTGGCCGCTTGTTTGGGAGCGAGCAAATAAATGTTTTCATCAAGCTGTTTGGCCTGCTGTAGATGCCCATAAATGACTTCAGGTTTGGGGCTATAGTGTTGAATATCTTCGGGGATGTCGCCTTTGTGAGCTACCAATACAAATCGCTCCAGCTGTGGATCACAAATCCAGAGCATTCCCCGCCTAGTAGGGTGATATAGCTGTACGCCTTGCGCTAGGAGTGCCTGCAACACCCCCTCAAGCGTCAGTTTGCTATTGATGGCCTGTACGATTGCATCCATCCGTTCTAACTCTTCCGTTTGGCGGGTAATTTGCTCATATTGTGCCGTGATTTGCTTGGTTCGTTCTTGGATTTCTTGCTCAAGGCGTTGTTGGTTTTTTTGCAAATTTTGTACCCGCCAATAGTAGACTCCTCCCCCGCTCGACACAATCCCTATCCCCACCAAGAGATAAAACCAGAGTGTTTGGTAGAAAAACGGTGCTACATAAAACTTCACCCAAGCGCCATCCTCATTCCAGAGGCCATCGTTGTTGGCCGCCTGAACCCAGAAAGTATATTCTCCCGGAGGCAGATTGGTGTAATAAGCTTCACGTTTTTGGCCTACATCAACCCAGTTTTTGTCAAATCCTTGTAGCTTGATACGGAATTGAACCCTTTCGGGAGCCAAAAAACTCAGGGCTGTAAAGTCAAACTCAAACTTGGTTGTTCCGGGTTTAAACCGCAACATCGTCGTATTGGGATATACTTCATAGGCCACATTGTTCGCTATCAGCCGCTGTATAGCTACCGGAGGCACTACTGTATTGCGCACAGGAGCGGTAGGCTGAATAAAAGAAATGCCCTCTGTAGTAGGATACCACAACTGCCCATTGACATCCTGACACACACTGGGCGTAGCCGATGCCGCACAATCACTACTGGCCAAGCCATCGTATTCATCGTAGAGTGTACAGCTGATTTTGCGTCGCTTTCCGGCCCAGAAGTCCAGAATATCTTTTTTGGCCACATAATATACCCCATCACTACACGAAAACCAGAGGCGGCCTTGGCTGTCTTCAGCAATGCTATGCACGGCATTGTGTGCCAATCCATTGCGGTAAGTAATGGTTTGGAGCTTGCCTTCGTGCCAGCGTGAGAGGCCGTTTTTGGTGCCAATCCAGATGGCTCCTTGTTTGTCTTCGTAGAGGCTAAAGACGAGATCATCGGCCAAGCCGTCCTTCATCCGAAACTGGTCTACCTGTCCGTTGGGGTACCGTACCATCAGGCCTGCGCCGTCGGTCGCAATCCAGAGGCGTTGGAACCGATCTTCGAGCAAAGTAATGAGATTGTTGCTTTTTAGGCCTTCGGCAGTGGTGTAGTTTTTAAACTCTTGCCCATCCCAAGCACTAAGGCCATTGCGCGTGGCAATCCAAATACCACCGGCTTTGCGGCCAATCACCGCCCGGCACACATTGTCGGCCAGGCCGTCGGCCTTGGTATACACCTTGATTTGTAGATGCTCTTGGGTTTGTTCGAGGCGCAGGCGGTTCAGCCCTTGTCCGTAAGTAGCCACCCATATATCCCCATTATTATCCTGAAAAACCGAGCGTACATACTGCCCACTCAGGCCTTGGGTGGTATCTATCTTACGAACCACTTGTTGGTTTTCGATGATATTGACCCCGCCATTGGTAGTGCCTACCCAGACGCGCTTTTGGCGGTCTTGGAAAATACAGTTGGCGAAATTATCCGACAGCCCTTCAGTCTTGCTGAGGTTCGTAAACTTCCCGTCTCGCAGGCGGTTCAGCCCTCCTCGGCTCAGACCTACCCATAGGCTGCCCTCTTGGTCTTCGCATAGCGTCAGTATATGATTGGCGGCCAAGCCTTTGTTAGTGGTTAGTTGTTCCCAAATTTGGGTCTGAGGCAGGTAACGGTACAGCCCCTCGCTTTGTGTGCCTACCCATACCGAGCCGTGGCGGTCTTGCCATAGGCAAGTAACTTGTCTGCCCTTGAGGACTTGCGGCTGGCTGTTGAAAGTCGTTTGGATAAATTTTGTTGGATTCCAGCATACCAAACCATCGTTGGTGCCAATCCATAGTGCGCCCTCTAAGTCTTGTATCAGCACATTGATATGGCGGCTGATGAGTAAGAGTTGGCGGCTGAAATCTTCAAATTGCTCTGCTTTCCAGCGTTGTAGTCCGTGGGTAGTCCCAATCCAGAGGCTGCCATCTTTATCAAGCAAAAGCCTGTTGATTTGGTTGGCAATCAGGCCATCGGCCTTGGTGTAATTACGAAATTTCCCGTCTTTGAAGCGCGAGAGCCCGTTTCGAGTGGCCATCCACAGGCTACCGTCCGGTGTTTGGGCGATGTCATAGACCATATTGTCTATCAGTCCGTCCTTGGTATTAAGGGTTCTGAAAACCCCATTTTGCAGGTAGGTAACTCCGCCGTCTTGTGTGCCAAACCATAATCGTTTTTCGCGGTCTTCAAAGATTTTCCAAACCGTATTGGCCTTCATTTCAGGCACATTTTCGGTATTGTAGCCTTCAAACTTGGTACCATCGAAGCGGGCAATGCCATCATAAGTAGAAACCCACAAAAAGCCCTGCTGGTCTTGTAGGATAGAAAAAACGCTGTTTTGTGGCAGCCCCCGATCGCGCTTCCAGTGGTCAATCAGATATTGCGAAACTGTTTTGTGTGGCCTTAGCCCAATGGTAAGCTCTGCGGATTGGGCCTGGCTGTTTTCCCATACCAACAACGATAGCACCCAAAGAGCAGACAATACAAGGCAGTAGAGCGAATGCCGAAGAGTTGGTTTAGTCATACAGTCAAAAAAGGTCGATGTTTAGCTACACCACTAGGTGTGTGGCGATACTCGAGTCTAGCTTTGGGTCAATAAAATATTCGCTTGCCAATACGTAGTGGCGATTTTTCATTTGCAAATAATGTGCAAATTATGGTATATTCAAGGGATAAAGACGATAAAACACAAAAGTTTAACACTTCCCGAACCAAATCACCACTTCGCGGGTTAGCCTTCGTATCCGATGAAAATTCTGGTACTTTGTGTATCTATCCCTGCTTTGCCAAAAAAACATCTACCTTATCGCTATATCTTATGATTTATTTCGAGCATTTTACATTGGCCAATGGCCTTCAGGTATATATCCATCCCGACCACAGCACGCCGATGGCTGCGGTGAATGTGCTCTACAATGTAGGCTCTAAAGATGAGCAAGCTCATAAAACGGGGTTCGCGCATTTGTTCGAACACCTGATGTTTGGAGGCTCCAAGCATATCCCTTCTTATGATGCGGCTTTGCAGCGTGTGGGTGGCGAAAACAATGCTTTTACCTCTCCTGACCTGACCAACTACTACATCACCCTACCGGCGGCAAACCTCGAAACCGCGCTCTGGCTAGAGTCAGACCGAATGCTAAGCCTTTCGTTTGACCCTCAGGTGCTCGAAGTACAACGCAGTGTTGTCATCGAAGAGTTCAAACAACGTTACCTCAATCAACCTTATGGCGATGTGTGGCTCAAGCTCCGTCCGGCAGTATATGAAATACATCCTTACCAATGGGCTACTATCGGCAAGGATATCAGTCATATCGAAAACGCGACTATGGACGATGTACAGGATTTTTTCTTCCGCTATTATCGCCCCAACAATGCTGTGTTGGTCATCGCGGGCAATGTCCGAATTGAAGACACCAAGCGCTTGGTAGAGAAGTGGTTTGGCGATATCCCTGCCGGCGCGCCTTATCGCCGTCAGCTGCCTACCGAACCACCCCAAACAGCTCCCCGACACTTGGAAGTACAGGCCAATGTGCCTAGCCCCGCGCTCTACAAAGCCTATCATATGCCGGCACGTATGCACGCACAATACCACACCATCGATCTGTTGAGCGATATTTTGGGTAGGGGCAAATCCTCGCGGCTCTATAGAGAGTTGGTTCAAAAAAATCAGATTTTCAGTCAATTACAAGCCTATGTAACGGGTTCGGTAGAGCCTGGGCTGCTGGTCATCAATGGCAAGCTCAATGAGGGCATTACACTCGAAACTGCCGATGCAGCCGTGCAAGCACTAGTGGCTGATTTGATAGCTGCCCCTCCCAGCGAAGAGGAATTGCAAAAGGTCAAAAACCAAAGCGAGTCTACGCTTTTGTTTGAACAAATAGAGCTACTCAATCGGGGAATGGGCTTGGCGTTTTTTGCCAATCTAGGCTCCCCCGAAGCCATCAACCAACAAGCCGAACAGATTCAGGCTGTCAATACTGCTGACATCCACCAAGCGGCTCAGCAATATCTCCACCCCAATAACTGTACAACAATGTATTATGGAGCTTGAGGGGGGCTTCCTAACTTATTTTTGATGTGATAGGATTCAAGATGCAGAAGATTATGCCCATAAGGTTTTCAAAATCTTATGGGCATTAATCGTCCAAAAACCATAACCAGAAGAGGGCTACCGGTGGAGGGACTGTTGAGAGAGGCTTTCAATAAGGGGAATTCAAAAAAACTGCCCCATTATTTGTTGAATATCCCTAGCAAAACAAGCTGATAGTCAACTGGTTTGCTCCTTGCTTGGCGTAGGCTGGAGCGGATACTCGCGACGCAGGGCATTGATTAAAAACTTTTTCTGCATCGTAAAGCTTTCCGGATGAAGCTGCATAAATAGCTGCGCCCATTCTTGCCAAAGCTCGGGTTCGTCGCTTTTGAAACGCTTAGCGTCTATTTTTTTTTGTGATAAGTATTCTTCAAAATCCATAGTGTTTTGAGATAATCCTTGGGGAAGTTTCAAAATTAAATATGCCAAATAGTCAGGAAAAACAAATATTCACCCGAAACAAAACTATGATAGATTACACTTTATCTTTGTTTCGTGCTATTTTTGTACCTTTGCCTCTGTGAACAAACACACCGTTTTCTGAAATAGCCATTCCCCCCAAATATAATGACAACACCCACACGTATTCTTATCACCGGAGGCCTAGGACAAGTAGGCAGCGAGCTATACCAAGCCCTCTGCACACAATATGGCGAAGACAATATCTTGCTCACCGATGTGCGCAAGCCCGAAAACCACACGGTGGCGCTTTTTGAGACCCTCGATGCGACTGATGCGCCTCGCTTAGCCGAATTGGTATCCAAACACAAAATTACGCAAATCTACCACTTGGCCGCCATCCTCTCGGCACGTGGAGAGCAAGACCCGCTTTGGGCTTGGAAAATCAATATGGACAGCACGCTCAATGTCTTCGAAGTAGCCCGCGAAAAACAACTACACAAGGTCTATGTCCCTAGTTCTATCGCTGCGTTTGGGCCTGATACCCCCAAACAAAATACACCTCAGGCTTGCGTGATGAACCCAAGTACGGTCTATGGCATCAGCAAGCAAGCTTGTGAGCGCTGGGGCGAGTATTATTTCAAGCGTTATGGTCTGGATATCCGTAGCTTGCGCTACCCCGGCCTCATCAGCTACAAAACCCTGCCCGGCGGCGGCACTACAGACTATGCTGTCGATATTTTCTACAAAGCCCTCCAACAAGGTAGCTACGAATGCTTCCTCTCACCCGACACTTACCTGCCGATGATGTATATGCCCGATGCTATCCGTGCTACGGTAGCGCTTATGGAAGCACCCTCGGACAATATCCGCACCCGCGACAGCTACAACCTTACCGCGCTGAGTTTCTCCCCTGCTGAGCTAGCCAAGGCCATCCAACAACACTTACCAGACTTTACCATCAGCTACAAACCTGATTTCCGACAACAAATTGCTGATTCTTGGCCGGCTTCTATCGACGATAGCGTGGCTCAAGCAGAATGGGGATGGCAGCCACAATATGACTTAGAGGCTATGGTAGCCGAAATGCTAGAACATATCCGCACAAAGCTTCAAAAAACCGTTGATGCTTGATATATTGCAGTATTGTATGCTAATCAAAATTGGTTTGGGAAATATATGCTCGAAGACCCTTGAGAATCGAGTACACTCCCAAGTCAAGTAGGTCTTGGTATAAGTTTGAAAGTACTCACAAACAATGCTGAATTGATGGATATTCCCCTCTTACTCTACGGAGCATATGGCTACACGGGCGAGCTAATAGCTCAATTGGCGCATCAAAAAGGGTTGCGCCTACACTTGGCCGGGCGCGATGAAGCGCGTACTGCTGCGCTGGCCGAGCGGCTAGATATGCCCTACAGTGTTTTTGATTTGCGCAATAGCCAAGCCCTCGAAGCAGCTCTAGGGAAGGTCGGAGCGGTACTCCACGCCGCCGGGCCTTTTTCGGCCACTGCCCAGCCAATGGTAGAGGCTTGCCTACATACCAAAACGCATTATTTGGATATCACTGGAGAAATTGCCGTGTTTGAGTGGATTGCCCAACAACACGCCCGCGCCGTAAAGGCCGGTATCAGCTTGTTGCCGGGTGCGGGTTTTGATGTGGTACCCTCTGACTGTTTAGCGGCCTTTTTATATAGTCAACTCCCTGATGCCCATACACTTGAGCTTGGATTTAAGGCCATCGGGCAAATGTCGAGAGGCACTACGCTGACAATGGTCGAAAACTTGCCCAAAGGAGGAATGATACGCCAAAACAGCCTACTAAAGACCGTTGGCGCTGCCCACGAAGTGCGCCTCATCCCTGAGCTCGACCCCAAACACCCAGCAGTCGCTATTCCTTGGGGCGATGTATCTACGGCCTTCCACAGTACGGGTATTCCCAATATTACGGTCTATATGGTAGTACCATCGAGACTTTTGCAAGGAATGCGCCTGAGCCGTTACACAGCTCCTATCTTAGGGCTGGGGTTTGTGCAAAATTTCCTCAAAAACTACGTACGCAAGCGTATCACAGGCCCCGATGAACATCACCGCAACAACAGCCATAGTGTGCTCTGGGGCAAAGTAACCAATGCGGAAGGACAATCATACAGCGCCCTACTCCATACCCCCGAAGGCTATGCCCTTACCGCGCAAACCGCGCTCGAAATAGCACTTAGAATGCTTCAGGGTGATACTTTGGAAGGTTTTTTGACCCCTTCCAAAGCATTTGGAGCTGACTTTATCCTCCAATTTGAAGGGGTACGCCGTCAACTGTTGGCCTAAAGTACACCTTGGTACTCCTAAAGTTTTAGAAGTACCAAGGCTTATTTTACATTTAAATGCTTGTAGTCCTTCAAGACTATCCGCAACAATTGTATTTCGCTGAGGTGTGCTATCGCATTGACACCCAAATACGCGCTGAAATCATCGACCAATACCTGAATAGCGACACTATCTTCCTTGATTTGGTATCGGTCATACTCATCGAGTAACTCTTACAGAAACTCTATTTCTATCGTATATTGTAAAATTTACCACACAAATATAGATAACTCTGTGTATATAAATATTTTTATGATAACATATTTATCACTAATTCAGTTTTTTTCACCTACACATATCAGAGGCCGTGCATCCTATTAAGCACTTTTAGCAAGCCTGACTTTATCTTGGGCATTGGGCTGCTAATGCCTGTTTTGTAGATACTGATAATCATTCAGTAGTTGTTCGAGCGTTTGCAACTCCTCTCCGGGAGTAGTTTGGATACCAAACCGCTTTTCAATGTCATTGAGCAGTGTATATGCTGCAGTGTTGATGATGCGGGTTTCTTTGTATTGATTCAGCAGCATCTTCAACATCTGTACATCAGTAGTATTCAAAGAACCTGCCTCATAGTACTTGGGTACGTACTCCTGATAGGTTGGAGATACTGTGCTTTGGTTTGGCGGGTGGCTTTGGAAATCATGGTGTGTATCGAGTATCTGTTGGAGCACCAACCCTTCTTCGCCAGGTTGGGCTTGGATGCCAAATCGTTTACTGAGGTCTTCGAGCAACCTCCGCATAGAAACGCCAGCAGTATTGGTGCTGTTATATTCGCTCAAGAATAGTTTTATCAGTTGTATTTCGTCTTCTTTCAAAGACTTTAGCTCCTGTTGGTGTGTGTATATGCCCTGTATGTAGTTTTGGGTAGGTATTGGTGTGATTGGCTCCAGAGGGGCGGGCTGCTTATCTGCATATTGAAGTAAATTGTCAACGGTTTGTGCCTGTAATGGGGTCAGTACTCCTTTGATGACAATAGTGCCTGCCACCAAGTCTCCGACGCGCTGCTGGTGGGCAGTTACTAGCGCTGTAATCAGCCCTACTAGACCGAAGAGTGAAAAATCTACCAATCCTAGAATCCACCGCAAAAAGTATTGCGACAACCTTGCCTTATTCCCATCTTGAGAAATTACATAGATTTTGGTAGCCATCTTGCCAATAGTCTGCCCGTTGAAAAACGTTTCCATCCAAAAATTGTAGAGTAGGGCAGGAAGCAACAAGATAACTAGTATAATCAGTATTAGAGGATAAAAATCTGTCATTATCGTCTGATTGTCTCCAGTTGCTGAAGAAGCCAGCAGGTAAATCAAGCCAAACATCCCATAAATCAAGACATAAATGTATGCCCACAAAATCGCCATATCTATCAAATAAGCCAGTATACGGTCAGCAATACTGGCCAAGCGGTACTCTAGGTCTACATTTTGTGAAGTAGTGATTTTTAAGGTTTTCATAGAGAAGCGTTAACTGCTATGGTTTGACTAGGGGTGCTATCAGGTTGGCAAATAACCTGTAAGCGCCACCCACTCCTGCGGGCAATTGCCGGAAAAAGGCATAGCCGGTATAAATAAATTGCCCCTTGCCATAGTTGGTGTAGAGCAGCCCTCCAGAGAGTGATTCTTCGTTGGGGTCGGCGGTGCTTAGTAATGCGGTGTAGCGTTTGTCCCAAGTTTTGGCAAAATACAGCCCTCTTTCTTGCACCCAAGCCTCAAAATCAGCATATGTAATTTTGTTGGGGTAGTTCATTAGCTTGTGCTCGGGGTGTAATATTTCTACCGGTGCCTCCTCTACTGTTACGCGGTCTCCACGACTAATTTCAAAGGGGAAAGGCCCCAGACTATCTACTTTCATCTCATAAGACGTATGGTATTGCATCAAGAGCGTCCCCCCCTGCCGTACATACTCCAACAACTTGGGGTGATAGTATTTGTTGCGCCGCCCGCTGATGTTAAAAGTTCTCACCCCTACTACTATCGCATCATATTGTTGTAAATCACCTTTCAGCTCTGCCTCTTGTAACTCTGTTACTTGATAGCCTACTTGCCGGAGGTAGGTCGGGATATTGTCGCCCGCGCCTTGGATATAGCCTATTTGTTGCCCTACGATTTGTAAGTCAAGGCGCAGTACCTTGGCTTCGCAAGCCGGAAACAGGGTTTGGGTAGGGATATGGCGATATTCTAGGCTAGTGTAGCCATACGCCGGAACTGGGGCTTGGCCTTCCAACGCTACCCAAATGCGCAGCCCTCCTTCTTGAGCGCGGCTGGGAGGGTATAGCCGAAAACTCAAAGGCAGTTCCACGTCTTTCTCGTTGATGTCAAAGCGCAATTCGGCAGGCTCAGCGCGCCAGCCTGTGGGCAATTCCAGTTGTAGGATTCCTTTTACTTTTGCCCTTCCCGACTTGAGGGTAAGGTTAATCTGTTGGGCTTGTTCGTTGGCAAAAGCATAAACGGGATGGTCAAGGCTTACCATTAGTTCGGGGGTGATTTCGAGCGGGCGATACAGTTCCCCTTCGTCAGGGCGTACCCATTTGTACGTTATTGGGCGGCGGATTTGCAGACTTCGGCCTTGTAGTTGGAGAGTAAAAATAGCCGTCAAAGGCGGCAGATTTTCGGGCAAGCCAATGAGCTGTTGTTCCTTGACATCAAAAAGCCCATTGGTTGTAGGCGAGCGCAGCCAATAGGGCTGTGTGATGGGAAACTGTTCTAGCCACACTTGATGGAGGTGCTTCCATTGTTGGCCTTGCCGTAAGGTCGGGAGTTTGGTTTGGGTAGCACTCAGGCTCCATTCTGGAATTATTTTCCCTGTAGCATCCTCAAAATCAATCCTTTGTACCATTACCTCGGCATTATTCCCTTGAAATACCTCTACGCTCAGCTTCAAGCTGTCTTTATTGCTAACGGCAAAGGTCTGTGCATTTGCCTCACACCACAAACCGGCACACTGCAAAATCAAGTCTTCGAGTGCCTGCTTTTTATACTGTATCCAATATTGGGCTTCGGGTTGCACATTGCTCGCCCGAAGGTAGGTTTCCATCGCAGCAGAGGCCTGTAACAAAAAAGGTAATACAGCCTCAGGCTGTTCGGGGTCAAAGGCGTTGACTGCTTGAGCCAAGCTATTGGCAATCGCCTGACTGTTGGGCAGGCGCTCCCAAGTCAAGTCGATACCTTCAAACATATCTCCATCCGCTACATCGCCTTTCATATGTACAAAATGATCTATGCGTTCGCCTCTTGTTTTGGCACTACCAAAGCCTTGGCTTTTGTGCATACTACGGCTCTCGGCGGCTATCTCTTGATACGACTTGCCCAAGAGAGGGCTGTAGCGGCCAAGATCTACAGGATAGGTATGGAGCGTAGAATCTGGAGGGATGTTGGTAAACTGCCCCCGACGGCGAGAGTACGCATTCCAAAGTACCCGCTTAGCTTGCCAAGGTTGTACATAGGCCAGTTGTTCGGGGAAACGCGTAGGGTCAGCTGCTGCCTCAAAAGCTTCTAAAGCCAAAATAGCAGAGGCCTCGTGATGGCCGTGCCCAGCTTCGCGGTTAGGCGGAAAACGTGTGATAATCACATCCGGCCTAAACTGCCGAATGACCCATACCGCATCTGCCAAGACTTGCTCTCTATCCCACTTTTCAAAGGTCTCTTCAGCGTGTTTCGAAAAACCAAAATCATTGGCACGGGTAAAAAACTGCTCGCCTCGGTCAGTACGGCGTGCTTGCAACAACTCTTGCGTACGGATAAGGCCTAAAAGTGCCCCTTGCTCTGCTCCGATAAGGTTTTGACCTCCATCGCCCCGAGTAAGTGAAAGGTAGCCAGTTCGTAGTTTTCGGTCATTGGCAAAATATGCAATGGCCGCCGTATTTTCATCGTCAGGGTGTGCAGCCCAATAAAGTACCGAACCAAGGGTATTCATTTTTTTGAGTGCCAATAGCAACTCACCGGCGTGTAGCTGCTCAGGTGCTTGGGCTTGCAATGTAGCCGTAGCCCATACAAAGCAACTTAATAACACATAACGGAAATAAAAAATAGTATGGTTTTTCATCATCAAGACTGCCTGTACAATGTGTGAAGTAGGGTGTTGTTAGAATTGACGAATTAAGGTTTAAACCATAAATCGTAACTCGTAAATTATCATTCAAAAGCCACCTTTATTTTTTTTATAACCCTCCAGTGGCCATCTTGTTTTTCGAGAGTTCCCGGTTCGAGATTTAGCACACGACGCGCCTCCTCTGGTTGGTGGGTATATTCACAAAAAGGGGAGAGCAACTCCTCTGGATGGTTAAGCACTTGTTGTTGGTATTCCGGTCTTGCTACGATAGTGTAAGAAGCCAGCTCTGGATTTTGGAGATCTATTTCGATTTTATAGCAGTGTAGAGCATCAGGCTCTGTCAAAAACCTTTTGGAATCAAACACATCCTCTTGAGGAGCCCCATAATACACTTGGCGCTCAGGGTGCAGGTCTAGCACTTCGATAGGTTGAGGTGCAGGGGCTTGAGGGGTAGCCTTGAGCTGCTCTTCTTGGGGGTAGTCGGTAGGGGGCTGAGGTTTTTGGGCTGGAGTATTGCCTTGTAAGAAATAATCCAGCTCTTGTTGTTGGGCATTGATCTGCTCACTGATATAGTTTACCCTGAGAATCAAGGCTTTATGCTCCTTGATAGGAGTCATTGTATCGAGGCGGTTATCGAGGCGGCTATACTTTTCCTGAAAATCAGCTTCCAGTCCTTCCAACTGCTTGCGGAGCTGTTGGTTTTGGTAGGCCAGAAAACCGGCACAGGCGGCCAAGATGAGTAAAATAATGTATACAATCATAGGATTGGAACTTTGGGCTTGCTTACGAGCGGGAGAATGGGGGGGTATATTATTTTGCGCTTGGATACTATCGTTTGGCTGGGTGATTTGGTAGAGGCTGTCGTCTTTGAGTGTGCGCAGCTCTATGGCCAATACCCGCACGCTTTCTACCCATACCGCATCATTGCGGTCGATGCTACGCAAATAGGCCACCATATCATCGATGAGTTTGTCCAAGCGTTGGCGGAGCTTGTTACGGCCATAACTGCGGTAGTATTTGTCTTTAAAAAGCGCCACAAAGCGCTGCGTACGCGCCTCGGTAAGACTGGCTTCTAAGGCCCTGATACTCTGACAATCGGGGTGTGGCAACTCCGCTACTTCGCCAGTGGGGCGTGTTCCTTTAATCAGCAGTTGGGTAGCTCTACACATCAGTCTCAGCTTGATATCCTCATACACGCGCTCTTCGGCGGCCTCTGTCTGTGCCCAACTCAACCAAGGGCACAACAAAAGCCACCCATAGAGGAGTATTTTGGCATAACATAAACATAAGCCGACATAGTATTGCATCATTTAGGTTAGGCTTAGCAGTGAGTATCTCAAACAGGTTGTAACATCGCCGCAAAGAGGTGCTCTTTTTCGAGCTGTACCTCACTCAGATTGAGGATAACTTTCACCCTTTGTTTGTTCTTAGTCAGGGCCTCTACCTCTCTTCCTTTACCCATTACGTGTGCCTCACGTGTTTGGAGATAGCGGCTCATATAGAGGTCGTGCTCTCGGCTATAGGGCAGTGGCATCAGGATAGCAATGTTTTTATCCAACACCTCTGCTTGTGTATAGCCAAACATCTGCTCGGCGGCCTTGTTGAAGAGCTTGATGCTCCCCCGCTCATCCGAAATGATAATAGGGTTGATACTGCTGTCGAGAATCGCCTTGAACTTCGTGCGCTCATAGTCGGCTTCTACCAATTGGCGTTCGATAGCCTCTTGTGTGTTGAGCACTTCTAGAGAGCTCTTGCGCAGTTCGCGTTCTTGTGCGCGCAGGGTTTGCGCCATTTGTTGAGCCTCACTCAAGAGTCGGTTGTTGCGCTCACTAGTGATTGTAGCAATGATAGTTGCGGCAGCACTTTCGCTGAGGCGGCGCAAGAAGTCTATCTCAAAAGACGCAAAGGGCTTCATTGCGGCCAGCTCTATCACCCCTTCTATGCGGCCTTCGCTTTCGAGTGGCAGTATCAACAAGGCCTTAGGTTGTGTTTTGCCCAATCCCGAAGAAATAAACATATAATCTTCGGGCAAGGTAGTCAAATATACCAGTTGTTTTTCTTGATATACCCTCCCTATAAGTCCCTCATAAACAGGTACTTTTCGCTCCAAGTACCGATCTTTGCCATAGGCATAAGCCGCCACCAAGTTGAAGTATGGCTCTGCCAAGGGGCGACTTTGCTCATCCTCTTGTTCTAACAAAAATAGCCCCCCTTGCATCAAGTCCAAGTGTTTGACTAAGTTCTGCATCAGGTTACGGCATAACTCTTCGATGCTGTCTGTATTGCTGCGCAAGACTTCCGAGAATTTGGCCAAGCTCGCCGTAATCCAGCTTTGCTGGCGGTCTTCTTCATATACTTTTTGCAGCTTGGTTTCGGTTTGGGCAAACGAGCGCCCTAGTTCGCTATCAGGATCAATCGTGAGCACCTTGGTGTCAAAGCGCCCATCGCCGATAGCTTCGGCATAGGTTTGAATGCTAAGCATAGCCGCTTTGAGGTTTTCTATTTCGTAGAGCAAGGTTCGGTATTCGTCGCGCTGTTCGGGCACATCTATTGACAAATGCCCCAAGCGCAGCGACTTGAGCAGCTTGCGGACAACACGAATCTTACGAAACACCCGCAGTATCAACAACGCACTGAGTGTATAGGCCACGGCCATTCCCACCAAGCCCAACAAAAGCGCTATATACTGAATCTGTTTTTTTTGTGTTAGAAAAGTTTCTTGACTTTCATCTAAACGTTCGTTTTGAATCCGAATCAGGTTTTTGGCCTCTTGGTTGATGATCTGCATCGCGTTGGCAATGTCATAGCGTAAGAGCTTGCGCAGCTGAGCCTTGTCAATGTTATTCTCATAAATACTCTCTACCTCTAGCTCTAGCTGTTTTAGCTCATTGATGCGCTTGTTCATATTGAGCATCGCCACACGGGTTTCTTCGTGTTCTGACTGCGCTACGTAGTGGTATAGTGAGTCTTTATAAGTAGGGATAGTTACGAGCCAAAGTTGGCGGTTATTTTTCTTGTAGTCTGGCTCATTGAGTAGCAAATACTGACTCAGATTGACCTGTGACTGTTTGATTTCTAAGAGCAGTGCTTGGGTATATTGCCTGACAGGAATGATAACAGACTCGGTAGCCACTTTTTGTTGAATCACTCCACGCCAAGCCTGATGGGTATATAACGCTACAAAAAAACCGGCTAACACCACCAATACAAAGGCGGCAGTGAGCGTTCCTTGGACGCTGTAAAAGTCTATCTTAATGAGGTAATTTCTAGTTCGTTTGCGCTCGCTCATAAGGTGCTTGGGTCATTGGCAGACAATAATAGTTATTTTTTCAAACAAAAAAAACGAGGGCGTAGCTTTAGTACGCTTACTCGTTTGCCAATTCAGTGCCAAAGTCAATTCTGAGCCTGTTATTCGGGAAATAAGGGCTGAAAAGGAATGGCCACCGGAGGCTTTCCGGGCTTGGCATAGCTCAGCCGCTCTAGGGGTTGGGCGGTGTAATACGCATCTAAGCCGGCGCAGGTAATGCTCTGGGCTTTATCGGGGTGAATGAGACCGTCGGCGCTAAGGCAGTCCGAAGGCACAAAAATTTCTTCCACCGCTCCTATTACGAGTACAGTGCCATTAATAGCCAAGTTGATACGTTCTGCCAGCCGCAAGCCAATACGAATTTGTGATTCGGCCACATAAGGTGCCTTGAGCCGCTCCGAATACCACGGAGTAAGGCCGGTAGCCTCAAACTCTGAGCCTTCGTAGCGCGCCGAGGTCTGATGCGCTTGCTGGTAATAAGCCACAGGTATGTGGTTGATTGTAAATACCTCGGTTGCCTCAATATTGGCCAAAGTATGACGCGCAACCACATCAGGGCGCACCAATACGCCCATCAGCGCCGGGCTAGCCCCGATATGAAATACTTGGCTAAAAATCGCCAAATTGGTAACCTGTTCAGGGTTGACTGTCCCGATAAGGTTAACGCTCTTAAACCCGCTCAAGGAATTGATGAGGTTGCGGCGGAAAAGCTGCTCCATCCCCTCAAAATCTTCAAGATGGTAGTGTTGCAAATGTGGCATAAGGTATTGTGATAACGTAAAAATGCTTGTCAATTTTCAATCAAGCAACCATACACTGGCAAAAATGTTCGAATTCAAGAACAAAAAAACACCCCGCAACAACAGAGGGGTGCTTAGAAAAATATCTTTACTTGGTCAGAGCCTCTTCTATAGTATTGCAATACTGAATATCGTAGTCTTCAAACTTGAAGGTTGGGTGCTCGTCGGCAATACGTTTACGGCCAATTTCTACACTCATCTGAAATACCTTGTCGTTGGGCAGCAACTTGCGGTAGGTTTTCAGCCCTAGCCGAGCCATTTTAGGCTTCCAAGTTACGTGATACCACGTCATTGATGCTTGATCGAAAGTTTGGAGGGCGCGCTTATCAAAAATCAACTTCGTAACAAATAAACGTTCCGCATGCTTGGCTATATCCTCAAACAAGGCCATAAAAGCAGTTTTAGGAATAAAGGCAGTCTTGGCCTCACACACCACCGTATTGCTGTTGGCAATGTGGTATACCTTGGCATAATTATTTTCGAGAAGTGTCTCTGTTGTGTTGGCGAAATCGGTCATCATTATAGTATTAAAAATTAGGGATAAATGGTCAAAAAATGCTTTTGTGTTGTAACAACTAATTAACTTTTTCCGTTCGAATTTTGTTTGAAATAAGCGATAACTTCCTCCCCTTCGGCGCTTCAAAATAACCCAAAAGCCTCCTATTCTGAGGCGAAATGGGGGCTTTTGGAAAGGCCACCGCAAAGTTTTTATACCAAGACATACTTGGTTTGAGGGTTCTGAAACCTCATTTGGAGGCAAAATAAGACTTAGCCCACAGTTCTATACCAGATTCACAAGACTTGGAGATTTACAGGATTTGATTTGCTTGATTATCAAGGATTTTCAGTGCGCAGATTTTCCAAACCAATGTTGATTGGGTATAAGTATACTTCCGCAAATACCTCAGGTTCCACCCTACACGTATCTAGCTAAGGCCTCTAGTTCTTCTTTGAAGGCACCAGAAAGGATGGGGAAGCGATACCAACTACGTGGGTCAAGATTGTATTCATCCAAATGAAAAGATGGGGCTAGGCGCTCACGCTTCCACTGGTTACGGCTCCAGAGTCTGAAAAACTTAGTGATATAGTCTTTCAATTGTGTGTCGGGCACAAGGTCTTGCGTGCGCAGTTCAACAAACACCTCTACCGGAGATTTGTATTGCCTAATGGCTAGGTATTCGATGGCTTGCAAGATGGGGTATGGCATCAAGTCAACCTCATCCGTTTGGGCTTGTTCTTGGGGGCGCAGCTCAGCAGTAGGTACAAGCGCATTGACGGGAGCCAGCCCTTTGTAACCCAGCTCGCTCTCTGCCCACTGCAGCCAAGCCCGCAAAAAGGGCTTATCAATGCCGGCAATGGGCGAGATACTGCCCGAGGTATCACCATCCATCGTAGCATACCCTACGCTGCCTTCGCTGCGGTTGGAGGTAGCCATCAGCAAATAGTTATGGACATTGGTCAGCATCCAGATGATTGGTGAGCGGGCGCGCGCCTGAATGTTTTGCAGCGCGATATCGTCCTGTTCCCAAGTCAGTTGGCGCTGTAGGGCAGTTTCTATTTTTTGGGTATAGGTATTGACCTCTTGGCCGATATTCCAGTCATAAAACGTGGCGTTGAGGCTTTCGGCCAAGGTGCGTGCTGCGTGAAGTGTAGCCTCTGAGGAGTTGTCGGCGGCTTGATAAGCACAGGCTAGGAGCTGGCGCATCAGCAAGGCCGGAGCCTCTTTAGGTTGTTGCAACAAAACCTGTTGTTGGGCTTCTGAGAAAACGCCCAATTTGTGTACAAAACGCTCCAACCCTAGTTCGGCCACCCCCCTGCGCAGCATTTCAGCCACGAGTACGGCGCAGGCCGCCGAGTCTGCCCCACCCGAAAGTGAAAGCGCAAAGCCACGGCTACGGCTCTTGCGCAAATAGTCGAACAGCGCCAAACTCAGGGTTTTGGTAAAGTCTTCATACTTTTGCTCAACGGTATACGCAGCCGGTGGTCGGCTTGCTGGTGGCAGAGGAGTTCCAAAGTTGAGCTTGTTTGTTTGCAAGCGCCATTGTTCAAACGAGAGGCGACCTTTATCATTCTGTTGCCAATAGTCGCCTTGGGCAATAATGATATCGCCATCATAAATCATTCTACCGGCCTCATTGCCCAATAGGTTGGTATATATATATGCTACCCGAAAACGTTGGGCTATATCTCGCACCAACTGCAGGCGCTGTAGGTGTTTGCCAAAGGCAAAATGGCTGGCATTGAGTCCCAGTATCAGTTGTGCTCCGCGTTCTTGGCAGTGCCTGATGGCGGGACGTTCTTCTCCGTGCCAAGCATCTTCACAAATCTCAATACCAATACGCACTTCTTTCCAGTCATACACCAAGTCACCTAAGGGGTAATCTTGCCCTTTGAGATGAATGACGGCCTCTCTGCCGGGCTGCCAAGGTGTAAACCAGCGAGGCTCATAATGTACCCCATCTAAGGCCATAAATTGCTTGGCTGTGAAACCCAAAATCTGTCCGTCGGCCACCACGCAGGCACAGTTGTATACCTTGCCTTCAAAGCGCAAAGGCAGCCCCAAGGTAACGAGCAGCCCTTCACAGTCTGGCAATAGCGACCATAATGCCTCTAATGCTTTTTGTGGCAGCCATTCTCCCAAAAACAAATCTTCACAGCCGTAGGCCGTAATAGACAACTCCGGCAAACAAAGTACCTCCACCCCGCGAGCGCGTGCAGCAGCCAATACTTGGCGAATATTTCGTAGGTTATTTTCCCAATCGAGAGGGGTTTGGTTGAGCGTGGCTCCGGCAATGGTGAGTTGGGTCATATATTATATAGCGCAAGAGGGGTAGTCGATTCTAAAAGAAGGCACAAAAATACAACGCCTGTCCTACAAACGAAGTGTAAAGCGCTAAAGTTGTCTGAAAAAACAGGCTTTTTTTCGGCTTTTGGCTAAACAGTAGCTCTAAAATATCCGTTTGCTTACTTAACAAGCTTTATACAAAAGCAATGCGAATAGAATAAACTCCGCTGTGCAGGGGATTTTTCCAAATTTTATTTTGGCTAAAAGCCCCCTGTTTGTCAAGAATCCTGTTTGAGAATTCTGTTGTTGAGTTGGTGTTTTTGGACAATTACAAATCCGTTTAGAATGCGATGCTTTTAGTTGCGATTACACTATTTCAATGGGTGTTTTTCCCCATTATTACTTGGTTTATTTTGCGCCAAAGCTACCAAACCAAACCCCATAGCAATGACGATGGAGAAGGAGGCTTAGGGGTAGATTGGGAAAATATGCCCCTAGATTTACCCCCCTTGGTAACACTCCCCATAGATGGTTCCGGCGCTCCTACTGAGGAAACAGAGCTAGAAGAGGCTTCTTTGATGGCTTAAGCTCATCGTGTTGAGGAACAATGGGGATATTGGATGTCGCTTGTTTCTTTGAACGAATGAGGCTTTTACAGAGGTTCGGCTATATATTAAAACCAATGTACTTCGCTGAAAGCGCCCAAGAATCAAGGAAATCCTAACACACATCAACGTATCGGAAGATGATCAATACGTGTTTCGAGCTGGTCTTGTAGGCGGCTAGGGAGGCTACTCAAGAAGTCGTAACCCGTCAAGGCTTCCAGTTCGCGTACACTCACACGGTAGTTTTCCCAGCGTTGTTGGCTAGCTGCCTGTGTATTGGGTATGTTGACGGCTATTACTCGGGTGTCGGTGTTGATTCGGCGCAAATCGTCCTCGCCCTCGGGCAGTACTACGATGATTTTCCAGAATGTAGCTGGCACTATCACCTGCCCATCAGCCAGAGCTTGCGCACTGCCATTGCTGCCCTCTCCACCTTGGCCGTGTACTCCGGCAATGATATACATCTCCATCCCCTCGTCTATTAGCTGGCGGCAATATTGCTCAAGCGCATTCCAGACGATTCTGTTGTGATTGGGAGCCTGTGGAGCCATATTGGTCATCAGAAAAGTAGCGGCGTTTTCGGCCTCTGTGGCGCTACGGTCTGCCGATGGGCATAGATGCCCTCTGTCGAAGCCGCTATTGCGGTAATCAGTTGGGCGTACCCGATACCAGCCTTCAGGCAGGCTGTCATCTATACGGAAATTATCCTGTCGATCGGCTTCCCCTATCCAAGCACGGCTCAGATGCCAACAAACCCAGTTGGGCGTTCCTCGATCGCGATGATAGGCTAGCGCATATTCCGGGCGCTCGATGAGGTAGTTGTTGGGTTGTTGGACAACCGTAGTTGCCCGGCTGGGGTTGCCTAGGGTAAGGTGTGGATCACGCCCCAGCTCCAAAGGTTGTGGGAGTTTTTGTGGGCGACAGGCTACCACCATCAAAACTAATAATAGAAAAAAGTAGGCCGAATGCCGCCAAATGTTTGAGATTCTTTGCATAAATACCGTTTGTTATGGTGGATATAGTGCCCAAAAATAACTGAAAAACAAACTTTAGTCAAAAATATGAGCCGAAAATATTCATAAAATACGCTTATGCCATTATATTTGGCAACCTATGTTCCTGTGTAAACATTCGCTGTAGAGATTTGTTTTTTTAAAAATACCCTATTTAATTTGGCATTTCGGCCTCCAAAAAACCCTTGCATACTTCTTTCAATAGATGACGTATATCATAGCGTAGCAATGCAGTCCTGTGTAGTTTTATGGTATCATCTCAAGCATAGGTTATCTAACACTATTTTACCATCAACTCACACATTGGTAGCGTTTATACCAGATATACACCTTTCTCAATAACACCTATCAAGCGCGTGAATACATCATTAAATTCATTATTGCAAAAATCACAGCTTCGGATGACCTTTAGTATGGGAGGAGTCATCTGCCACGAAGGGGCAGAAGCCGACCATATCTACTGGGTCAGCAGGGGACAAGTAGCGTTATTTACCCATAAAGCCGGACGGAGCGTGTGGCTGGGGATGTCTGACACACAACTGCCCATAGGGCTAGAAGCCCTCCAAAGCCAACGTTATGGCCTTACGGCTACGGCCTTGGGCGATGTAGAAGTAATGGCTGTCCCCTTTGGGTTGGCCAAGCAGCTTTTCGATAGCCAACCCTTGGCCCGAATGCAATGGCTACAACAGCTCTGCCAGCACGTCAGCCGAACGGAAACCATGCTGTTCAAAAACGCTAACCAACCTCCGGATGCTATCCTGAAGCAGCTCCTACAAGCGCTTGTCCAGCCCGAAAAATCGACCTCCAAAACAGTATCTGGCCTGCAGGTTCAGCTTTTGAGGCCTTTGCTGGGGCTGACCGAGGAGAAGCTACAGCGCCTCCTACACCAAGGGGCTGAAGAGGGCTGGCTGCGACAACAGCAAGACCAAATATATTGGCAGGCCGGTTGAGCGAGCCTAAACAGAAAATTCGGCTGGCCTGCTTTCAATTGTCAGGGGCTTTGGCTAGTTTGGCAGCCTCAAAACGCCAAACACTTTTAGCTTTATGAAAAAATCAGCTCTCCTCTTGGGACAGCTCGGGGCAATGCTGCTGTTGTTCGTAACACACAGCTCCCTTTGGGCTCAACAACAAAACTATACTCCCACACAACTAGCTGGGAAGTGGATACTTTCTTTGGAGCAGGTGCGTGCTTCGATGAACGCAAGCTCGCGCCAAACGTTTGACCACGATTACTACAACCTCAGCCCCCAAGAGCAAAAAGCACTTCGCCAAAAACTCCCGTTTTTCAACTTCCAAGCCAATGGTGTTGTGGTGTTGGGCGAAGGGCAAAATTTGTTTACAGGCAATTGGCAGTTACAGGGCAACAATATCCGTATCAATAATCTGGCTCAAGAACGCCTTATTCGGATTTATGAATTAAGCCCCCAAAAGCTTGTGATTGGGTATGCCCAAACTCCCGACCAAAAAATGATTTTGGAGCGCGAATAACCACTTCGCCCGACAAGTGTAGTACACTGGCAATGAGTGGAATAGAAAGCCTTCGTTTTGTGTCAAAATCAGGCTTTCTGTGCTAAAACCGCTGATAGAATTGATGCCTGCTTAGCGCATATTGTCGGGCAGGTATTGGCGAACACGCTCAGCCATAGCAGCCAACGCCTCTGCACTAGCTGGCTGTTTGCGCTCAAAGCTGAGGTCGTCCATTGTGTTGGAGGGGATGAGGTGTATGTGTGCGTGTGGCACTTCAAACCCTGCCACAATCGTACTGACCCGCACACAGCCCGTGGCCGCTTGCAGGGCTTGCGCCAAGGGCTTACAGTAGAGGTGTAGGGCGGCCAAGGTCTGATTGTCGAGGTCAAAGAGGTAGTCTACTTCCTGCTTAGGAATAACGAGCATATGCCCGGGTACGATGGGGGCAATATCCAGAAATGCGTAAAAATGCTCGTTCTCGGCGATTTTATGCGATGGTAGCTCGCCTTTGATAATTTTGGTAAATACAGATGCCATAAGTTCCGGGGGTTGAGATAGCACGATAGGGCATAAAGATACAAATAAATTTGACGGCTACACAAGCCCCCGGTAATTGCATACAGCACTATATGTTAGCGCGGTCGATGCTCAATACTTCAAAATCCAACGCTCCAGCAGGAACTTGAATTGTTACTTTTTCTCCTACAGCTTTTCCTAACAAACCCTTCCCGATAGGTGACTGCACAGAAATGCGTCCCAGCTTGAGGTCAGCCTCTTCCTCTGATACTAGAGTATAGGTTTGGACAGCTTTGGTTTTGAGGTTTTTGATTTTGACTTGCGTCAGGATAGAAACTTTAGAAGTATCGATACTCGACTCGTCGATGAGTCGGGCGTTGCCTAGTAGCTCTTCAAGTTTGGCAATTTTTAGCTCCAACAAGCCCTGAGCATCCTTGGCCGCATCATACTCGGCATTTTCGGAGAGGTCGCCTTTGTCTCGGGCTTCGGCTATCTGACGGGCAATATCGGCACGACCCTTGGTGCGGAGGAATTGCAGCTCGTCCTTGAGCTTCTGTAGTCCTTCGGGTGTGTAATACGAAACTTTTGCCATATACGTGATAGGTTGTAATGAGTGAAAACAGTGTACAATAAAAAAAACGGCTCTTGACGACCGTTTCTGCTTTTACATTGTCTTTGGCAGGCAAAGTGATGTAGAAGAGGTCTGTTAAGGCCAAGAGGTGGTTAATACAGAAATCATCAATGGTTGATACATTGCTGTGGTTTAAGTGAACAAAGGTACGCAAAAAAACGATAAAAAACGGGACTTGTGCAAATTATCCCTCAAAAAATTCTGTTTTCTAAAAAAGTAAGCGGAGTTTTTGCTGCTTTGACGAAACCTTTTTAATTTGAAACACGAATAAAGGGTAAAGCTATGTTGAGCGCTTTGCTCAATAATATTCCTCAATGGTGAAACCTCTTTAACCCACAATAGATATGAGTTTAGCAAAACACGCTCAAGCCCGTCGAATGTTGATGTTCAATTCTACGGCCTTTGTCATTGGTTCTCTGGTTCTTTTTGGATCCTTAGGATTCAGTGCCTTTTCGGTAAACCGTACTTGGACAATCATCCAGTTTATCGGCTATGGCCTCTTTGCTGTGTTGCCCTTCTTGGGTGCGTGGTGGGCTTTTAAGCAAATGGACTATGGTTCTTCTATCCGACGAGGTATTTTTTCTTGGTTTTATATCCTAGTAGTGATGGTGTTGAAGATGTTGTAATCGATTTCTTTTACGATATATCTACCCCCTCTTCCAAGGTTTGCCAAAAGCCCACAACAGCTCCTGTTGGTGGGTTTTTTGATGGTATGCCCCCACCTAGTAGCAGTTCTGTTGGCTGGATGTTTGTTCGGTATTTTTTGGGATTTGATCAACTATTTGATGACAAATAACCACTATGTAAGTATAAAGCGTATAGAATTTGCTAATAAATTTGCCAGACTTGTCCCACTGGTTCAATCAACTGATTGGGTATGTTTGCTACTTCATTGTAATTTGGAAAAAGGCGGTCTTGCTGATGCTCAAATCACGAAAAACCTTGTGCTTTGGTATCCAAATTTCGAAACAAAACAAAAAAACACCTTTTCAGCACATTTGTCGGTTATCTCTTCGTCATTGTGCGTAGTAAGCCATAGTTTTGAGATGATCATAGTCTCACGGTGTCTTATAATAACCACGAGCTAAACATCCATTCAAACCCTAAGACAAACATCTAATATCTGTTAGTGCTTCTTCTGGCCTGACTTCAAACCTCAAAAAAGACTGAGAGCTTTCCTAACTCTGTGTCTGCTTGTTATTTTGTCCACCCCAATAGCTCGGCTATCCGCGACTCCGCCCTCAAGATTGCGATGGTCGTAGTAGATGAAGCCCATTGTATAAATATCCACACCATCCGGGGCAATTTGCTCCGCCCTAACCTCCACTTGTTTGTCATAGCAGTAGGCTCAGAAGATGAAAAAATGGTTTGGCTGGCACAAAATCTACCCAAGATAGACGGCAAAGGTCTAGTATACGCCGGAACTAGGGTCAATACAACATTGTATGCACGATGGTTTGAGCCCACAGGCATCGTGGCAGCCTGCTACAACGCTAGTATAGATCCTGCTACCAAGGCCTTCATCGAGCAAAACCTGATGAACAACAACTACAAGAAGTGTGTTGTCAGTACCAACGCTCTCGAAATGGGAATCGACAAGCCGGATGTGCGCTTCGTAGTACACACACACAAATACCCGAATCGGCTATTCATTATTACCAAGAGATAGGCCGCGCCGGACGTGCTGGTAAACCAGCTTACATTGTCTTGTTTTATAATCCTGAAGCAGACAAAACCTTGTCCTTTATCGAATAAGCACGGCCTGATGCTCAAAAATATGCCCGTTTGATAGACGTGATAAAAAGTGATATATTGAGCCTGCACAAGATAATGGCGGCAGACAGTCTTCGACCTATTGGGAAGTAAGGAGTATGGGCAAGAAATTTTGGATATCATCAAACAATACCACGTATGACCTCACAATGTGAAACAACTTACTGGATTGCTTTAGCGCATTTGCCCCGTTGGGGGGCAGAGAAAATCAACCGGTTGGTTGTCAAAATCATTCACGAAAAACAAATGGGCTTGGCAGATTTTTTTGAGGCCCAAGAAGCTTGGCAAACTGACTTTGAACTATCAGAGGCTCAAGTCCAAGACTTGATACAAGCCAAAACCGAGCTGCCAAACACTGCTTTTTTGGCAGAAGACCTGCTCTCGCAGGGCTTTGAGCTTGTTCCGATTAGCAGTCCTGAGTACTCCCCAACCCTGAAAAACAACCTCAAAGTGAAAGCTCCAACTGTTTTGTATGTCAAGGGCAACAAACAGATAATGCAGGAAAACAGCATTGCCATCGTCGGTAGCCGCAATGCCGACGAAGTATCCTTACAGTTTACAGACAATATCGCCAAGAAAGCCTCCGAACAATACCAAGTAGTGGTGAGTGGCTTTGCCAGAGGAGTAGACAAACAAGCCCTAGACAGCGCCTTGAAATACAGGGGTCAAAGTATCATTGTGTTGCCGCAAGGGATTATGACGTTTGGCTCCGGTATCAAGAAATACTATCAGGCCATCACCGCCGGCGACGCTTTGGTACTGAGCATTTTCCCACCCAAGGCTGTCTGGGCTACGGGCTTGGCAATGGCGCGCAACCCTATTATTTATGCCTTGGCAAGCGAAATTTATGTAGCTCAGTCTGCTGATAGCGGCGGCACGTGGACGGGGGCATTGGACGGCCTCAAAAAAAACCGTTGTGTATGCGTGCGACAGCCCCAAGAAGGGGAACAAAACGCCAACCAACTCCTGATTGATAAAGGAGCTAAAGCCGTTGATTTTGAGGGTTATCCCATCGTGTCAAATCCTACAGACAAGCAGGCCCCTGCCAATAATGAGACAGCAGAGGACATAGCGCAACAAATAGCGATTTTGCTCCAAAATCAAGCCCTAACGCCCAAGCAAATACGAGAGAAAATAAACACCAAGCTCTCTGAAAAAGCCTTGATTCAACACATAAAGGCCTTGCCAAACGTTAAAAAGATTAAAAAATCAAATAAAATACATTATTTCATCTCAGCCGAAATTCCCGGCCTTTTTTAAGCATTTGAACGCAACAATCGAAAAAAACAATGTTTTGATGTCGATGAAGAGAGACATCTTTCAAATCCTACACTACAGTTAAAACTGTGACTAAGTCTTATTTCACTCCCAAAATGAGACTTAACCCATAGTTTTAACTATGGGGTTTGAAAAATGTCCAGTGGCGTATGAAGGGCATTAGTGTCTGCAATCCTAAAACCAACCCGATATAAGAGCCTTATTTTGCTGGTAGAATTTGGCAACTTACTTCTCCAAAGCCAATACGCACTTGTGCGTTTTGAGCGAAGCCTCTAATGATGACTGTGTCGTAATCTTCTACAAACGTCCGGGTTTTGCCATTTGCCAAGGGAATAGGCTCTTTACCACCCCAACTCAATTCCAACATACTGCCATAACTTCCTTTGTCAGGGCCGCTGATTGTGCCTGAGGCATACATATCGCCAGGGTTGATGTTACAGCCATTGACGGTATGGTGTGCCAGTTGTTGGGCATAGTTCCAATACATATACTTGTAATTGGAACGGCAGATAGTAGTAGGGGCTTCTTCTTGTGGCTTGATATCTACCTCAAGCGCGATGTCGAAGTTGTTCTTGCCTTGGTATTGCAGATAGGGCAATACTACCGGCTCTTGGGTAGGGCCAGCCACTCTGAAAGGCTCCAGCGCATCGAGCGTAACAATCCAAGGGGAGACAGAAGAACCGAAGTTTTTACCCAAAAAAGGCCCTAGAGGCACATATTCCCACTTTTGGAGGTCGCGGGCAGACCAGTCGTTGAAGAGCACAAAGCCAAAGACCAAATCATCGGCTTGGGCTGTGCTGACAGTATCTCCTAGGGCAGTAGGCCCGCCGGTGATAAAAGCAATCTCCAGCTCAAAATCCACTCTCTTAGAAGGGCCAAAAACAGGCGGCTCTTGTTCATTGGGTCGCGTTTGGCCCTTAGGTCGGTGTAGCGGAATGCCCGAAGGGATGATAGACGAAGCACGCCCGTGATAGCCTACAGGCAGGTGTCGCCAATTGGGCAACAGCGGGTCGCCATCAGGCCTAAACATTTTCCCTACATTGGTGGCGTGTTCGATGCTGGAATAAAAATCGGTGTAGTCGCCCACACGTACCGGCAAGTGCATCTCTACCTTGTCCATAGGATAGAGCGCGGCTTGGCGTAGCACCGCATTGTCGCGAAGCTCGGGATGGTCTTCGCGCAATAGCTCAGAGAGCCGCGCCCTCACTGCTTGCCAATAGGGCTTGCCCAAGGCAATAAAATCATTGAGTACATATTCGTGAAACACACTGGGGTCGGGGAGGTTGAGGCTTTCCATCAGGCCATACTCCACCAACACGCTCAGGTCTAGTACCTGATTGCCAATAGCTACTCCGGCGCGAGGCGCAGCCCCTCCCGGAGGTGAAAAAATGCCAAAGGGAAGGTTTTGTATTGGGAAATCACTCTCTGGGGCTACTGCTACCCAAGAGCGTAGAGAGGGGTCGTTGGGATGTAGGGTCATACGTAATGCAGGCTAAGTGTTGTTCTTTTTTGAAAATCAAAAGTACTGTTTTTTAGCCAAAACTAAAAAATCACCCCTATACAAATACTGTACGATATTCCCGCCGCTCAGATACGCAAAAACCTCCCTACGCCTGAAATAGCGCGGGAGGCAATGACCATAATAAGCGTTTTGTATGGATTTATGAGGCCTTAGTGGCTTTGTTTAGACTCACTACTGAAAAACCCTGCAGCGGCCACAAACACCAGCGAAATAACAATAGAGGCATATAGCATTACTTCGCCCAAGGCATTGGCTCCGACAATCATCAGTCCTGTCATCAACAAGCCCGACAAGAACATCAAAATAATCAGCCCAATAAACACATACAATTTGGTTGCTTCTTTGGTATTCATAAGCAGAAGAGTTAGGTTTCGACAATAAAGGTAGCGCCTCTATTGTCAATATTTGATGACATTTGTCAGCTTTGCACAAAAAAGCCCCCGCATAAATATCTTTACAAGACCAACGTTGTGTGTTAAAAAATCGTTATATTGAAAATATCTCTCGGCAAACAGCCCCTAGCCTAGATTATACCAACCAGCCCTCTTGTTTGTACGAGCCATTTTCACTATACCAAATTTCTGTCTTATGAAGCAATATCGTTTTGTTACCCTGCTCTTCGTTGGGCTTTTCTGGCTTACCAGCGCCGTTGCCCAGTCCGTTTATTCTCCCGAAGACGCTGCTCGCGAGCGCAGCGCAGCCAAGGACAAGTATTTTGAGATAGCTAAAAACCTAGATATTTTCACCACGCTTTTCCGCGAAATAAACACCTACTATGTTGATGAGCTGAATCCCAACCAGCTGATGAAAACAGGTATTGATGCGATGCTCAAATCGCTTGACCCTTATACCAATTACATTTCCGAAGACGAAATAGAAGACTATCAAACAATGACTACCGGCGAATATGGCGGTATAGGGGCGATGGTAGGCACACGCAACGGGCGTACGTTGATCCTGATGCCTTATGAAGGATACCCTGCCTACGAAAGCGGGCTGCGTATTGGCGACGAAATCATCGAGATAGATGGAGTGGCCATTACCAACAAAACCAACTCTGCCGAAATCAGCAAGTTACTCAAAGGACAAGCCAAGTCATCGCTCAAGCTTCGTGTCAAACGTATTGGCCAAGCACAACCCCTTGATATTACGCTCAATCGCGAAAACATCAAAATCAACAATGTGCCTTATTATGGAATGATCAATGCGCAGGTGGGCTATATCCAATTAACAGATTTTACCAGCGGAGCTTCTCGCGAAGTAGCCCGCGCCTTCAACGAACTCAAAGAAAAAGGAGCCACCAAGATGATTCTGGATCTGCGTGGCAACCCGGGGGGCTTACTCAATGAGGCCGTGGATATCTCCAACTTGTTTGTACCCAAAGGGGGCGAAGTCGTCATTACCAAAAGCAAAATCGAAGATTGGAACAAAACCTACTATGCCAATGCCTCGCCTATTGACACTCAAATGCCCTTGGTAGTGTTGATTAATGAGCGCAGCGCTTCGGCCTCCGAAATCGTTTCGGGTGTTATCCAAGATTACGACCGAGGCGTGCTTGTAGGGCGCAATACCTTTGGTAAAGGCCTGGTACAAACCACTCGCCCAGTGTCTTATAACGCTCAGGTCAAAATCACCACCGCCAAATACTACATCCCTAGTGGGCGCTGTATTCAGGCTATAGACTATAGCGCCCGCGACGAAAACGGCCAAGCCAGCAAGCTGGCCGACTCCTTGCGTATGGCCTACAAAACCAAAAACGGTCGGGTGGTGTATGATGGTAATGGCCTCGCTCCTGACATCAACGTAGACAACAGCAACCCTAAACCCATTACACAAAGCTTGCTTGACAAGGACTTGATTTTTGATTATGCCACTCTCTTTGCGAGCAAAAATCCTAAAATCAGTAGTGCTGATAATTTCAAGCTTAGCGATGCCGAATATCAAGCATTTGTACAGTGGCTCAAAGACAAAGACTATGACTACACTACAGATGTGGAAAAACAGTTTGTCAAGCTCGAAACCAGCGCCAAAGAGGAGGCCTATTACCAAGGAATCAAGGAGCAGCTAAAACAACTGAAAGCTCAAATTTCGCACAACAAAGAGGCTGACCTAATGACCTTCAAAGACGAAATCAAGTACCACTTGGAGTACGAAATCGTGGCACGTTATTATTACCAAAAAGGCCAGCGTGAGTACCTCTTCAAAAATGACCCTGACATACAGCGCTCGCTAGAAGTACTCAACAATAGCTCAGAATACAACAAAATATTGGGCAAGAACCGATAGTTGCGTATTTTTGCGCCCTTGGCTCTTCTGTAATTTGAGCGTTATGCTTAGTTGCCAGCTCCTTAGCGATAGTGTTTGGAAACCTATCGCTAAGGATTTGCGCCCAATAGACCGAAGGACTCGGCCTTTGTTGTACCCTTACCCTTTTGCCTGTGGCACTTATTCTTAGTATCGAAACTGCTACCCATGTGTGTTCCGTAGCCCTACACCAAGACACACAACTCTTGGCTGCTACAGAGCTACATCGGCAGCAATCGCACTCCTCACAGCTGACCCTGATGATAGAGGGTTTATTGCTACACAATGACTATACCCTCCAAGACTTGGCGGCTGTAGCTGTTTCCAAAGGACCCGGTTCTTATACCGGCCTGCGCATCGGAGTGGCTACGGCCAAGGGCTTGGCCTTCGGGCTAGATATCCCGTTGGTAGCTGTGGATACATTACAGGCCATGGCAGAACAAATTTTTATTCAAAACCCACAAGCGCCCTATGCTTGCCCTATGATTGATGCCCGCCGAATGGAGGTCTATTGTGCGCTCTACGCCAAAGACCACACGGTAGTAAGCCCTACCCAAGCCCTCATTCTGGAGCCTGATACGTTTGACGAGTATCTGGCGCAAGCACCCATCTACTTTGGCGGCAATGGTGCGGCTAAGTTTGCCCCACTCAAGACAGCGCAACCCAATGCGGTGTTTCTCCCCCAGCTCTACCCCAATGCGGCGGCTATGGGTACACTTGCCGCTGCCGCCTACCAAGACCAACAATGGGAAGACTTGGCCTACTTTGAGCCTTATTATCTCAAAGACTTTATGGTCAAGCCGCCTACCAAGGCCAAGCTCTAGGCCATTGTGCCGGGTGCATACATTCGGCGATATTTTCACCCAAGGATTATCAGAAAACCGAGATATAGCCATCAAATTGGTTTGGACGACACATCATTGGACATTTTTGGAAAAGTAGCTCGGAGCTCCAGCTCCGACTGAGGCCTTATTTTACCCCCAAAACAAGACTTAGCCCATAGTTTTAACTATGGGATTTGAAAAATGTCTAGTGGCGTGATTGGACGATGTATATGCTGAAAATCTTTGCGCGTCAAGAAAATCAAATCCTGTAAATTCTCAAATCAAGTGAATCTTGGTATAAGTTGTATCTTTGCGTTCAATCATTAGCCCCACACACTAATTGGTACTTATCAGCCCCTGCTTTGATGCGCTTACTTTTTGCTGATAGGCCAGCACAGGTTCTATGAAGACACTTTATCTTTTGAGACACGCCAAATCGAGTTGGAAAGACAGTTCTCTGGATGACTTCTACCGCCCGCTTAATGAGCGGGGTAAACGCGATGCGCCTTTTATGGCGCAAATACTGCTACAACGACACCCCCAACTGGATGCGATGATAGTAAGCCCGGCTGAACGCACCCGACTTACCGCGCTAAGTTTTGTCAATGTATTGCAGTTAGATAAAACACGAATTCACTACAACGACAGCCTCTACTATGGGACTCTCGAAGACCAAATACAGCTCGTTAGTAGTTTTCCTGATGAATGGAGTGAGGCTCTTATCATAGGACACAACCCCGAGTTGACCCAACTGCACAATTATTGGAGCAGTACGCCGCTGCCCAATATCCCCACAACAGGCTTGGTAAGGCTTGATTTTCAACAAGAACATTGGGCAGCGCTCAACGACCAACAGGCCGCCAATCAAGTCTTTTTTGAGTTTCCGAGGCGCTATTTTCCCAAAAAAATAAAATAACCCTCTCGCAGATGCGACCCCTCCCCACTGAGCTTTCACCCGACGCGCTTTTGGTAGGTGTGGATTATGGCGCAAAGCTAGCCGGAACCACGGCCTTGTTCTATCGTTTGCCCGACGGGCAATGTTGCTGGGAGCTTGTTGCCGCCAAAAAAGATGCAGACCAGTGGCTTCTGGATAGACTACATTACTTACAACCGGCGCTTGTTTTTATTGATGCGCCCTTGTCTTTGCCAAAGGTGTATCAGCGCCTTGGTGAAGCAGATGCTACAGCTGATTTCTTTTACCGTGTGGGTGATAAGGCCTTACAAGCTATGTCGCCTATGTTTCTGGGTGGTCTTACAGCTCGGGCTATCCGCTTGCGCTATGCTTTGGGCGAAGTATGCCCTCTGATTGAAACATACCCGGGCGCGCAAGCCGAGCGCCTTGGGCTCAAACCTTTGGGCTACAAAAAATCACTAGACAGTATGGCTGATGTACTGAAAGCGATTCAAGCCCTTTATCCTGAGCTCCACTGGGGAAATTTGCCCAGTACTTGGCATGAGGTCGATGCGCTCTTGGCCTGGCTTGGTGCATACCATTATCAGCAAGGTTTGGCCGAAATATATGGCGACCCCGAAGAGGGGGCTATTTATTTGTGATGATAGTTTTTGATTATATTTCTATTTGTATTATCAATTTGTTCGATATATCAAGCTTGTGTACCTTTGCTAAACCAAATCAAAGCGTTGCTTTGCCATATATATATACCGTCAAAAACCCTTGCGGCTGGGTCAGCTGGCAAGGGTTTTTAGGAAAAATACACCAAGATGCACAAGATTTGATTTTCTTGATTCTCCAGTATTTTCCGTGCGTATATATCTCCCAAACTGGTTCTGATTGGGTATACATACAGGGCAATCAATATAGATAGCCCAAACGGATGCGATTGTCGGCCTCTGTCTTAATCTCGCTGAGGTCATCAAAAAACTCCGGAAAATGCAGCGCATCAATCTCCCCAAAGGTAAATGTACCTTTGTAGGCCACATCACAAGTACGCTCACGAATGGTATGCATCAAGACAAAAGTCTTGCCTTCGGGGATTTTCATAGGCTCATTGGCCTTGAAAATCACCACTGGCACCTTGGCCTCTACCGTCAAGACCTGTAGGTGTAGCTCTCCGTGCCCCTCAACGGCCAATTTGCTACCTTCGCCCACCAATAACGGCGTGGCGAGGTATTAGTCTAGGCCAATACCACAGAGGTCTAGGCCTTTGTTGAAGCTCATCACGGGCATCCCATCGATGGTCAGAAATCCGGTATCGCTCATCACAGATGAAGGAGATACCGTAAGCCGTGTGATGTATAAGTTGCGCCCTTCGGGTACGGTAAAGGTATTGCCCTTACCTTGGAGGCTGATGCGGTAGGACTTAGGTTTGACAATTCCGTCGGGGATGCGTGGGTCAAAGCTGGCTTGTGCCCAAGCACTGCTGCCTAAGAAGCAGGCAAAGAGCAGCAACAATGCGTGATAAGTATGGTTTTTATGTAAGAGCATAGTATATATTTGGTTATTTGAAATATATGAATATTCGAATCTAACCAAAATCTCAAAAAAATTCTACGAATCTATAGCTATTTACCAAAATAGCCTTCTCAACAGTGTTGTTTATTATTGACGTTTAAGACGCATCCCCTGTGGTCATTGACTACAGGGGTATGTTTTTTGGAGGAGGGTGGGCTGTTTCCAATCACAGTAAGACTGTGTGGCGCGTTCGTGCTATTTCCTGATACAGGCCTAGGCTATCGGATAGTGGCTAATTCCTTGAATCCCAGCAGGCGTTCGTCACGGTTATAGAGTTCCCATCGTAAAATCCAGCGTTGGGTTGGGGCTATAAAAATACGCTGGGTATGGTAAGGTGCTTCCAACATCCTTCGTCGGACAATAAAGCAAGTATCAAACTTCAAATCCGGACGGAGCACAAAGTTGTATTGTACACTTTCTACACAATACTCATACTGGCGCTGTGTGTCTTCATATCCCATACAGGAGCCGTCTTGTGTAAGGTACAAGGGGATATTATTGATATACAGTGTGTCTGATTCGCGGTGACTGTAGAGCACATCTTGGAACAGCGTATTGTCCAAAGCCCACTCCTTGGGGACGTAAATCTGTTGGCGGTAGAGCAGTTTTTGCGCTTCCAGCATCGCCTTAGGATAGATAAACTGTACTGCGCTGCTGAGCTGTGCCAATTGATGGCTATCTTCGGTATAGATGTGTTCTTTGACAGTGATGTTATTTTTGTTGAAGGCAATCAACAAGAAGGGAAGTAAGAAAAACAGGGCTAGAATATAGCTGAAGCCTACAAACCGGCTGCGCAAGGTGGCTTTTCCCAGCTCTCTTGCTAGGCGGATGGGTAAGTTGCGAATGGCCGGAATGGGAAATAAGATTAGCACTCCAATAAGGTTGAAGAGCAAGTGTGTCAGGGCGATGCTAAAGGCTTCTGAAAAAGCCGAAGTGGCGGCAATCAGGGCTGTAATGGTCGTGCCAACATTGACCCCCATGATGAATGGGAAAGCCTTCCGCAGCGGCAATCGGTTGTGGGCTACCAGAGGGACTATCAGAGAAGAAGTTAAGGAGCTAGACTGAAACACCGCCGTAATCAGCGCTCCAAACCCGAGAGCGTGCGCAGGTGTGGCAAACATTCGGTCGCTCAGGAAGGCACTATTTTTTACATCAAGCATCCGCTTAAAGAGCCAGCCTATCAAACGCAATGAAGTAAAGATAAGGACAAAAGCCAAAAACAACACCAGCCCGACATACCCCGACATTTGATGTACCAGCCAATCAGTCCCCCCCGTAATGAAGGTATGTATGGGATTGATATAAGCACTTTGTGTAGGGTTGAAGGTGATTTGTGCGGTGATAAAGGTGGCTAGGCGCGAAAGTAGTCTAAAGTAATACTCCAACGGAAGCAGGATGAGTGTCGTGAAGATGTTGAAGAAGTCGTGTAACGTGGCCGCAGCAATAGCCTTTCGAAACTCTTTCTTGCGGGTTACGTGCCCCATAGCTACCATTGTGCTCGTTACGGTAGTGCCAATATTGGCTCCCATCACCATAAAAACCGCATTTTCGAGCGCAACCGTTCCCGAAGCAACCAACACCACAACAGTAGTTGTAACAGTAGAGCTGCTTTGTACTACTGCTGTGGCCAGAAGCCCTATGAATAAGCCTACGAAGGGGTTATATGTGGCGATAACGACCTGCTCTAGGGTATCTCTCCCTAAGATTTTGAAGGCGGCAATCATCACTTGCAGGGCTGTCAAGAATGTTAACAACAGCAAAGCAAAGCACAAAACCGACCATCCGTATTGTCTTGTTTGAGAAACAGACAAAAAGCTTGGTTTTGTGTTAGTTACTGATGTCTTTAAGGGGCTTTCCATAGGGTTTATCCAACAAACTAAGCCGCAAAAATACGTTAATTATGACTGCTCCCTATGGCTTTGATAAAGCTTGAAACTAATATAAAGTCTACATAACAAAAGTTTAACATTGGCTTTGCCGTAGCTCTTCGAGGGCAATCCAAGCCATCAGGCCGGCACCGATTTCGAGTGCGTCCTCATCAATATCAAAGGTGGGGGTGTGTACGGAAGAGACAATGCCCTTGGCCTCGTTACGGGTGCCAAGACGGTAAAAACAAGCGTCAACTTGCTGAGAATAATA